>CAIMXF010000095.1 GCA_903845345.1 uncultured beta proteobacterium
CGCGATCATCGACATCACCGGCGTGCCCACCGTCGACACGCTGGTCGCGCAACACCTGCTCAAGACGGTCACCGCGATCCGCCTGATGGGCGCGGACTGCATCATCAGCGGCATCCGGCCGCAGATCGCGCAGACCATCGTCCAGTTGGGCATCGACCTGCAAAGCGTGGTCACCAAGGCGACCCTCGCAGATGCCTTGGCCATGGCCTTGAAGAAGGGCGGATGGGTCGTCTCGGCCCCCGCACCCTGAGGCCGACATGGACCGGATCCCGATATTGAAGATGGGTCGCCGGCTGCTGGTGACGATCCAGGTCGACCTGCTGGACCAGACCGCGCTCGCGCTCCAGGACGATCTGGCGGAGCGCATCGCCACGACAGCGGCGCAAGGCGTGCTGATCGACATCTCCGCACTCGAGGTCGTCGATTCGTTCGTCGGCCGCATCCTCGCCAGCATCTCCGGAATCTCGGCCATCCTGGGGGCGACCCTGGTCGTCGTGGGCATGCAGCCCGCCGTCGCGATCACGCTGGTCGAACTCGGCCTGTCGCTCGAAGGCGTGCGCACGGCGCTGGACGTCGAGCGTGGCATGGCGCTGCTGGCGGGAGACGAGCGGAGTCGCGGTGGTCACTGAGTCGCTCCGCCCATCCCGGTCGGGGTCGATGGCCCTGGCGGCGGAGCGCGACATCGTCGCGTGCCGCCAACTGGTGCGCAGGCTCACGCAGGAACTCAAATTCAGCCTGGTCGACCAGACCAAGATGATCACCGCCGCGAGCGAGCTCTCTCGCAACACGATCGTCTATGGCGGTGGCGGCGAGATGCGCTGGGAGATCGTGTCGCAGGGTTCCCAGGCCGGCCTGCGCCTGGCCTTCGAGGACAGGGGCCCGGGCATCCCCGACACCGGCCTGGCGCTGACCGATGGCTGGACGTCGGGCACGGGCATGGGCATCGGGCTCTCGGGCAGCCGCCGTCTCGTCAACGACTTCGAACTCCGGACGGTCGTGGGAGAGGGCACTTGCGTGACCATCACGCGGTGGCGCTAGCGTGACGCCTCACCTCGACGTGCAGGTGACCGAGCCGTCGCAGGTGGGCGAGGCTCGTCGCGCCGCTTCGCGGCTCTGCCTGGTGCACGGGTTCGACGAAACGGTGAGCGGCCGCATCGCGCTCCTGGTCACCGAGCTGGGGACCAACCTGGTTCGCCACGCCAGTGGCGGCCGCCTGCTGATCGGTTGCCACGCCGCGGCCGACGCAGTCCATGTCGAGATCCTGTCGATCGACAGCGGCCCGGGCATGGCCGATGTCAGCCGCTGCCTGCGCGACGGCTACTCGAGCGGCAACACGCCCGGCACCGGCTTCGGCGCGGTGCAGCGGCTGTCGACCGAGTTCTCCGTCTTCTCGGTCGCGGGCCAGGGCACGGTCATCCTCTCACGGTTGCGGGTCCCCCATGGCGCGGCGTCGACCGCGGCGAAGGCGCCTGCACGCTTCTCATACGCCGGGATCTGCCTGGCTGCGCCCGGCGAAGCCGTCAGCGGCGACGCGTGGGAAATGCAGATCCTCGGCGACCAGGCGCGCGTCGCGCTGGCGGACGGCCTCGGGCACGGGTCCTCCGCGGCCGAGGCCGCCGAAGCGGCGATGGCGGCGTTCAGGCGCTCGACGGGGTCGCCCGCGGCGGTGCTGGAACAGGCCCATCCGACGATGCGTTCCACGCGGGGCGCGGCGATGGCCGTGGCCAGGCTCGATGCGAGCGCCGGCACGCTGGACTTCGCCGGTGCCGGCAACATCGCGGGTCGCATCATCTCGGGCGTCGAAGATCGTTCGCTGATGTCGCAGCACGGCGCGCTCGGCCTGCAGATCCGCAAGATGCAGGACGTCCCGTACGCCTGGCCGTTGCACGCGCTGGTCATCCTTCATTCGGACGGCCTGACATCGCGCTGGAAGCTCGACGAAGCCCCCGGCCTGATCCAGTGCGATCCAGCGGTTGTCGCCGGCTGGTTGATCCGCGAGCACGCGCGCGGACGGGACGACGTCACCGTTGTGGTCGTGAAGCGAGGTTGAACATGGACGACGACACCCGGATATCCGCCGAAGCGTTCGAGCGCGTCTCCGAAGCCCTGGCCGATCAGACCCGGCTCAACCTGCTGCTCCAGGAAGAACTGGAGGAGACGAACCGGGGCGTGGTCGCCCTCTACGCGGAACTCGACAAGCAGGCCGAGCAACTCCGTGACGCGTCTCAGCTCAGCGAATCCAAATTCCGCACCATCTACGCGCAGGCGCCCAGCGGCATCGTGCTGCTGGATCGCGACGGCATCGTCGTCGGCGCGAACCCGGCGATGCTGGCGATGCTCATGCGCGACGTCGACGAGGTGGTTGGACAACCCCTGGGCAGCTTCGTCTCGACCGAGTGGGAGGAGCGCATCGACGCGCTGTTCGCGCAAACCGACGCTCCGTCCAGGAGCCAGGACGTGCCGATGCGCCGGCCCAATGGCGAAACGATCTACCTCGAATGCAGCGTTGCCTCGAAGATCGAGCCGGGGGTGTCGATGGTCGTGGCGACGGACGTCTCGGAGCGGCGTGACCTGGAGCAACGCCGGCTCCAATGGCTGGAGCGCGAGCGCGTCGCACGCGTCGAGGCCGAACAGGTGAGCCGGCTCAAGGACGACTTCATCGCGATCCTGTCGCACGAACTGCGAACGCCGCTCAACGCGATCCTCAGCTGGGCTCATGTCCTGCGCATGCGCGGGGGCACCGACGAGGCGATGCGCGGCCTGGCGGCCATCGAGCGCAACGGCAAGACCCAGGCGCGCATGATCTCGGACCTGCTCGACATGTCGCGCCTGAATCTCGGCAAGCTGCCGCTGACCTTTTCGTCCATCGATCCCGCCGAGGAGATCGCGTCGGCCATCGGTGCGATGCAGCCGTCGCTGGACGAGAAGTCGATCGACGTCGACCTGCAGCTGCAGGCCGGCTACCGTCGCATCGAAGCCGACGCCTCCCGGCTGCAGCAGGTCACCTGGAACCTGCTCAGCAACGCGATCAAGTTCTCGCCGAAAGGCAGCACCATCCGGGTCCGGCTTGCCGAAGAGGAGGCGGGCCTGCGGGTGTCGGTCACCGACATGGGAGCGGGCATCGAGGCGGACTTCCTGCCCTTCGTGTTCGACCGCTTCGCACAGAGCGATGCGCCGAGCAACCGGCATCGCGGAGGCCTCGGCCTGGGGCTTGCCATCGTCAAGCAGCTCGTGGAGGCGCATGGGGGAACGATCTCCGTGCACAGCGAGGGCCTCGGGCATGGATCCACGTTCACTTTCTGGCTGCCGGTCGAGCAAGAGCGCGCGAGCAACGCCGAGGCGGGAGCCGACGGCCTGGTCGAACTGGATCCGGTCCACACCTCGGAGCTCCCGTTGGCGGGCCTGGATCTGGTCGTCGTCGACGACGATAGCGAGGCCAGCGCGATGCTCAAGATCATCCTCGGCGACCGCGGCGCGGCAGTTCGTTGTGCATCCACCGTGCAGGAGGCGCTCTCGCTGCTGGACGAGCAACGACCGGATGTCCTGATCAGCGACATCGGCATGCCGGACAAGGATGGCTATGACCTGATCCGCGAAGTTCGCCAGGGGGAGTCGTCGCCGTCCAGGCCGATCGGCGGGCGCTCTCGAATCGCGGCCATCGCGCTGACGTCGTTCAGCCGCGAGCAGGACCGCGAACTGGCGTTGGCGTGCGGTTTCGATGCGCATTGCGCCAAGCCGCTCAAGCCCCTCAATCTCGTGCAGCAGATCCTCGCATTGGTGGGCGCCGATGCGGGCAAGAGCGCCGAGGCATCCTAGACCCGGGCGGCCGGCCGGCAGGTCGCGGCAACTCGATGCACGCGCCATGCTCGGCGGGTCCGCCACGTGCCAAGCGAATTGACGCGCGGTCGTTGTGACGCTTTCGACGTCACAGGCGCGCGGCAACCAAGAAAGCACTTATGAATCTCCATCTCGGGCTGACCCCGATCATCTCCCTGCTCGCCGGCATTCTCATCCTGGTGGTCCCGAGGATGCTGAACTACATCGTCGCGATCTACCTGATCGCCATCGGCTTGATCGGGCTCGTGGGCGCCGGTCCGATGCACTTGGGATAGGCCAGTACTGAGTACGATGTCGGCGGGCCAGCCCGGCGTTGGCTCGCCCGGACGAAGCGTGCCGGACGAATCGAGTCTGCTGCTCGTCGACCGCCAACGACCTTCCGCGGCGGCTCACGTCTCGCAGGATCGCGCGCTTGCAAGGGAACGGCAGTTTCCAGACCGACAAGATAGGGACAGGATGAATCGCCACAAGTTCGACGAGGTTCATTGGGGAGCGCCGCTGTCCGCCGCTTGCATGAAGGCTGCAGCGACGGCACTGTGCGTCAATGGCGCGGCGGCGTCGCCGGACGTCATCGAAACCGTGGGAGAGCGGTTCGCCG
>CAIMXF010000096.1 GCA_903845345.1 uncultured beta proteobacterium
CGGCAGGCGGTCGGCCGACGTCGCGCGCCAGCCGACGCGGCCGTGCAGCCGGCCGTGCGCGACGAGCACGGCGGCGAGGTGCTCGTCGTCGTCGGCGGTGGCGACCCACTCCGGCGCCGCCACCTGCAGACGCGAACCGGTGATGGCCGCGAGCTGGCGCAGGTTGTGCGCGTGGTCGGCGAGGCGGACGTCGGTGTCGGGGTCGTCGGCGTGGGTCGTGGCGCCGCACATCACCGCGCCGTCCTTCAGCGTCAGCGCGTAGCCCGAGCCGGCGATCGGCCAGGCCGGCGCGCGCAGGCCGGGCGTGTCCGCGGCGACGATGCTGACCTGGCCGCGCGTGGCCGCGAGCGGGGCGATCCAGTGGGCGTCGGCGGCGAGCGCACGGCCTCGCGCGTCGGTGGCGCGCGACCACAGCGTCGTCGCGTCGCCGGCGTTGGCGAGCACCACGGCATCGGTGACCGAGAGCAGCGTGCCGGAGACATCGAACAGGTGCCAGCCGTCGTCGTGCCGCTGCAGGCGCGCCACCGCGATGCCGCCGCGCCAGGCGATGTCGTCGCCGCGCAGCCACCAGCGTGCGAGTTCGGCGGGCGCCACCCAGCCGCCGCCGGGATAGAACCACGCGGCGCATTCGGGGCCGCCGGCGGCCTGCACCTGGTCGGCGGACCAGGCTTGCAGGTAGTCGTCGGGCAGGCCGCTGCGGGCCAGCTGCGCGGCCAGCGGTGCGGCGTCGGCGTGCTCCGGCGTCAACCGCACCAGGCCTGCGCACTGGCCCACGATGCCCGCGGCGATCGCCTGCGCGACCGCCTCGCGCGCGGCGAGCGCGGCCGCGCGGTGCGCGCGCGCGTGCATGCCGTCGTCGGGATGGAAAACGCCGTGGAACAGGCCCGCGACGTTGCCCGAGGCCGCGCTCGCGGGCTGCGCGTGTCGATCGAACACCGTGCAGCGCAGGCCCTCGCGCGCGAGCGAGCGCGCGCACGCCGCGCCGGCGAGCCCGCCGCCGACGATGGCCACCGTCTTCACGCGCGGATCGCCGGTGCGCGCCACGGGCTTGTGCAGCGGCGCGCGCGGCGCGAAGCGCGCCAGCGTGATGTGGCGCTTGCCGCCGATGCCGTCGGCCGCGTGCCACGCGAAGCCGGCCTGCTGCAGGCCGTCGCGCACCGCGCGCGCGGCGCTCCATGTCGCCGCCGTGGCGCCGGGTGCGGCCAGTCGCGACAAGGCCTTGAAGAGGCCCGGCGACCACATCTGCGGATTGCGATCGGGCGCGAAGCCGTCGAGGAAGAACGCATCGACGCTGGCGACGATCTCGCGCAGCCGCTCGGCGGCGTCGCCCAGCGCCAGCAGCAGCTCGACGCGGCCGTCGTCGAACGACAGCAGGTGCAGGTCGGGCGTCAGCGGCGGCCAGGCATCGCACAACTGCGCCGCGAGCCCGGGCTGGCTGGAGCCGGCGAGCGCGCGCCGCAGGTCATCGACGCGCAGCGGATGCTTTTCGATGGAGACGAAACGGAGCCGCGCGCAGCGCTGCGGATCGGCCCGCCACGCGGCCCAGGTCGCGAGGAAGTTGTTGCCCAGGCCGAAGCCGGTCTCGAGGATCGTGAACGCCGCGCGCCCCTGCCAGCGCGCAGGCAGGTCGTTGCCGCCCAGGAACACGTGCGCCGCCTGCTCGAACGCACCGTACGCGGCGTGGTAGCGGTCGTCGAAGCGCGGCGATTGCGGCGACAGCGGATCGCTGAAGTCGACCTCGGCGGGAACGATGGGTTCGGGCTTCATGCGCTCGATTGTGCGGGCACAAAGAAAAAGCGCCTGCGGCATCAGCCTGCAGGCGCTGGATCGCCACGCGTCGTGCCCTTCGGCTCCGGCGCTGCCGCTCACCCGTCTCAAACGAAGTTCAAGGGAGCGGCAGGTCCGGCTTTGCCGGTCTGCTCGCGGCCAGCCCCTCGGGGGCAGGGAGCGCGAGCGACCGTGGGACTGTCACTGCTGGAGCGCGAGCGACCGTGGGGCTGTCACTGCTGGAGCGTCAGCGACCGTGGGGCCCACATTCAGACTCGCTTGCGGTACTCGTGGGTGCGCGTGTCGATTTCGATCTTGTCGCCCGATTCGACGAACGACGGCACCGAGATCTCGAAGCCGGTGGCGATGCGCGCCGGCTTCATGACCTTGCCCGAGGTGTCGCCCTTGGCGGCCGGTTCGGTGGTGATCTCGCGCACGACGCTGGTGGGCAGCTCGACCGAGATGGCCTTGCCGTCGTAGAACACCACTTCGACGGGCATGTTGTCCTCGAGGTAGTTGATGGCGTCGCCCATGTTCTCGGACTCGACCTCGAACTGGTTGTACTCGCTGTCCATGAACACGTACATCGGATCGGCGAAGTACGTGTACGTGCATTCCTTCTTGTCGAGGATGATCTGGTCCA
>CAIMXF010000097.1 GCA_903845345.1 uncultured beta proteobacterium
CGCCGACGATGCGGTGCGTGTACTCGGCGAGGATGTCCATCGTCGCGACGCGGCCCGTGCCCGTCGCGTAGTCCTCGTTGTGCATGCGCTCGCGCAGCTTCTGGATGTCGTCCCCGTAGATCGCGCGGCCGGCCAGCACCATCTTGAAGCCGTTGTAGTTCTTCGGGTTGTGGCTGCCGGTCACCTGGATGCCCGAGTGGCAGCCGTGCTTGCCCCGCGTGGCGGCCACGTAGTAGAGCATCGGGGTGGTGACGGCGCCGATGTCGACGACGTCGAGGCCGGTGGACGCCAGCCCCTTGATCAGCGCGGCCACCAGCCGCGGGCCCGAAACTCGGCCGTCGCGGCCCACCGCGACCGCCTTCTCGCCCAGGCGCACGGCCTCGCTGCCGAAGGCGCGGCCCAGATGCTCGGCGAAGGCGTCGTCGAGCGCATCGTCGACGATGCCGCGGATGTCGTAGGCCTTGAAGGCGGATGCCTTGACTTGCATGGAGGAGTCTCTGTCGTCGCGTGTTCGGTGGGGGGCAATTCTACGGGCGGCCCGCCGCGCGGCGCCGCTCGCGCCGGCGGCTGTCGATTCGTCGGCCTGGCTGGCGATCCGTCCCCGGCCGTTCGCGCGCCTGCGGGCCGCTGCCTACACTGCAGGCATGACGAATACCCTCTCGCGGCAAGCCCTGCTCCCTACGATGCGCGCCTCGTGGCGCAACTGGCTGGAGGCCGAGGCGCCACCGCCCGCTGTCGGCTGGCAGATATTCTTCACCGCCGCCTGGGCCGGCGGCTTCGCCCTCGTGTTCACGCTGATCGGCTTCGTCGCGACGGCGCGCACCGCGGCCGATTGGCTCGATCCGGGCGCCTGGGCGCTCTGGCTGGGACGCAACTATGTGGTCGCGGCCGTCATCAGCTTCACGATCCAGGGCCTGTTCAAGTCGATACTCAAGCTGTTCGGCACGGCGTGGCTGCGCACGCTGGTCGGCTGGCAGCGCACCGTGTTCTTCAGCGCCGTGCCGCTGCTGGGAACGGCCATCGGCTGGCCCATCGGAATCGCGCTCATCTACGGACGCCTTCCACTGTTCTCGGGACTGACCTCGGGCATGGTCATCTCGCTGGTCGTGGTCTCGCTGCTGATGAGTGCGATGTTCCATGTGTACTTCTCGCTGCGCCACAAGGAGATGAAGAGCCGCATGCGCGCCAACGAAGCACAGCTGCGCCTGCTGCAAGGCCAGATGGAACCGCACTTCCTGTTCAACACGCTGGCCAACGTCATCAGCCTGGTCGATGCCGACGCGCCGCGTGCCAAGCACATGCTGGAGGCGCTCACCGACTACCTGCGCGCGTCGCTGGGCGGCCTGCGCCACGACCGCAGCACGCTGGCCGTCGAGCTCGACCTGGCGCGCCGCTACCTGCAGCTGATGCAGACGCGAATGGGCGACCGGCTGCGCTTCGAGATCGAGGTCGACGACGCGCTGTGCCAGGCCGCGCTGATGCCGCTGGTGCTGCAGCCGCTGATCGAGAACGCCGTCAAGCACGGGCTCGAGCCGCAGGTCGACGGCGGCACGGTGCGCGTCAAGGCGGCGCGGCGGGTGGTCGACGGACGCGACTCGCTGCAGGTCTGCGTCGAGGACGACGGCGCCGGCCTGGCCGTCGCCGCCCGCCGCCCGCGCCGCAGCGTGGCCGGGGGCCCGGACGGCAACGGCATCGCACTGGCCAACCTGCGCGAACGCCTGCAGGCCGGCTTCGGCACGTCCGCGCAACTGACCCTCTCCGACGTCGACGCCGGCGCCGGCACGCGCGCCTGCATCGTCATCCCCTGGCAGGCCGCGACCGCCGCCTGACCGTCCCAGCCCACAACCCACTCCGATCGACATGCCCCGCGCCCTCATCGCCGACGACGAAGTCCACCTCGCCCACTACCTGCGCGACCAGCTGGCCAGCCAGTGGCCCGAACTCGAGATCGTCGCCATAGCGCGCAACGGCCTCGAGGCCGCGACGCAGATCGCCGAACTGCAGCCCGACATCGCCTTCCTCGACATCCAGATGCCCGGCCTCACCGGCCTGGAGGTGGCCGGCGGCATCGAAGGCCTGACCCGCGTCGTGTTCGTGACCGCCTACGACGAGTACGCACTCACCGCGTTCGACGCCGAGGCGCTGGACTACGTGCTCAAGCCGGTGACGGCCGAACGACTGGCGCGTACCGTCGAACGCCTGCAGCGCGCGCTCGAGCCGCGCGCGGCCGCGGACACGCTTCCGACCGACGACGCCCGCCTCGCCCGCGCGCTGCGCACCCTGCAGGCGTCGCCGGTGCCCGCTGCGGCGCCGCTGCGCTGGATCCGCGCGAGCCAGGGCGAACTGACGCACCAGGTCGCGGTCGCCGACGTGATGTTCTTCCACGCCGACGACAAGTACACCTGCGTGCGCACCGCGCAGTCCGAGTACCTGATCCGCACGCCCATCGCCGAACTGGCCGCGCAGCTCGACGGCCAGCAGTTCTGGCAGGTGCACCGCTCGACCATCGTCAACCTTGCGCACCTGGCCGGCACCCGCCGCGACGAAGCGAGCCGGCTGTTCGTGCGCATCGCAGGGTGGAAGGACGAGCTGCCCGTGAGCCGGGCGTATGTGCACCTGTTCAAGCCGATGTGAGGCAGGCGTCTGCAGGCACAATCGCCGCAACGTCGATGCCACCATCAAGATGAACGCCCGCTTCCGCTCCATCTCCTCGTTCGCCGCCCTGTGCCTCGCGCTGCCCGTGGCGGCTCACGCGGAGAGCTGGCAGTCCTATCTGTCGGATCCACTCACGATCCACGAGATCGATGCGGACTCGGTCCGGATCGACGGAGCAGTGGTGCACTTCAGCTATCGCGAACGCCCGTCGAACGGCCGCCCTGCCGTCTTCGACAAGCCCGTGGAAGGTGCAGTCGATTGCGAGGGCCGCCGCTCCGGCGACGTGGTACGCGGTACGCTGGACCTGCGCCCGATCTTCGAGGGCACCCAGTCGGCCTACAAGCTCGATTTCGCGTGCCGGCTCGCGGGGCGAGGGACGCGCACCCATGTCGCCGCCGCCACGCCCACCAGCACGGATTGGGTGACCTACTTTCCTGGCGCACGCATCGACCGCAACACGATCCAGGTGCGCGACGGTCTCGTCTACTACAGCTACCTCGCCCGCGGGAGCTACTCGCAGGAACCCAGCCCGGCGGTCGTCGACTGCGCGCACCGCCAGCGCTCGGAAGGAACGCCGGAGCGTCACGACCTGCAGCCCATCACCGAAGGCAGCCCGCAGGCGCGCCAGGCCGAGATGGCGTGCAAGCTGGCGCAACGGCCGATGCCGCCGGGACCGACGCCCGTGCCGGTCGACTTCAGCGCGCCCGTGCCGGAGTCCCAGGTCGGCTCGGACAACCTCGTCTATGACATCTACGCGCCCAGCCTGAAGATGCGCGACGGCCTGGTGCACTTCGTCTATTTCACGCCCTACCTCAGCGACGGCACGACGGCCATCCTGAACCAGCCCCTCTTCGCCGTGGTCGACTGTGCCGCGCGCCGGCGCTCGGAGGAGACCGCGGGCCAGTTCGACCTGCGGCCCGTGGAGCCAGGCACCCGCGGCGCCAACCAGGTCGACCGCGTCTGCAAGATGGCCGCGAAGCTGGCCACCGACGCGCCGCAATGACGCGCCTCAGGTCTTCCTGAGCGCCGTCTCGCGCTGGCCCGGCGTCAGCGCGCCCGCGCAGTCCGCCGCGAAGAAGGCCCAGTTGTCGGCATTGCGGATCGTCGCCGTGCTCGGATAGCCCGAGTGCGGCCCGATGCCGGCCCAGGCGTAGCGCGCCTGTCCGTCGTTGACGTCGTGCGTGCCGCAGACCAGGTGCGACAGCTCGTGCACGAGGATGCGGGTCCAGTTGGCCTGGCCGCGCAGCACGTTGCCGGCGAGGTCGTCGAAGAACGCGCCCTCGACGTAGACCACGTCCATGCCCTCGCTGCGCGCGCGGAACGCGAACGCCTCCGTGCGCAGGAACTCGGCCTCCTGCCCCCGAGCGCCGCGCAGCGGCACCCAGTCGGTGATCACGAAGCGGCCGCGATTGAGCGCGGCGACGATGTCCTTGAAGCCGCGCACCAGCGTGGCCACCAGCGTGTCGAGCACGGCCTCGCTGGCGCCGGCTTCCGCGAACCAGCATCGCACCAGCGCGCGCGCGTGCTCGCGCTCCGCGCGGGCGCTCCCGCGTGCGCGGCGCGCGTCGGCCAGCACCATGGCCGCCCGTTGGCACCAGCCGAGCCCCTGCAACGCCGCGGTACCGAGCCAGCGGCGTTGCGCGGCGTCGAAATGCTCGCGGCTTTCGGCCAGCAGTTGTCGGGCGCCCGCCAGCGTGGCGGCCTCATCGGCGAATTGGGCGCTGGGCCAGTCGGTGAACGCGACCGGCAGCGCGACGACCCACACGCCGCGGCTGCCCGCACGCACCTCGAGGTGCACGTGGCGCAGCAGCTTCAACGCCGCGGCACGCGCACGCGCGTCCTCCGCGACGAGTCCGCCCTCGCCCGCCGTCGCGCTTGCGCGCAGCAGGCCGTCGGCCTCGTCGACGCGCGTGGTGTCGGTGCCTTGGGTGGCGCGCCGGCGCAGGTCGTCGAGCACGTCCGCGCGCGCGACGTCGAAGCCGTCCCGCCCCATCAGCAGCGCGAGCTGCGCGATCGTGGGCTGCCAGCCGGGCTCGAACGCCGCGGCCGACGCCAGCACGCGGCGCGCGGCGTCGTATTCGCTCCTGAACTTGCGGTTCCAGTCGACCATGGCGCCGCGTCCCGATCGTTCGCTGCCGCGGCGGCGGCCGCGTTCAGTTGGCCGTGGCGGCGGGCAGTTCGCGCACGGCGTGGCTGGCGAGCTCGACCGCGAACTGGCGTCCGCGCTCGTTGGCGATGAGCAGCGAGGTGCCGGCGGCGTCGAGCTGCATGCTGGCGAAGAACACCGCCTGCACGTCGCGCTCGAGCTCGGCGATGTGCGGCGTGTCGTAGACCTTCACGCCCCACAGCAACTGGCCGGTGGCGACATCGTAGGCGGCGAGGTAGCGGCCGGTGTCGTCCTGCTCGGGCAACGCCTTGCCGATGACCTGCTCGTAGCGCACGCCGGCGTGCACGACGGGCTCGACGCGGCGCGGCGGACGCCGGCTGGCACGGGGAGCGAGCGGAGCTTCGGAAGGGGACATGGCGGAATTCCTTGGTTGGGCCGCCGGGCCGGATGTCGGGCCAGGCGGAGGATCAGCGGCGACGGCGGGCATCGCCGCCCGTGCGCAGGCCAGGAGCAGCAGCGAAGCCGCCGCGGCGCCGGCGAGCCCGCGCATCAGCGTACGACCAGCGCGGCCGCACGCTCGCCCGGGCTCAGGGCGCCCGCGCAATCGGCCGCGAAGAACGCCCAGTTGTCGGCATTGGTCAGCGCCTTGGCCGCGGTGAAGTTGGGGTTGGGCGCGATACCGTACCAGGCATAGCGCGAATCCGCGCCGGCCGGCACGTCGGTGGTGCCCACGACCAGGTGCGACATCTCGTGCACCAGGATGCGCGCCCAGTTGCCCTTGCCGGCCACGGTGCCGCCGGGCCGGAAGAAGTCGCGCTCGATGTAGACGACGTCGAGGCGCTCGCGTGCCTGCAGCGCGAAGACGAAGGCCTCGCTGTCGAGGAAGCCCTCCTCGTCGCTGCCCGCAGGCGCCGCGCGCAGCGGCACGAAGTCGGTCAGCACGACCTGGTTGCGGTTGAGCGCGGCGCTGATGGTCTTGAAGCCGCGCATCAGCGTGGCGCCCGCGGCGGCCACGTCGGCGTCCGACGTGCCTGGTTCGGCGAACCAGCGGCGCACCAGCGTCATGGCGTCGGCCTTGCCCTGGCCGCTGCCATTGAGCTGGCCCAGCACGAACAGCGCCTTCTGGGCCCAGCGCAGCGAGTCCTGCATGCCGTCGGACAGGTTCTTGAGGTCGACGCCCGAGAAGTGCTCGTTGCTGCTGCGCAGGAGCGTCTTGGCCGCGTCGGCGGTGATGCCGGCGAGCGCGGCCTCGGGCCAGTCGGTGAAGGCGTCCGGCAGCGACAGCATCCAGGTGGACTGGCCGCCGCGCTGCCTGACGAGGTAGGTGTGGCGCAGCATCTTGACCGCCGCGGCGCGCTGCCGCTCGGCCGCGGTCATCGCGGGCGTGGCCCCGACGGCGTCGAGCAGGCGCGTGGCCTCGCTGGCCGACGGCGGATCACCGGCACGCGGCGTCGACAGCCAGGTGCGCAACTCGTCGAACGACGCCGCGCCCGCCGCCTCGAACCCGGCCGTCCCCATCGCCTTGCCCAGGCCCGCGCTGAGCCTGGCGAAACCGGCGTCGAAGCCGGACTGCGCCAGCGCCGCCTTGGCGCGGTCATACTCCTTCGTGTAGTTGGCTGAGTACCACGGCATCTGCATCTCCTGGCCGGCGCGCGCCGGCGTTGACGAGGGCGCGCGCCATCGGGCGCCTCACTCGAAGTCGTAGGCGAATTCGTTGTCCCGGGTCGTCACCTGGACGCCCTTGATCGGGTTGCCTTGCATCGTCCGCGTGAGGAACTCGCGCGAGATCTCCGGCAGCATCGTGTTGGTGAGGATCGCGTCGATCATGCGGCCGCCCGACTCGCTCTCGGTGCAGCGGCTGACCACCAGCTTGACGACGTCCGCGTCGTAGTTGAACGGCATCTTGTAGCGCGCCTCGATGCGCTTCTTGATGCGATTGAGCTGCAGCGCCACGATCTTGCCCAGCATCTCGTCGGACAGCGGGTAGTACGGGATCGTGACGAGACGACCCAGCAGCGCCGGCGGGAAGATCTTGAGCAGCGGCTCGCGGATCGCCTTGGCCATGCCTTCGGGATCGGGCATCAGGTCAGGATCCTTGCAGAGGTTGGCGATCATGTCGGTGCCCGCGTTGGTCGTCAGCAGGATCAAGGTGTTGCGGAAGTCGATCGAGCGCCCTTCGCCGTCCTCCATCCAGCCCTTGTCGAAGACCTGGAAGAACAGCTCGTGCACGTCCGGGTGCGCCTTCTCGACTTCGTCGAGCAGCACCACGCTGTACGGCTTGCGGCGCACGGCCTCGGTCAGCACGCCGCCTTCGCCGTAGCCGACATACCCCGGGGGGGCACCCTTGAGCGACGAGACGGTGTGTGCCTCCTGGTACTCGCTCATGTTGATGACGATCAGGTTCTGCTCGCCGCCGTACAGCGATTCGGCCAGCGCGATGGCCGTCTCCGTCTTGCCGACGCCGGACGTGCCGGCCAGCATGAAAACGCCGATCGGCTTGCTCGGGTTGTCGAGGCCGGCGCGCGAGGTCTGGATGCGCTTGGCGATCATCTCCATCGCGTGATCCTGGCCGATCACGCGCTTGCCCAGCAGCGCGGGCAGCTTGAGGACGGTGTCGATCTCGTTGGCGGCCATGCGGCCCACGGGGATGCCCGTCCAGTCGCCCACGACGCTGGCGACGGCCTGGAAGTCGACCGTCGGCAGCATCAGCGGGCTTTCGCCCTGCAGCTTGGTGAGTTCCGCCTGCACGCCGCGCAGCTCGGTCATCACGTCGGTTCGCTCGCCGTCTGTCAGCGTGGCCTTTGCCTCGGCGGCCTTGTCGGCGCTGGCCTCGAGCGCGCTGCCCGTGCCTTCGATCGGCTTCAGGTCGCCGCGCAGCTTCGCGCGCAGCGACAGCAAACGATCGACCAGTGTCTTCTCGTCGTTCCAGCGCTTCGTGAGCGACGCCAGCCGATCCTTCTCGGCGACCAGCAGCGCATTGACGGATTCCTCGCGCTCCGCGGTCGGAATGCCGATGGCGGACTCGCGCGCGATGATCCCGATCTCGGTCTCGAGCGCCTCGATGCGGCGCTGCGAGTCGTCGACCTCGGCGGGCACGGCGTGCAGGCTGATGGCCACGCGTGCGGAAGCGGTGTCGAGCAGGCTCACCGACTTGTCCGGCAGCTGGCGCGCGGGAATGTAGCGGTGCGACAGCTTGACCGCGGCCTCGAGCGCCTCGTCGAGGATCTGCACCTTGTGGTGCTTCTCCATCGTGCTGGCGACGCCGCGCATCATCAGGATGGCCTTCTCTTCGCTCGGCTCGTCGACCTGGATGTTCTGGAAGCGCCGCGTGAGCGCCGGATCCTTCTCGATGTACTTCTTGTACTCGGCCCAGGTGGTGGCGCCGATGGTGCGCAGCTGGCCGCGCGCGAGCGCGGGCTTGA
>CAIMXF010000098.1 GCA_903845345.1 uncultured beta proteobacterium
CGGTGTCGCACCAGCCGGTGCGCATCTTCAGGGTGACGGGCACGTTGGCGGGCGCGCACGCGGCCACGACGGCCTCGACGATCTCGAGCGCCAGCGGCTCGTCCTGCATCAGCGCGGAGCCGGCCCACTTGTTGCAGACCTTCTTGGCCGGGCAGCCCATGTTGATGTCGATGATGGCCGCGCCGCGGTCGATGTTGTAGCGGGCGGCTTCGGCCATCATCTGCGCGTCGGTGCCGGCGATCTGCACCGAGATCGGCGCGGTCTCGCCGTCGTGGTTGGCGCGGCGCGAGGTCTTGAGGGTGTGCCAGAGATCCTTGCGCGACGTCACCATCTCGCTGACCGCGTAGCCCGCGCCGAGGCGCTTGCAGAGCATGCGGAACGGCCGATCCGTCACCCCGGCCATGGGGGCGACGAACAGGGCATTCGGCAGCTCGATCGCGCCAATGTGCATGGGGTGTGGGATCCGGGGAGGCGTGGGCGGCGCACCTGTTGTCGAGCCGGTTTCGGGAACGGCCGAGGTGCTGCAAAACGAGGCAGAAGTATATCCGCACGGCGCGGCCGCGTCCGTCGCCCGGCAGACGCGGCCGCGTGCGAATCCGCACGTTCAGCAACCCGACGGCCGGGGTCGCGCACAATGCGGTCGCATGGATCACTGGTTCGCCGGCGTCATTGCATGGCTCTCCTTGCCGCAGTACGGGCTGCTGACGCTGTTCGTCGTGGCGCTGGTGTCGGCGACGCTGCTTCCGCTCGGCTCCGAGCCGGCGCTGGCCGGGCTGGTGCTGCTGAACCCGTCGCTGATGTGGTGGGCGATCGTCGTCGCCACCATCGGCAACACCATCGGCGGGGCGATCAGCTGGGCCACCGGCTACGGCGCGGAGCGCGCCTACGAAGGCCTGGCGCACAAGAAGCCGCCCGGGCCGGCCAGCCGGCGCGCGCGGGCGCTGGTCGAGCGCTACGGCACGCGCGCCTGCCTGCTCAGCTGGCTGCCGGTGGTGGGCGATCCGCTGTGCGCGGTCGCCGGCTGGCTGCGGCTGCCGTTCTGGCCCTGCGTCGGGTACATGGCGGTCGGCAAGTTCCTGCGCTATCTCGCCTACACGACGGCGCTCGTCTGGTTCCTGCCGATGCTGCGGCCGTGGCTCGAGGCGCACGGCTTCCACGTGCCGCTCGGTGACTGAAACCGCGCGCGTGCGGCGTGTCCGCTGCGTTGCGCGGCGCGACCCGCCCAAGTGGGGGATGTCGTACAAACCGGGAGCGCGGAGCATCGTCGCGGCGGCGAGAATGTTCGTACCCGGCCGCCACCGCCGGACTCGGACCTCAGGGAAACAGCCATGACAACGACCGCCACGCCGTCCTACGACGCCCTCGCCGCCACCTGGCTGCGCCTGTACCGCCTCGGCCACCTGCAAAGCATGGCCAGCTGGGACCAGGCCGCCAACATGCCGCCCAAGGGCAACACCGCGCGCGGCCAGGCGCTGGCCGAGATCGCGATGCTGATGCACGGCATGCGCACGGATCCGGCGCTGAAGGACCAGATCGCTCGTGCCCAGGACGAGGCGCTGAGCGACACGCAGCGCGCCAACCTGCGCGAGATCGAGCGCAACTGGTTCGCCGCCAACGCGCTGCCGGCCGAACTGGTGGAGCGGCGCGCGCTTGCCACCTCGCGCTGCGAATACGCGTGGCGCACGCAGCGCAAGGCCAACGACTGGGCCGGCTTCGCCGCCAATCTGAAGGGGGTGCTCGAGGTCGGCCGCGAAGAGGCGCGCCATCTGGCCGACAAGAGCGGCCTGTCGCCCTACGACGCGATGATCGACCGCTACGAGCCCGGCATGCGCGGCGCGACCATCGAGCGCATCTTCGGCGAGGTCAGGCAATGGCTGCCGGGGCTGATCGCGCAGATCGCCGCGAAGCAGGCCAGCGAACCCACGCTGGTGCCGCAAGGCCCGTTCGACCGCGCCGCGCAACGCACGCTGTGCGAGCAGGTGATGCGCGTGCTGCAGTTCGACTTCGACGGCGGCCGGCTCGACGTCAGCTCGCACCCGTTCTCGGGCGGCGTGCCGGAAGACGTGCGCCTGACCACGCGTTTCCGCGACGACGAGTTCGTGCAGAGCCTGATGGGCACCGTGCACGAGACCGGCCACGGCCGCTACGAGCAGAACCTGCCGCGCGAGCTTCTGGGGCAACCGGTGGCCGAGGCGCGCTCGATGGCCATCCACGAGAGCCAGAGCCTGTCGTTCGAGATGCAGGTCGGCTGCCATCCCGGCTTCGTCGCGCACATCGCGCCGCTGATCCGCGACGCGTTCGGCCACCAGCCCGCGCTCGAGACGCCCAACCTGCAGCGCCTGCTCACGCGCGTGCAGCCGGGCTTCATCCGCGTCGACGCCGACGAGGTCACCTATCCGGCCCACGTCATCATGCGCTTCGAGATCGAGCGCGGCCTGATCGAGGGCCAGGTCGAGGTCGACGACATCCCCGCGTTGTGGGACGAGCACATGATGAAGCTGCTGGGCGTCGACACGCGCGGCAACTTCCGCGACGGCCCGATGCAGGACGTGCACTGGCCCGAGGGCCTGTTCGGCTACTTCGCGTGCTACTCGCTGGGCGCGATGTACGCGTCGCAGTGGTTCGCCACGATGCGCCGCCAGATCCCCGACCTCGACGCCCAGATCTGCGCCGGCAACCTGAACCCGGTCTTCGACTGGCTGCGCGAGAACATCTGGACGCAGGCCAGCCGCTGGACCACCGACGAGCTGAGCCTGCGCGCGTCGGGCGAGACGCTGAACCCGGCACACTTCCGGGCGCACCTCGAGAAGCGTTACCTGGGCTGAGCGCCCGTCCTCGCCGACGCGATCAGCACGGCGCGGAAGTCGTTGACGTTGGTGCGCGTCGGCCCGGTGACGACGGAGTCGCCGAGCGTCTCGAAGAACGCGTGCGCGTCGTTGTCGTCGAGCCGCTCGCGCGGGCGCAGGCCCAGCGCGTGGGCGCGGGCCAGCGTGTCGGGCGTGA
>CAIMXF010000099.1 GCA_903845345.1 uncultured beta proteobacterium
ACTCGCCCAGGATGGTCGCCGCATAGGGCCCGGCGAGGAAATTGCCGACGTCGATGACGCGCACGCCCTGCAGCGGCCGGGAGCCGGGGCTGGCATTGGGATTGGCATGGGCCTCGGCCTCGGCATCGGCATCGGCATTGCCACTGGCGCTGGGGGTGTCGGCGGATGGACGCGAATCTGGCACGGGCAGTCTCGACGGCGTTGTCGGCAAGGCCGCATGGCGCCCGGATGGGATGACGGGAGGTTAGATTTGCCGGCGGGGCAGGCACCCGGGTGAAATCCCGCGCTTATCCGCAGACTTTCTGAAGACAGCATAGGAATCGCTGATGGACACCGACTACTCGAGCTGGACAGGACGCACCGAGCAGGTCCACGACCCGCTGTCCTGGGTGCAGGCGCAGGCCGCGCAGGCCATGCTCGACGAGACCGCTGCGCCGCTGGTGGATGGCGACGCGCTGCCGCTGCCCTGGCACTGGTTCCACTTCCTGCCGCGCGCGCCGCAGGCCGCACTCGATACCGACGGCCACCCGCAGCGCGGCGGCTTCCTGCCGCCGATTCCCTATCCGCGGCGCATGTTCGCCGGCGCCCGCATGCAGGTGCACCGGCCCTTGCGCGTGGGCGTCGCGGCCGTGCGCGAGGGCCGCATCGGCAATGTGGTGATGAAGTCGGGCAAGTCCGGCCCGCTGGCTTTCGTCACCGTCGCCTACCGCTACCAGCAGGACGGCATGCTGTGCCTGGAAGAGGAACAGGACATCGTCTACCGCGAGCCCGGTGCCGCGATCGCCGCACCGCAGCCGGCTGAACTGCCCGCGCCCCCTGCGGGCAGCTGGTCACGCACCCTGCAGCCCGACCCGCGGCTGTTGTTCCGCTTCTCGGCCTTGACCTTCAACGCCCACCGCATCCACTACGACCGCGACTATGCCGTCGATGTCGAAGGCTATCCGGGCCTGGTGGTGCACGGCCCGCTGACCGCCGTCCTGCTGCTGCAACTGGTGCGGCAGTCCACTGCACGGCCTGTCGTGGGCTTCAGCTTTCGCGGCGTGGCGCCGCTGTTCGACGGGGGGCCGGTGCGGCTGCTGGCCACCCCGGTGCAGGACACGGTCAGCCTGCAGGCTCAGGGGCCCGATGGCATCGTGGCATTGGAGGCCACGGCCAGGCTCGGCTGAGGCCACGCCATCACGGTTTCGCCGACGCTGCCCGGTGGGGGTGTTGTGCGGAACAGTCGTTCGGCCCCCACCGGAGGCGGCTTGCTAACATGCGCCCCGGCGACAAGAGAGCCTTGCGGACGCGATGCACATCACCCTGCGACATCTGAAGATCTTCGAAACCGTGGCACGCTGCGGCTCCATTTCTCGCGCTGCGGCCGAGCTGCATCTGACGCAGCCTGCGGTTTCGATGCAGATGAAGCAACTGGAAGAGCAGATCGGGCTGCCGCTGCTCGAGCAGGTGGGCAAACGCATGTTCCTCACCGAGGCGGGGCAGGAACTGCGCGGACACGCACGTGACATCGCCGCGCGCATGGTCGACCTGAACGACGCGATGGACCAGTTGCGGGGCCTCGAACGCGGCCTGCTGCGACTGGCCGTGGTCTCCACCGCCAACTACTTCCTGCCCGACCTGATTGCCGACTTCAACCGGCGCTACCCGGGTGTGCGCGTGAGCCTGCACGTCGCCAACCGCGAGTCCGTGCTGTCTGCCCTGGCGGACAACAGCACCGACCTGGCGATCACCGGCCAGCCGCCGGACATGCTGGACGTGGTGGCCCAGCACTTCATGGACAACCCGCTGGTCGTCATTGCTGCGCCCGGGCACCCGCTGGCGGCGCAGCGGGCCATTCCGCTGCAACGCATGGCCGAGGAAACGCTCGTCGTGCGCGAGTCCGGCTCGGGCACGCGGGCCGCGATGGAACGCCACTTCGCAGCGCATGGCGTGGCCTGCCGCGCGGGTTGCGAGTTCGGCACCAACGAGGCCTTGAAGCAGGCCGTGCGCGCCGGCTTGGGACTGGGCGTGGTCTCCGTGCAGACCATCGAGCTCGAACTGCAGGCGGGCTGCCTGGTGGTACTGCCGGTGGAAGGCTTCCCTGTCGTGCGCCAGTGGTATGTGCTGCATCGCACGCAAAAGCGACTGTCGGCCGCGGCCAGTACGTTTCGCAAGATGCTGTTGGGGCTGGACACCACGAAGCCTCTGGCGGATGCCCGCGCCGATCCCGAGGGACTGGCATGAAACACCTCGAAGCGCGGTCGCCTTCCCCGCCAGTCCATGATGGTCGCGGCTGAACCTGCACGACCGGCACGCCTTCTTGGCCGTGCCGAAGGATGGCGGCCTCTGGCGTGCCGCCGAGACATCGACATGTCTCGCGGGGGACGATTTCCAGGCAGATCAGGCTGCTTGAGGAACGGTTGGGCAGTCGCCGATCGTGCGGATGTGCGGCTGCGTCGCAGGCGGGCTGGATCGCCGCGCTGTTGGCCGGTGAGTCTTGCCAAGGCCCGGCGAAGTACGTCCGGTTCAGGGACTCCCGTTCCATTCCCTCCGGACTGCCTTGGCGCGCGCCGCCGCAGCGTGCCCAACTTCGCTCGTCACCGTCATCGCGATGCCCATCGTTCGACGACTGTCATCGAGAATGACGCCACAACGAAAAAGCCGACCCCGAGGTCGGCTTTTTCGTTCGTTATAACTCGTGGATTTATAACGATAATTTTGGTGCCGGAGAAAGGAGTCGAACCCTCGACCTTCTCATTACGAATGAGCTGCTCTACCAACTGAGCTACACCGGCGTTTCAGCAATTCCCACGAGGGGGATACCGCGAAGCCTGCCATTCTAGCGCAAGTTTTTCGCGACTGACAAGCCGCGAGCGAATTCGGGCGTGGAGGCCCGGTACCGGGCTTCCTTGTCGAGCAGGCGGGCCGGCGTGCGACGATGGCGGGGTGAATGCTGCCCGAATACTCGTCGTCGGCGACGCCATGCTGGACCGCTACTGGGACGGCAGCGTCGACCGCATCTCTCCCGAAGCTCCGGTGCCGGTGCTGCGCGTGACGCGGCGGTACGAGCGCCCGGGCGGGGCAGCCAACGTCGCTGCCAATCTCGCGTCTCTGGGCGCGGCCGTCTGCCTGATCGCGCTGGTGGGCGACGACGCGGACGGCCAGCGCCTGGGTGCGCTGATGGACGGCGCGGGTGTCGCGTTCGACTGCGTCGTCGATCCGGACTGGTCGACGATCGCCAAGATCCGCTGCGTCTCGCGCCATCACCAGATGCTGCGCGCCGACTTCGAGGCGCCGCCGCCGCCGGCGATGCGCGCGCGGCTGGCGGAGCGCTTCGCACTGGCGCTGCGGGTGCACGACCTGGTGTTGCTGTCGGACTATGACAAGGGCGCGTTGTCCGACTGCCAGCCCCTGGTGGCGGCGGCGCGCGCCGCGGGCAAGCGGGTGCTGGTCGATCCGAAGGGGGGCGACTGGACGCGCTACGCCGGCGCGACGCTGCTCAAGCCCAACCTCGCGGCGCTGGATGCGCAGATCGGCGAGACGGCGGACGAATCGGCGCGCGCGCGGCTCGTCGATGCGTTGCGCGCGCGCCTGGACTGCCGCCATCTGCTGCTCACGCGCGGCGACGGCGGCATGACGCTGTTCGACGACGCGGGCGTCACGCACGAGCGCGCGCACGTTCGCGAGGTGCACGACGTGACGGGTGCCGGCGACACCGTGCTCGCGACCCTGGCCTGGCGCCTGGCCGAAGGCGACGACGCATTGCAGGCGATGCGCTGGGCCAACGTCGCCGCGGGGCTTGCGGTGCAGTCGTTCGGCACGGCGGTGCTGTCGCGCGACGAGTTGGTCGACGCCTGGGAAGCGAGCCGCTGAGACTCGAACCGATCGTCCGCGCTCAGGCCAGACGCGTTTCCTCGTGCTCCAGCAGCCAGCGCGCGGCGTCGGCGAGGGTGGCGCAGGTGAAGTCGGCGGGCGCGTCGGCGACGTCGCAGGACGCGTGGTCGATCGCATCGGCGATGCGGATGCACGCGGCCACGCCCGCGGCGCGGCCGGCCAGGATGTCGGTGGGCTTGTCGCCCACCATCACGCAGGCGGACAACTCGAGCTTCAGGTGGCGCGCGGCGCGCCGCAGCATGCCGGGGGCGGGCTTGCGGCAGTCGCACTGGCGGCGCCAGGCGGCCAGCGGCGCATCGGGCAGGTGCGGGCAGTGGTAGACGCCGTCGAGCGCGATGCCGTTGCGGGCAAGTTCGCTTTGCATCCAGGCGCTGAGGTTCTGGTATTCGGCCGGTCCGTAGAGGCCGCGCGCGATCCCCGATTGGTTCGTCACGACCACCAGTCCCCAGCCCGCGCGCTGCAGCGAGCGCAGCGCGGGCATGGTGCCGGGCAGCCAGTCGAAGTTGTCGGGGCGGCTGACGTACCCGCGATCGTGGTTCAGCACGCCGTCGCGATCGAGGAAGACGGCCCGACGAACGGGAATCATGACGCGGCCGGCGCCGGCCGCGTGGACGCGCGCAGGCGATCCATCAGCGACGTCGTGGAGAAGCCGTCGACGAACGGCAGCGCCACCGCGTGGCCGCCCCAACTGCGCACGAGCGCGCTCTCGGCGAGCCGGTTCATGTCGTAATCGCCGCCCTTCACGTACACGGACGGCCGCAGTCGCGACAGCAGTGCCGTCGGCGTGGCCTCGTCGAAGATGACGACGGCGTCGACGCTCTCGAGCGCCGCGACCTGGAACGCACGATCGCCTTCGCGATTCATCGGGCGGTCGGGTCCCTTGTCGAGAATGCGCGCCGAGGCGTCGCTGTTGATCGCGACGACGAGGCGGTCGCCGAGCTGGCGTGCCTCGGCCAGGTAGGCGATGTGCCCGCGGTGCAGCAGGTCGAAGACGCCATTGGTGAACACCGTGCCGGGTTGCGACGCGAAGCGGGCCACGGCCTCGTCCACGTGCATCAATTTTCTGAGCGGATCGAATTGGTTCATGAGCAGTCTGACGATGACGGTGCGGTGCCGGCGGCGCCTCGCCCGGCGCAGATGGCGTCGGTGCTGCGAGCGCCGTTGCCTCCAGGCAGTGTGGCGCCGTGGCCAGGAGCTCGCGCGCCTGCGCACTCCGGGAGCCTGTCGTACGCGGATCGATTTCACGATCTCTCCGGGCTTGATATCGGCAATCGGCTTGCCCGACGGCAAGCGTTCAGCGAGATGTCGGGGCGAAGCTTCGAGGTTCAAGCATGCGCCTCCGCAAGAACCTGCGACGGCAGTGATGCGACTGCGTCTTCCAGCGCGCGCGAGACGCGCGCCATGACGCCCGTCCAGTCGCCCCGTGTCGACTGGCGGAACAGTCGCATCGACGGATACCAGGCGCTGACATGCGGATCGAGCCCGTAGCGCCAGTCGGGCGTGTGCGGCAGCATCGCCAACGTGGGCTTTCCAAGCGCGCCGGCGAGATGAGCGACGGCGGTGTCGCAGGTGACGACGATGTCGAGGTTGGCGATGATGGCCGCGGTGTCGTCGAAGCTCGCGATCTCGCGATCCAGGTCGACGAAGTTGGCCGGCAGCGCGCGGCCCGCGAGCTCGACGCAGCCGGCGCCTTTCTGCAGCGAGAAGAAGCGCGTGCCGCGCACGTCCAGCAGCGGGCGCACGACGTCGAATCCGGGCGAGCGCTCGCGGCTGTTGCGAAGTGCGGGATGGCCGGCCCACACGAGCCCGACGGCCAGCTCGCGGCCGGGACGATGCGCCGATGCGGCGAGGCGATCGCCCCACTGCCACGCCAGCGCGTCGTGCGCGCGCAGGTACGGCGTGCCTGCAGGCAGGCGAGAGAGCGCGAGCTTGTGCGGCAGGCTCATGAGCGCGACGTGCGTGTCGACATCGGGTGGCGCGATGCCGCGAGCGACGACGGCCGCGACTCCAGGCATGCGCGAGGCGAGCGCCTGCAGTCCGTCCATCACCTCCAGCACGATGCGGCCGCCGCGTCGCGCGAGTTCCGGCACGAAGCGCAGGAACTGCAACGCGTCGCCGAAGCCTTGCTCGGCCCACACCAGGATCGTGCGGCCGGCGAGGTCGCTGCCGTCCCACACCGGCTGCGCACACGCGCGTGGCGCGGGTTCGCCGCGTTCGAAGCGCCATTCGTACTCGCGAAACCCTTCCTCGAAGCGGCCTGCGCGCAGCAACGCCAGCGCGCCGTTCCAGTGCGCGTCGACATGCCGCGCATCGCATTCGACGGCAGCCTCGAACGCGGCCAGCGCGCCGTCCCACAGCCCGAAATGCTCCAGTGCGATGCCCAGGTTGTAGGCCGGCTCCGGCGACGCTGGAGAGCAGTGCATCGCATGCTGGAACGCGCGCAGCGCGCCGTGCATGTCATTGCGGTCGCGCAGCAGGTTGCCGAGGTTGGTCCAGGCGTCGGCGTAGTCGGGCTTGATTCGGGTCGCTTCGCGATAGGCCGATTCGGCCGCGCGCGAATGGCCCAGCCGCTGCTGCAGGATGCCCAGCAGCGTCCAGGCGTCGGCGCGTTGCGGCAGTCCATCGACGGCCGCGCGGGCTTGCGGCAGCGCCTGCGAGTCGCGGCGCTGCAGGAACAACTCGTGCGCATGCCGTAGCGCGGCGACGGCGTCGGCGAGCGTGGGCGTGGGCGTGGCGGTTTCCATCGTGCCAGGGTAAGGCCGTCGGGCGCGTTCGGCTCCGGCGATAAGAGCCTCGGCCGCACGGCTTCTCGCCTCATCTCCCGCGGGCGTCGCGTTCAGGCGCCGGGGCAGGCGGTGCTCTGGTTGTCGAGGTGTTCGCCGTCCGTCCTGAAGGTGGTCGTGCCGTCGGTGTGCAGCGTGATCACGTAGACCGTGTCGAAATCGCTGCCGTGCCACCTGTGGACCTGGCCCGGATCGCCGCCGCGCTTCTGGAGGATGGCGCGCGCCAGCTGTTCGAGCTCGACATGCTCCCACGCGACGAACAGCGTCTGGCCGTCGTGCGACGGCTTGAGCAGTTCGTCCTGCAGGTCGGCGATGTCGTTCCAAGCCCACGCGGTGTTGACGGGCAGGCCCACGCGGATGGCCGTCGGCTCGATCGTCGCGAGGGGGCGCAGGTAGTTGTAGGCCACGCCCTCGTCCTCCTTGGCGACGCCGGGATTCGGCGCATACAGCGCGTTCGGCTTGCCATAGGCCGCGAGCAGCACGCCCGGTAGCGCCAGTGCGCGGTTGAGTCCCTGGCAGCTCAGCTGGCCCAGGCCCGGGCCGGGCTTCTCCGCGTGGCGGAACATCACCAGCTTGACGTCGGCCTGCGCCGACGCGCCGACAAGCAGGGCGCCGCAGCCCAGGATGATGGCAGCCAGTCTGTTCATGTCGGTCTTCGTCGTCTGCGAGCGCGTGGCCCGATCCGCCGATGTTAGTCAAACGCCGCGGCCGAGCAGCGCGGACGCCTTTGAGAGAATGCGCGTGGACGCGACGAACGCGGGGGGAGCGGGGATGGGCAAGGGACGGTTCGAGGCATTCAGCGATGGCGTGCTGGCCATCATCATCACGATCATGGTGCTGGAACTGCATGTGCCTCATGGCGCGACGCTGGGCGCGCTGTTCGAGTTGTGGCCGGTGTTCCTCAGCTACGTCATCAGCTTCATCTACGTGGGCATCTACTGGAACAACCACCACCACCTGCTGCACGCCACCACCACGGTGACCGGCGGCATGATGTGGGCCAACCTCAACCTGCTGTTCTGGCTCTCGCTGCTGCCGTTCGCGACCGGCTGGATGGGCGAGAACCACTTCGGCCCGGTGCCGTCCGCCTTGTACGGCGTGGTGCTGATGGCCTGCGCGATGTCGTGGTTCGTGCTGCAGACGCTGATCGTGCGCGCTCAGGGCGACGATGGCGTGCTCAAGCGCGCGCTGGGCAGCGACTGGACGGGCAAGCTGTCGCCGATCCTTTACCTGGCTGGCATCGCCTCCGCGTTCTGCGTTCCGGGCCTCGCGCAGGCGCTGTACCTGTTCGTGGCATTGGTCTGGCTGGTGCCGGATCGGCGCATCGAGAAGGCGCTGGTACGCGAGAAGAATTGATGTGCGAGACATGTCTCCATGATGCCGTCTGACGAGATCGCAGGCTAGCTGGCGCCGCGCGCCAAACGCGCGATTTCGGGGTGGTTTGGCGCGTGGCAGTTTTTCGGCGCGCTCGCAGAATCGACTCGTCATGAGAGCCGATTCACACACCGCCATTCCTCCGTTCGCCGCGTCCGGTGGCATCTTCGTCCGCGCGTTCTGCGGCGCGTTGCTGCTGGCCCTCGGCGGCAACGCGCTGAGCCTGCCGGGCAAGCGCTTCGTCGGCCGGTACGACTTCGGATATTCGATCCGCGGCGACAAGCCCGCGCGTCCGGCCCAGGTGTTCGACGACGGCAGCGGCAAGGTCTATTTCGAAGCGCGTCCCAACCAGTCCATGCCGGCGGTCTTCGCGGGCAAGGATCCGACGCTGCTCGTGCTGCAGCCCGAAGGCCAGTACTTCACGGCAAAGACCTCGGCGACCGAATTCACGCTCGTTCTGGGCGGCGCGCGCGCCGTCGTGCGACGGGGCGAGGCCGTGCTCGGCGACGAGGTCGTCGCGCCGCGCGAAGACGTGGAGCGGCTGCTGGCGTCCGCTGATAACGGACTGATCGCGGGGATCGACTACGGCGAGACGTCGCAGGAGAGTTCGTTCGGAAGCTCCACGCATGAGCAACCCGTGGTCTTCGCCTTGGGCAGCGCCACGCTCAAGCAGGAGGTCCTGGACGCACTGTCGGCGCTGGTCACGCGAATCGGGCGCCACACGACCATCACGACCGTCGGTCGCAACGACGCGGGCGGCCACGATGCGTTGGCCATTCGTCGCGCGGAGGCCTTGCGCAACGCGTTGCTGGCGCGCGGCGTTTCGGCCAGCAACATCCGGCTGTCCGATGGCAATGCGACGCCGGGCCTCGGGCGCGTGCACGCATCGGCGTTGCAATGGGTCAGCCGGATCGATGGGCGCGAGTTGCCTACGCCCAATGGCGAGGTGTCCGCGGCGTTCGACATCACCTTGGCGGACCGCGACATCGCGGTCTCGCTGCGCCGCTGGGCGCGCGCCAGCGGCTATGACGTCGTCTGGGACGTCGGGTGGGTCGCGCCGGTCAATGGCGCGCTCCGCGTCGACGCAACGTCCTTCCTCGATGCGGTCAAGCAGGTCGTGACCGGACTACGCGCGCAGGGTTACCCGGTGCAGGCGCAGGCCTACGCCGATCACGTCGTCCGGTTTACCGAATCCGAGTGAGCGGGGCCGTCGTCTTTCAACATCGCCAAGTTGGGCGTCGTCGGTCGACGCGCCTGGAGGAGTGTGCCGTCATGAATTTGATCTTCGTCTTCGCAGGGGCCTTCCTTGCCTGCGTTCATGGACTCGCCTGCGCCGTCGAACCATTGCAGGCCGTTGCGACGCCCTGGCGCGCATCGGCCGAGACCGCGTTGCCTGTCGCACCCTATGCGAGCGCGGCCACGACGGATCCGTCGCCGGTGCGTTGGAGCGTGCGGGTGCAGGACATCACGCTGGCCCGCACCCTCGAACGCTGGGGCGCGCAAGCCGGCTACCGCGTGAAATGGGATGCGCAGCGCAATTTCCTGATCGGCGCGCCCGACAGCGTCGAGGGCACGTTCGAGACCGCGCTGAAAACACTCCTGAATTCCGCAGGCATCCGCCAGAGCGACTATCCGCTGGAGGCTTGCATCTACGCCAACACACCGCCGCTCGTGCGCATCACGCGCCAGGGCGAGCAGGCGCGCGAGTGCGACGCGCAATGAGGGCCGCCCGTTCGTTCCTTGTGGTCGCGGGCCTGGTCGCGCTGGCGGCCTGCGCCGAGCCTGGCGTCACCGAGCGCGTGCAGGCCGATCATGCGCTGGGCCAGACCGGCACGGCGTCGCTGCACGCCGATCGCACGCTGGCGGAGCAGGGTGCCGGCGCGCCGGGTTCGCAGGTCGACGCCGATCGCCGTGCTGCAGAACAGTCCGCCAAGCCCGTGCTGCGGCGCGCACGCACGCCCTGGGTCGGGTCGGTCAGCGTGCCGATGGGCAGTGGCGAGCGGCTTCCCAGCATCTTTACCGAGCTGGTCAAGCTCAACTTCGACGACGCGGCGACCGGCGGCAAGGTGAGCCTGCGCTCGATGGCCGACCGCATCACCGCGGTCACCGGCGTGCCGGTACGAATCAAGGCGGACGTGTTCACGACCGGCGAGATTCCGGCGCGATCGGCGCCGCCGCAGGCCGCGCCGACCTCGCCGGCGACGCCCGCACTGCCGACGTTGCCCGCCCGGGCCCCTGCCGGCCCGGAAGGCGTCGGCCTCCCGCCGTCGACCGTCGCGGTCGCGCGCGACACCTCGGTGAATGCCGTGGCGATGCGCTGGTCCGGATCGCTGGAAGGCTATCTCGACCTGATCACCGACCAGCTGAGCCTGAGTTGGGAGGACCGCGACGGCTTGGTCGTCATCGAGCGTTTCCGCACCGAGTTCTTCGAGATCGCGGCGCTCGAGAGCGAGACCGACTACCACCTGGGCCTCAGCGGCGCCGACCAGGCCAACGCCACCAGCTCGGGCAACGGCTCCGGCGGCACCAACAGCACGGCCAGTTCCAGCAATGAAGTGAACGAGCATGGCAAGTCCAACGTCATCGGGTCGATCCTGGCGGCCATCGGCCAGATCATCAAGGACGTGCCAGGTTCGTCGGTCGTGCGCTCGGACGGCTCCGGCCGCGTTGCCGTCACCACGACCAAGGAGACGCTGTCCAAGGTGCGCGACTTCGTCCGCATGGAAAACGAGAGCCTGCTGCGCCAGGCGCAGGTGCAGTTCGACGTCTACAGCGTGACGCGCAACGAGTCCGACGAGCGCGGCATCGAATGGAACGCACTGCTCTCGGCGCTGGGAGGCGCCTACACCGGCACCTTCGGCTCGCCCACCACGCTGACCAGCACCGCTGCCGCCAACATCGGCTTCTCGATCCTGACACCGACGCAGTCGGGCGTCACCAACAACGTCACCACCCGCTTCGGCGGGAGCAGCGCGATCCTGAAGCTGCTCAGTGAATTCGGCGTCTCCACGCAGCATCGCGAGGTCAGCCTGCTGGCGCTGAACCGCACCTGGGATCGCAAGTCCAGCCTCGGCGGTCGTGCCTACGTGAGCGCGACCATCCCCGGCGCGGCCAGCACCACGGGTGTCGGTGCGCCGGGCCTCGTCACCTCCACCGTCACCACCGGCGATCGCTATCTCGCGCAGCCCTTCATCCTGGATAACAACACGGTGGTGCTGAAGTTCGGGATCGGGCTGTCCTCGCTCGTGGACCTGGAGAACTTCACCTCGGGCACCGGCACCTCCCAGCAGACTGTCCAGACGCCGGAGACGACCGCGATCAACGACCAGTCCACCGTGGCGCTGAAGGCGGGCCAGATCCTGGTGATCACGGGGCTGAGCCGTCTCGTCTCCAGGGACGACCGCCGCACGCTGACCGACGGCGCTCCGATCGGCCTGGGCGGCAGCAAGACGCAGTCGCGCATGCGCGAGGACTTCGTCATTTTCGTGCGGCCGACGATTCTGTGAACGGAGCACCGACGATGGCCTTCATCGAACGATTGATCGCGAGCACCGCGCAGGGCGACCTGCTCGGCGGGCTGTTCTGGCGCGCGCCCAGTTCGGGCCAGGGTCGCGGTCGCGCGCTGATGGAGGCGCGTGCGCTCACCAGCGACGCCACGCATTGGGCGCAGGCGCAGGTCGGCGCGCACGTGCGCTACGGCCTGTTCCAGCCGCGCGCGTCGGAGGAGGGCGTGCGACTGCCCAAGGGAGCGCTGGCGGCCGCGGCCTGCTTCTCGCAACGGGTCGGGCACCAGGCGCCGAACGCGGCGCTGGTGCTGACCGTGCCGGCGGCGGCGCAGCGCAAGGAAGACAAGTACTTCGTCGTCTGTCTCGAGGACGGCGTGCCGGTGATCGATGTCCTCAGCAACGAGATCGACGCCCGCAACGCGTTGGGCGGCGAAGACCGGCCGATCTGGAGCGACAACCCGGTCGCGTACCCGAACTGCGAGCCGGCCGACTTCGCGTGGCTGGCCGCCGGCGGCGACCGCTCCTGCCGGCTGCAGCCCATGCCGGTGAACCCGTGGCCGATCGTCGGCGCCGGGCTGATGGCCACAGCGTCGGTGAGCGCGTAGCTGCTCGTCCAGCACATGCATCGCGTCGAGGTCGAGCGCAAGGCCCTGGCGGCCGCGCGCGCCGCCGATCCCACGCCGCGCTATCTCGCGGCGCTCGCCGGGCAGCAGGCGTCCATGGCCACCGATCGTTCGAGCTTCGTGGCTGCCACGCGCGAAATCTTCGGCTATCGGATCTGGATCCCGGGCTGGAGCCTGGCGTCGGCGGAGTGCAGCGCGCGCACCCAGGCCTGCTCGCGCGACTGGGTGCGTCGCGGCGGCAGCTTCGACGACCTGCGCCGGGCGCTGCCTGACGACGCGTTGGAGATGCTGGTGCCGCAAGGCAGCAACGTGCCGGGCATGGACATGGCGCGAACGAAGCATCCCTTCAAGGTGGTCCGTCACTCGCTGCTCGATCCGCGCCGACCCCTGCGCTCGTTGCAGGCCACGGTATCCGAGGCCGCGCCGCAGTTGCAACGCTGGCGCACGGCCGACGTGGTGCTGGAGCTGAAGAAGCCGGCACTCTGGCCTCGCGTGGCGGACGTACCCGTGACGTTCCAGCATCCGGCTGCGGTGCTTGCGGGCGACGTCGACCTGCACAACGTGCCCGGCCCGTTCATCGCCGAAGCCTTGAGCGCGGCGCCGGACGTCGTCAGCTGGGAAAGCCTGCGGGTCGATGTCGGCGAGGGATCGGATGCGCGCGCCTTGCTCAAGTTTTCGGCTACCGGAGTGTTCTATGTCTCGGCCCGCTAGAAGTCCCGTGGCCCTGTTCGGATCGTCGCTGGCGTGCCTCCTTGCGCTCGGTGCGCCCTTGGCCGGCGCGCAGACGATCGCTGACTACAGCCGCTCACAACGCTTGATGCTGGAGTCCGCGATGGCACAGGCCACGGCTCGATCGGCGGGCCTGGGCGCATCTGCACCGGCCGCCGCTGCCTCGACGGCGCTCGCGGTGCCTCCGCCGGCCTCGAGGATGCCCCTGCCGCCACCGGCACCCGCGGTTCAGGTGAGAGGTGTCTTCGCCTCGCGCGAGGGCGTCGTCGCCGAGGTGACCGTCAATGCCACGGCCTACCTGCTCCGGATGGGGCAGAGCGTGCCGGGCACGGCCTGGCATGTGGAGACGATCGACATCGATCGCGTCGTGCTGGCCCGCGAGGCTGCGGCAGCTGTCGGCGACGCGCAAGGTGTTCGCAAGGTCTTCGCGCTGCCCGCGCTGCGTTGAGCCGAACCATGGGACTGTTCGAGATGTTGCGTCGGCGTGAGCAAGCGGAATCGGTGGCCGCACCCATCGCCGCGGTTCGGCGTTCGCCCGAAATGGCCGCGACCGACGATGCGGGGCGAACACGCACCCCGACGGCGGAGCCGCGCATGGCGGTGGTGCTGGAATCGTCCTCGTCCGGATCGCCGTTGGCGCGCCTCGAGCGGCGGCTGGCGGGCTTGGAGGCATCGCGCCACGCATCGAGTTCGCGGGACGGGGCCGAGGCCGCGTCCCGGGCGCCGGAATCCGAGCAACCGGTCGAGTTCCGCGACGCCGAGGTGCGTGGGGACGTCCTGCTTCATTTCCACCAGTTGCCGCCGTATCAGGCATTGCTGACGGTCGGCCCGGAAGCCGTCTATCAACTGCCAGCGTCGCTGCACGAGAAGCTGGTGGCGCTCGACTGCGGCGCGCGGCAGGCCCGCCTGGTGCGCGCGACGATGCCGGCCGCCGACAAGCTGGCGCTCGACGGCACCGCCAAGGCGGTCAAGGGTGCGTTGCGCGCGCGCGGCTATGGCGTCGTCGGGGACCTGGTGGCGGAGCCGGGCGTGCTCAAGGAGATTCTGCGCAACGCTGGCGCGTCGGGCAAGAGCGGTCCCAAGGGCGGACCCATGCAACTGTTCGAGCGCTGGATCGCGCTGGCCGTGCCCACCGGAGCGACGGATCTGCACATCGAGGTGCGCCGCAACACCGCGATCGTGCGCATCCGCATCGACGGTCGCATGGAACCCTTGCCGGACGGCCAGGGCGGCCGCTACAGCCGCAAGGAGGTCGTCGACGCGATCGCAGCGGGCTACAACAGCACGCGCAAGGGCAACAACGTCTCGCAGTACGCAGCAGACCAGTTCGTCGACTGCATGATCGACCTCGACCTGCCCGGCACGGCGGGCCAGCTGCGCTACCAGAACGTCAAGGGACGGCTGGGCCCGAAGACGGTCGTTCGCATCCTGCGCACCGGCGACGAGAACCGCATTCGCTTCGACGCTGCGGGCTATGCCCCTAGCCACCTGCGGCAGTTGCGCCTGGCCGCGCGCGCGGGCAAGGGCATCGTGTTGCTGTCGGGTGTCACGAGTTCCGGCAAGTCGACCAGTCTCAAGAGCTTCATCGAGACTTTGCCCGGGCTCGATCAGAAAGCCATCTACACGGTGGAGGACCCGATCGAATACGAGATCGCCGGCGCGCACCAGATCGAGGTGCTGCGCGACATCGCCAACGATGACGAGACCCGCCGCCGCTACGCCGAGGTGATGCGCGCGCTGATGCGATCCGATCCCGACGGCGTGATGCTCGGCGAGATCCGCGACAAGCTGACGGCGCTGTTCGCGCTGCAGATCGCCGAGACGGGCCATCTGGCGATGGGCACGGTGCACGCGCACCTGATCTCCAACATCATTCCGCGTCTGACCAACGACCAGATCGGCGTGAGCCGCCAGGCGCTCACCGGGCCCAACATCCTCAACCTGCTGGTCTACCAGGCGCTGGTGCCCAAGCTGTGCCGCTGCTGCGCGCTGCCGACGGCCATGGCGCTGCGGGTCGATCCCGACGCGCGAGAGATCGAGGAGGTGCTGCGTCTGCGCTTCCGATTTCCGACCTCCAGGCTGCGCTGGATGCGTCCCGAAGGCTGCGCCGCCTGCCAAGGGCGCGGCACGCACGGCAAGACCATCGTCGCCGAGATGCTGCAGCCCGACCGCGTCTGGCTGCGCCATGTGCGAAACAACGACGACGACGCGGCCCTCCAGCACTTCCGCTCGGCCAGCAATCGCCAGTTCGACAGCCCCGACATGACCGGCAAGACGGTGTTCGAGCACGCGCTGTACAAGGCGCTGCAGGGCGAGATCGACGTTCGAAATTGCGAGGAGTTCGATGGCTTCGAGCGCTTCGAGATCCTGCCGGGGGAGCGATCATGAGTTCGATGCGTGCCGTCGCCAACTGGGTCGCGTTGATCGAATTCCGGCTCGGTCGCGCCGAGTTCTATCGTGACTTCGCGGAAATGTACCAGCGCAACGAGGCCATGGTGAGCTTTCTCGAAGGCGAGATCGCCAACGCCAACCTCACCCGCCAGCGCAGCCGGTCGCGAGCGCTCCGCATCGTCTTGCATCGCCACCAGGACGGCGAGCACGCGAGCCGCGTCTCGCATCTGCTGGAGGGCGTGGTGCCTCGCTCCGACGCGATGCTGCTGGCGGCGGTCGACCGTGCAGCCGACAAGCCGCAGGCCTTGCGCGCGTTGGCCGACGCCATCGACAAGCAACAGCAGATGCTGCGCCTGATGCTGTCGTATTCGGCATTGCCCGCGATGACCATCCCGATCTGCTACGCGCTGATCGCGTTGCTGGGCAAGGTGATTCTCGTGATCGACGACGCCACGCCGGTCTACGCGCAGGATGCGCTGTGGGAAGGCATGAACGGCTGGGCGAAGGCCATCGCGGTCTTCGCGCAGGCCTGGGGGCCCCAGACCCTCGTCGTGCTCGGCGCGTCGCTCGCCCTGGTGCTGTGGTCGCTGCCGCGCTGGCGCGGGCCGTTGCGTTTGCGGGTCGAGGCCTGGCCGGTCTACGGCCTCTATCGCGATTTCCAGGCCGGGATGCTGTTCAGCTCGATGGCGATGATGCTCAAGACCGGCGAGACCTTGCAGGGCAGCATCGACGACGTGACGCAGCGCGCCTCGCCGTGGATGCGCTGGCACCTGGGACGCGTGCTCGACGCGCTCGAGGAGAACCCGACCGCGACGCTCGACGCCTTCCGGCGTGGCCTGCTGTCGTCGCACCTGTTGTCGCGTGCCGCCACGCTCAGTCGCTCCAGCGCGTCGTTCTCGGACGTGCTGATCCAGCTCGGAACGTCAGAAGGCGAGCGCGTGCTGGCACGCGTCAAGCGGGCGGCCGTCATCGCGAACTTCGCCCTGGTCGGGCTGTTCGCATCGGTGGCCACCTTCATGGGCATCGCGTCGATGACGGTGCCCGGCAAGTTCGCCACGTTGATGGAACCGTCCAGCCTGATGACGTTGCGCGCGCTCTACCTCGCGGAGCACCCCGTGCATTGAATCCCGGCGTCGCGCGCCGCCGCGCGCCTTCCTGTGCACGCGCTCGAAAGACGCATGCGTGCGTTCCCCGGACCGTCAGCGTCCACATCAACCAGAGGAGAAATGAAGATGATCGATTTCCATCGCCATGCCAGTTGGACTGCCACTTCGCGCCGCCAACGCGGCAACGCACTCGTGTTCAGCATGCTGGGCCTCGTGATCGGCGGCATCGTGCTGGCACTGGGGATCGGCTACTACCAGAACTCGCAGGCGAACGCGCAGGTCCAGGGCACCATCAGCGAGATCAGCGCCATCATCGGCGGCGCGCAGCAGAACTATGGTCAGTACGGCTACAGCGGTCTCACGACCGCGGTCGCGGTCGGCTCGCGCGTGATTCCCGAAACCCGCGCCGACGCCGGCGGCACCACCGCCACGAACAGCTATTCCGGCGCGATCACGCTGGTTGACAACTCTGCCACCACGCCCAGCACGGCCAAGCTGAGCTACGCGAACGTTCCCAGCTCGCAGTGCACGCAACTGATCAACGGCGCGCAAAGCCTGGCGCGCCGCATCACGGTCGGTACGACGGACGTCAAGCCGTTGGACGGCGCCATCGACGTCGTGAGCGTCAACACGCAGTGCACCTCCGCGCCCAACGTCGGGATCGACTTCGTCTTCGGCCGCACCTGAGCCGCCCATGCCGTCGTCTCGCACCTTCTTGCACGCCGGCGCCACGGATCGCCGCCAGCGCGGCAACGCCCTGGTCTTCGCGTTGCTGGGCCTGCTGATCTCCGCGCTCGGGGCAGCGGGTGTGATCGAGGGCAACCGCCTGCAGGCCAGGCACGAGGCGGGCAACGGCGAGGCGACGATCCTCGACAACCTGCGCGTCGCCGTCAACAACGCCATCTTCGATGGCCTCGGACCGATCCAGGACGGCGCCGCCTTCAGCAAGAACGGAGTGACGATCACGCCGATCGAGGTCGATGGCCAGCTCGTCTGGCAACCGCGGGTGCTGCAATTGGCAGCCATGGGCTACCTGCCGGCGGGCTGGACGGCGACCACATCCACGCTGAACGACGCGCCCTACGCGATCGCCTTCAGCCGCGTCCCGGCCGGCTGCGTGGCGGCCGCGTGCAACATCGAGGGCCACGTCGTGCTGATGGGCCCGATCCACGAACGCACTGGCGGCAGCGACAGCGATGGTGCCGTGATCGGGCCGATCCTGGCGCGCATCGGCTCGGACTCGGGCGTCTCGTTGCCGATGGATCCCGCGCAGATCCAGGGATTCGGCAACACCTGGACGCTTGCCAATCCGGTGGCGGGCCAGCCCGCCGGCGTCGTCGCGGTGCGGGTGGGTACGGCGTCGTCGGCCTTCGGCCAGTTCGTCCGCATCGGCGATACCCGCGACCCCAACCTGCAGGGCAAGCTCAGCGTGGCCGGCGATACCTTGTTTGGCAACGGCGCGACCACCAGCGAATTCCGATCGGCGCTGCAGGTCGACGCGCAGCCCCTTGAACTGCGCGACGCGAGTGGCACCGCCTGCGTGCGGTTGCGACCGGACGGCGTGGTCGACATCCTGTGCAACGGGTCGTTGTCGGCGGCCACCGGCGTGTTCCAGGACACCTCGGGCAACGTCACGACGATCGCCGCAACCGGGCTGGTCACGAGCGGGAGCGTCGCCGCGGACGGCGGCCTGTCCACGAGCGCGATGACGGCGTTCGGTGCCTCCGATCCGCAGGCGCTGGTGGTCAAGGCCGGCGACCTGTTCGTGCGCAATCCCGCGGGCACTGCGTTGCTGCGCGTCGCGGCCAACGGCGACGTCACGGCGGGCAACGATCTCGTGGCCACCGGCGCCGTGACGGCCCAGCGGCTCACGCTGTCGGCCACGGTCAACGAAGGCGACGCCTGCACCGCGGGCCAGGTGGCGATGATGACCACCGGCGGACTGGCCACGTGTCAGGGCACGACGTTTCGCGCCACCGCGCGCTACGCGAGCCTGGGCGCTGGGTGCGCGAGCCCGGGACTGCTGGCCGTCGACGCCGCGACGGCCGATGCGTTGATCTGTCGCGGCGGCTACTACGCCAGCCAGTCCGGACTGACCTCGTCACGCGTCTACATGGCCGGCTTCGCCGTGCACCATGGCGACTTCATCGCCGTCGCCACGGCGCTGCCGAACGGCTGCCCCGCGACGGCCAGTCCGGCTGCGCCACAGGCCACGATCTTCCTGCTGCCCCAGACGGACGCCGAGACCGTCGGCAACCCCGTGCTGAACCGCAATGCGACCTGGACGGGACAGGGATGGTCCATCTCGCTGACGGACGGCACCGGTGCGGCGACGACCAGCGATGTCGTGGCGGAGGTGTACTGCCTGTACCCGTGAACCGCGTCGAGCCAGCGAGTCGCGGCATCTCGTCGCACCCGCACGCCCCACGCCCCACGCCGAAGCCGAAGCCGAAGCCGAAGCCGAAGCCGAAGCCGAAGCCGCAGCCGCAGCCGCAGCCGCAGCCGCAGCCGCCACAGGAGTCTGAGCGGCATGGCCCATGTCCTATGCCGCAGGCCGAACCTAGCGCTTCACGCCTCACGCCTTACGCGTCACAAGCCACGAACCACGAGCCACGAGCCACGAACCACGAACCACAAGTCACAAGTCACAAGTCACAAGTCACAAGTCACAAGTCACAAGTCACAAGTCACAAGTCACGCGTTGCAAATTGCATATTGCACGTTGGACGCGCATGTCGCGACGCGAGCGCAAGCGCGAGCGCTTATCGCGTTTGCTGGCTTCGCGGCCGCGCGTCGAGAAAGGCCAGCGGCGCTGGCGTGGCACGACCTCGTCGCCGATGGTCGGCAGTGGGTTGCAGCCGCGGTTCGACGGAGCGAGTGCTTGGCGATTCAGTCGCGAGGGGTGCGTTGCAGCGTCTCGCGAACGAACTCGGCCTTGGCGTCGGTATAGGCCTCCCGATCTGCCCGGTGCTTCACGGCCAGTTCGGTCTTGAGCTTCGCATAGCAATCGGCCAGGGCAGGATCGCGTTGCAAGGCATCGCGAAACGCGAGGCGGTCGTGCCACGGTTTCCCACCGAGAACGACGATGTGCAGGTGATGCGTGCGGCGCCCGTCGCGCCATCGCATGAGCCATTTGCGGTCGGCCCGCGTCGCGTTGAACTCGCGGGAGGTCGCATAGCCGTGCGCACAGAGCCGGTCGATCAGGACGTCCACGCCTTCCAGCGATTCGACGGCGGCCATGCGGTCGATGACGGGCTTCGCGACGAGACCGGGCACCGCCGTGCTGCCGATGTGTTCGATCGCGAGGAAGCTGCCCGGCAGAAGCGCCTGCAGCCGTGCCCGCTCCCGCTCGAAGGCCTGGGCCCCAGCCAGGATCGTGCGCGTCCAGCGCAACATCTTCGTTGATGGCCGCCGCAAGCGATCGAACCTCGCTCGTGGTGAGGACCTCCGATTCGCAGCGACCGCTCGCGCGACCGTCGGTGTGAGAGCTCATGGCGTGAACGATAGCGCATGCGGCGCGCTCGACGCGCTCACTGTTCTGCTGAGCCAGACCGATCGCCGCGAGATCCGATCATCTGCCCACGGTGCTCACGATCTCGCCGATATCGGCGGCGGCGCGCACTCGGCAGCTTCTCTTGCCATTCGCCCGCGAGGCGATCCAATGCTTCCAGCACATGGGAGTCGGGCTCGACGGTCTCGACCATGACACGGATCGCCACGAGAAGTTGCAGAACGAGCGTCGGGCTGCCGACGATGGTTGCGCGCAACTGCTCGATGGTGGCCAGTTGTTCGACCGTGGACAGGGCCGCGAACGGCTTGCTCCAACCAGCCATCCACCGAGTGATGATTCGCTCGAAGGTGGCGAGTTGCTGATGTCTGCGATGTCGGGCCCAGGCCCAGCCGACGGTCAACCGCAGCGTGCCGATGGCGAGCGTGGTCGCTGCACAGGCCGCCACTGGCCAGTCTCCTCGAAGGAGGCCGGCGACGATGTAGTCGAGCACGTCGCGCCAGGTTGGATCTTGCATCGCAGGCGCCTTGGCAGCGCGTCAGCTGCAATGACGCGATGGTACCTCGTCGCTCGACGCCGTTCGCGCGCCGGATCAGCGACTGATCGGCATCGGCCCCGCGGCCGCCAGCTTTCTTTTCAGCGTCGGGATGTCCGATGTTTCCCGCATCGCCTCGCTGGCCTCGATCTCGCCGCGTCGCACGAGTTCGACCAGCCGGTTGTTCATCGGCACCCATTCGCTCGCGCCGAGACGGCTGTCCTCGCGGATCGCGCTCTCGAGGCCGATCCAGTCCCCGCGTTCAATGAACTGCGTGACCTTGCCGGTGTTGAAGAGGACGTCGGCGGCCATCAGGTAGCGCTTGCCGTCCTTGGACGGGACGAGCGCCTGGCGCACCACCGCGATCAGGTTGCCGGCCAGCACCGAGCGCATCACGTCGGCGCTGGTGCCGGTGTACGACAGGATCTTGCGCATGGTGCCGGTGACGGACTTGCCGTGCGTCGTCGCGATCATCAGCGAGCCCGATTCGCCGCCCTGGATCGCCTGCTCGGCGGTCTCGGCGTCGCGAATCTCGGAAGTGAGCAGCACGTCGGGACTCATGCGCAAGGCCTCGCGCATGCCGTCGGCGAAGCTGAGCACGTCGTAGCCGACCTCGCGTTGCGTCACGATGGACTTGCGCGGCGCGATCTTCTTCTCGACCGGATCCTCGATCGTCAGGATGTGCCCGGAGTGCTGGGCGTTGTGCCAGTCGAGGATGGACATGGCCGTCTCGCTCTTGCCCGAGCCGGTGGGGCCGGTGATGACGATGAAGCCACTGGTGGATTCGGTGAGTGTCGAGACGAGGTTGTGCGGCAGGCTGAGGCTGGTCAGCGCGGCGATGTCCGGCGGCGTGATGCGCATCACCAGCGCCAGCTCGCCGGTGCCGTGCATGAACAGGCTGTAGCGCAGCGAGTGGCCGCCGCGGCCGTCGAGCCGGATGTTGACCGAGCGCTGGCGCGCCAGCACGGGCTTGATGCGGGTGTCCCAGTAGTCCTGCACCGACTGCTGGTGGCCGCGGTCGTCGCGGTGGTGGCGCGACGCGCCGTCGACGTAGCCGGCGAGGTAGGTGACGATGTGCTCGCGCGTGACGACGAAGGGCGGGATGGCCGAGAACAGCTGGTGCAGCGGCAGCGTGCCGCGCGCGGACTTGGCGCGGATGACCTGGCCCTCGTGGATCATGATGTCGGTCATCGACGGCGCGAACATCAGCGCATGCTTGACGGCGGCGCCGATGCCGTGTTGCTTGTCGGACGGCAGTTGCAGTGTCTGCTGGAGCGTGGGGATGTCGGTCATGGCGGCCTGGGGTGGGTGGGGGCGGAAGCGCGCTCAGCGCGCGGGCGGCAGGTAGGCGAGTTCGCCGAAGGTCGCGTGGCTGTCGGCGGCGACGGACGGATTGGCGGACGCGGGAGGGTGCGGCGACGCGGGCCTTGGTGCCGGCGGCGGCCGCCCCGGCGCGGGCGCACGTTCGGCCGGGAAGGGCAGGGCGCCGGCAGGCATCCGCTGCCAGCGCATCAGGATCGCCGCGATCTGGTTCGCGTACCAGGCGGCGCGCGCCGGCGTGCGTGAGTGATAGCTCCCGACGGCCTGCCAGCTGTCGCCGAGCAGGTCGATCTGGCGGCGGTAGTGCCAGGCCGCGACCTCGGCGCACACGCAGCCGTCTCCCAGCGCCGCGCGGTCGATGCCGTAGCGGGTCAGCTCGGGCAGGTGGATGCTGTTGATCTGGAATGCGCCCATGTCGACGCTGCCGTCGGCATTGCGGCCCAGCGCCGCGGGCTGAAGCCGGCTTTCCTGCCAGCCGATGGCCCGAAGCACGTCGGCATTGACCTGGTGGCGCGCCGCGGCATCGGTGATGCAGTCGGCGCGGACGGGGAGCGCGGCCGTCGTGACGACGACCGCGAGAGCGGCCAGGCAAAGGCGATGAGCAGGAAACGTCGGCATGGTTCGGGGACAGCGTCACCGGAGGAACACACCGATCGATTCTGGTCGGCGCGGCGAAATCTGCGCGGCGCCAAAGGCCGCATTTCGGCCCGTTCGGCGCTCGGCAGGCAGTTGCCGCGGCGCGTCGGTTCGTCAGGGGCTCAGCGACGGTGTCCCAGCGCGCGTGCCGGCAGGAACAGCAGCGCCGTCAGCAGCGCGAACACCGCGCTCACGCTGATGCCCACGAGCCGGAACGGCAGCGACAGCAGCCAGACGATCGGATACAGCACCAGCGCCAGCAGGGCCAGCGGCCAGCAGAAGACGAACAGCAGGCACCAGAGCAGGAACGTGAACATGTCGGATTCTCGAATGACGGGGCCGTCCGGCCTCCGATGCCGCCACGATGCGACGGCGCCCGCTTCGCGTCAATCCTGCCCCGACGAACCGGCGCGAATCGCCGACAGGCTGCAGCGGGCGCCGACGCGCTGGTGCATCACCGCGAGGCCTGCCGGTCGAGCTTGCGCGCGAGGGTCTTCGCCGCCGCCAGTCGCCAGCTTGCCAGCAGCGCGTTCTCGACGTTGCGCCCCTCGACGGCCGGCGCATCGGGGCGGAGGCCGAATCCGCCGTGGCGCGCGCTGAAGCCGGGCAGGACGAAGCGTTCGGGATGACGGCGCGCGGTCGACGTTCTCGCCCGGCGCCGAGCGGCACGGCACGGGAGCGGATGGGGATGGGCGACCCGTCTGGTCGGATGGCGCGACGCAGCGGATGCGAAGCTCGCGCAGAATGGCGCATCGTCCCACTGCCGACCGGCCGCCATCATGACCGTCCTTTCCGTCACCGAACTGAATCGCATGGGCGTCGATTGCCTGCCCGGGCACCTGGGGGTGGCGATCACGCATGCGGACAACGTCGAAGTGCGTGCCGAGGTGCCCGTCTCGATGAAGCTGATGGCGCCCAACGGCTACTTGCATGCGGGCAGCGTCGTGACCCTGGCCGACACGTCTTGCGGCTACGCCTGCATCTTCAACCTGCCCGAGGGCGCGACCGGCTTCACGACGATCGAGCTGAAATCCAATTTCCTCGGCACCGCGCGCGAGGGCACGCTCGATTGCGTGGCCACCGCGCAGCACCGCGGCCGCACCACGCAGGTGTGGGACGCGGTGGTCACGCATCGCGAGACGGGCAGGACGATCGCGCTGTTTCGCTGCACGCAGATGATCCTGTGGCCGCAGTCGGCATGACCGGAGCCCCGCCCATGAGCGCGTCGAATGCCCAGGCGCGCCGGCTCGACGAGATCCGCGCCTGTCGCCTCGAGCCGCGCACACGCGCCGATTTCCATGAGGTCGTGACGCCCAAGGCATTGCCGATGGTGCGCGCCTGGGCAGGGACGTGGTGAGGCACGGCATCGTGCCCAACGACGACGACGGCTATTGCCTGCTGCGCTCGTTCGGGAGCCTTGCCGAGCTGAGGGCGCAGGAGGCCGATTTCTACGGCGCGGCGCCGTGGCGCGACGGGCCGCGCGAGGCGCTGGTGTCGTGGAGGGACACCTGCGGGGACACGCTGCTGCGGCTGGGCCCGGCAGCGATCGCCGACCTGCGTGCCCGCAACGTGCCACCGCCGATGGGCGCCTGAAGCCGGGCGGGTCGCCTGGCGTGTGCGAGACGCCGGTGCACGCGAGCATGCGGGCATGCGGGCATGCGGGCGCCTGCCGGCGCGCGTCCGCGCGCGCGGTGCGACGGCCTCAGGCCGCGGGCGCTTCGCCTTCCGGCGTGCCGGCCGCGGGCGACTGCTCCTGCGCCGTCGTGTCGTTCGAGCTGCCGCCGCCGCCACCCGACGACTTCTTGTGCGCTTTCTCTTCCTTCTTCTTTTTCTTCTCGAGTTCGCGCTGGCGCTTCTCGTACGAATAGTTTGGCTTCGCCATTGTTTCCTTTCAGTGGATGCCCACACGATACCCGATCGAGCGCGGGCTACGGGCACTTCATGGGCAAAGTGCGCCCGGCGGACGTCAAACAGACGCGTTAAAGGCCCGGTTCAGCCGGGGCGAACCGCGGTCGTGGTTCGCAAGCCACGTGCGGGATCGGGGGAGCCAGGGTCGCACCTGCGGCAGGGGAGCACCGGCCCAGGACGCCGGCACGGCCGTCGGGCTTCTGCGTCCAGGGCCGGTTGGCCCAGGGCGGATCGTGGCGCACGTGCGGGAAGTGGCCGCGGGCGAGTTCGGCCACCCGGCCGCCGTCTTCGTCGAGGTGCAAGCCGACGATGGGACGATCCATCGGCGATCAGGCCGGGGGCGGCTGCGAGATCGACAGCGTGTTGCCGTCGGGGTCGTGGAACCAGGCCACGCGCGAGCCGTCGGGTGTGGCCCAGATGCCGTCGGCGTCCAGCGGCAGGCCCGGGAAGCGCGCCATCGCCACGCCGCGGGCGGCCAGCGCGCGCACGCTGGCGGTGACGTCGTCCACCTCCCAGCCGAGCGCCGTGTACGGATGCGGCGCGACGGTCTCCACGCGTTGCACGCGCAGCTGCGTGCCGTTGGCGTCGAAGACGAGCGCGTAGCCGCCGTCCTCGATCAACGCGAGGCCCAGGGCGTCGCGGTAGAACGCGCGGGCACGATCGGCGTCGGCCGTGGCGACGAAGCAGACGAGACGGGACGTGGTCAGCATGGCGAGCTCCTCGAGCGACGGGCCGCGGCCCGGATGGTCAGTGGCCGGCCGGCGCCGCCGCGGAGGCCGCGAGCGCCTGCAACGGGGCGGCGGGCGCGGCGCAGCCCAGCGTCTGGCCGACGCCCTTGAGGAAGGCGCGGCGCACCGATCCGGCGGCGATCGCGGCGGCCACTTCCTTCGAGTGACGTTCCGCGCCATCGAGCTTGCGCACCCAGCCGCGGAACGGGATCACGCTTTCGGCGGCGCCCTTCAGCGCGTCGTTGGCGGTGTCGCCCACCAGGTTTGAGCCGCGCGCGATCAGGCCGGGGTCGGCGGCGGTGGGCGGGGTGTCGAGGTCGGCGCCGAGCGCGCCATCGAGCACGCGCACCTCGTTGGCGAGGGCGGGGCAATCGCGCTGCGACGGCAGCGCGTACGGCGCTTTCACCGCGGCCTGGAGCACGGCGGGAATCTTCTCCTGCACGAGGTTGAGATCGGCCAGCGGCGCCTCGACGGCCTTCTGCAGCTGGACGCCTTCCTTGGCCGCGCCCTGGGCGGTGTCGGGCGACGCGCAACCGGCGACGGACAGCGCCAGGACGGCGGCCAGGAGGATCGAAGCGGTAGGAATGTTCATCGATGGCAGCGTATCAGTGTTTCTCGGCCGGCTGACCAGTGACTTGCGCGCGCCAGCGCAGCAGGCCGATCGCGTAGGTGACGTAATAGCCCGCGAGCGTGCCGAAGATGGCCATCGTCAGCGGGCTGGAACCGAGCTGCATGGCCTGCGGGTCGACGTTGCCGCCGCTCGCCTGCAGCATCACGAAGCGATAGCCCAGGCGCAGCACGAACAGCAGCGACAGCGCGATGCCCAGGTGCGCATTGGGCGTGTAGAACAGGCCCGCGGGCGTCGCCTCGAACCTCGTCAGCCGCGTTCCCAGCAGCCCCAGGCCGATGCCGACGGCCGCGCCCGCGACCAGCGCGCCGCCGACCATCGGATGCGCCAGGCTGGTCGCCAGCACCAGCACCGCGACCAGCGGGAACACGACGACGGTGATCCACGGCCGCACCTTCGTCAGCCGCTGGCGCCCGATCGTGCGGCGGATGCGCGCATAGACGCGCCAAACGACGAGCGCGACGACGAGGAGGACGGTGATCAGGTGCGAATCGATGGTCGTTGGCATGCGGACGTCGGGAACCGGTTTCAGAACAGGAACGGCACGAGCGCCTTCACGCGTGCCCGGTACGCATCGTAGGCGATGCCGAAGCGCTCGCGCATCCAGCGTTCCTCGAGCCGGTACTTGCGCATCAGGGCGAGGAAGACGATCAGCACCGCGAGCGGCCCGCGCCAGCGGTCCACCGCGATCGCCCAGCCCAGGAAGCCGAGCAGCAGTCCGGTGTAGATCGGGTGGCGCACCAGCGCGTAGGGGCCGCCGGTGACCAGCTCGTGGTCTTCCTTGACCGTGACGATCGCGCTCCAGTTGCGGCCGATGGTGCGGCGCGCCCAGACGGCGAACGCCAGCCCGACGACCGTCACGGCCACGCCCAGCCAGAACACCCCCGGCGCCCACGGCACGATGCGCGCGCTCAGTCCCGGGATGCCGTAGCCCGGCGACGCCAGGATCAGCGCGGCCAGCACCATCGGCCCCAGGTGCAGCAGGCGCGAGGCGAAGGGCTCGCGGCGCGCGGTCTCCTTCACGTCGCGCGAGCCGAGCCACCAGTAGAACGCCCACGCCGTCCACAGCGCGGGAAACAGCCAGCGATAGCTCAGGGAGGCGAGGTCAGGTGTCATGCAGGGGTCGTCCGGAGAAGGAGGCGATCGAGCGCGGCGCCGACGATCACGCCGACGCCGTACGCCACGAGGTTGCGCCATGAGAACACATGGCCCAGCAGCAGGTGGCCGGGCGTCGTGTGGCGGAATGCCACGAGCCACGGCGCCTGCCACAGCTTCGCGCATTCGACCACGGCGCTGGTGGCGGCCGCGAGCAGCGCGACCTCGCGGGTGCGTGCGCCCGGGCGCAGCGTGCGCCATCCGCAGAACACCATCAGCGCCCACAGCACGTCGCCCGGGTACTTGCCGAAGACGGCAGGCAGGGCGTCCGGCCAGCGGCGCGAGGCCGGGCCCAGCGCGATGGCGGCGAGCGTCGCGACGAGGGCGACGAGGCGGCGTCGCGACGCCGGGCGCGCAGGCGTGCGAGGCTCATCCTCCGGGCCGCCGCCATTCGTAGCGCAGGTCGCCCAGCTGCATCACCGGCTCGAAGCCGCGCTCAACGACGTCGAAGCCGTGGCGTTCGTAGAACCGTTGCGCTCGGGTGTTGCTGACGAAGGTGTGGAGCCAGAGTCGGCCGCTGGAATTTGCCTTGGCGAGTTCGAGCAGCCGCGAGCCGATGCCTTGGCCGAGATGGTCGACGTGCACGTACAGCTGCATCACCGATTCGGGCGTGAACGCACCGAATCCGGCCAACTCGCCGTCGCGCAGCGCCACGTGCACGCGGGTCTCGTCGAGGACGTGCTCGTCGAAGTAGCGCAGGTGGTCGTCCCGCGGCTGGGGCACCGGCGCGCCGACGCCCAGCGCGAAGCTGGCGCGCCACAGGTCGACCAGGCGTTCGCGCAATGGCGGGCGGTAAGGGGTGATCTCGACAGCAGGATGCATGGTGGCGCCAAGCGCGGAATGACGCATTTTCGGGAGTTCGGCGCGGCGGACGCTGCGGCGTTTCACGGAGCTTGCAACAGGACTTGCAATGCCTGGTTCGCGGGCCTAGACTGTATTTAAATACAGTATCCGATGGCGGGCGACCAATCCCCGCCTCGGGTCGCACCACGTCCGCTTGCCGGACGTCGCGCACCACAGTGCGCATCCGTCGCCCCAGCTTTCGAGGGGACGACGCTGTCTTGCCCCGAATCGCGTCGCAGCCCGCTGCATCCCGATTCGCAGCCCCCATCGAACCCTTCGCGCCATCCACGCTCTCCTGCCCGACCCAGGCTCCGGCCTGCCGGGCCGCCACCGTCTCTCCGCCATGGCCACGCTACCCGCCTACGCCGAACTGCACTGCCGCAGCAACTTCAGCTTCCTCACCGGCGCCTCGTCGCCCGAGGAACTGGTCGAGCGCGCGGCCGCGCTGCGCTACACCGCGCTGGCAGTCACCGACGAATGTTCGCTGTCGGGCGTGGTGCACGCCTACGAGAAGGCCACCGAATGCGGCCTGCCCCTGATCATCGGCGTCGAGATGCGGCTCGAGCCCAGCGTCGGCGGCGTGCCGATGCGGCTGGTGGTGCTGGCCACCACGCGGCGGGGATACGGCAACCTGTCGCAGTGGATCACGCTCGCGCGCCGACGCGCCGACAAGGGGCGCTACGAAGCACGTACCGGCGACCTGGAAGGCCGCGTCCCCACGCTGCCGCACCTGGCAGGCCTGCCCGATTGCCTCGTGCTGCTGCTGCCCACGGCCGGGCCGGTGCCGATCGACGCGCTCGACTCCGGCACGTCAGGTGGCGCGGCCGGTTCGACCGGGCGCGTGTCCGTCAACGAAGGGCCGCCGGGTCGCGCGGGCCCGACGGCGGACGCCACGCCGGTCGATGCGCGCTTGTCCGGCATGAGCGTGATCGCCGCCGCGCAGGCCAGTGCTGCAGCGGCGATCGCCTCGAACTCTCCCGGCGCGGGTCGTCCGCGCGGGCGCGAGACGCGCGAGGCCCGCGACGGCCCCAGCGGCGATGGCCCGCTCGAGCCGCCGGCGCCGCCCAAGCTCGTCTCGCAGGCCAAGGCCAGGCGCGCGGCCCGGCCGTTGCCGCCGCCGCGGCCGTCCACCGTGCTGTCGTTCGAATCGTTGTTCGCGCAGGCGCAATGGCTGCGAACCTGGATCGGCGAAGACCGCGTCTGGCTCGCGATGCCGCTGCTCATGCAGGGTGAGGACGATGAAGTGCGCGAACGCGTGAAGGCGGTCGCCGCGGCCAGCGGCCTGCGCATCACGGCCGTCGGCGACGTGCTGATGGCCACGCGTGCCGCCAAGGCGTTGCAGGACGTGCTCACCGCCACGCGCCTGCGCCGCACCGTGGCCGAGTGCGGCCATGCGCTGTCGCCCAACGCGGAGGCCCATCTGCGCGGGAGAGCGCGCCTGCAGTCGCTGTACGAGCCGGAGTGGCTGGCCGAGACCGTGGTCATCGCCGGGCTGTGCAGGTTCTCGCTGGGCGAGCTGAAGTACGAGTATCCGCAGGAGATCGTGCCGGACGGCTACACGCCCACCCGGTGGCTGCGCGCGTTGACGGATGCCGGTGCGGCAAGGCGTTTTCCCGCGGGCGTTCCGGGCAAGGTGGCGCACCTGATCGAGTACGAACTCGGGCTCATCGCACGGCTGAAGTACGAGGCCTATTTCCTCACCGTGGCGGACATCGTCGACTGGGCGCGCGCGCGCGGCATCCTGTGCCAGGGCCGCGGCAGCGCGGCCAATTCCGCGGTCTGCTATTGCCTGGGCGTCACCGAGGTCGATCCCAACAAGGCCGAGGTGCTGTTCGAGCGCTTCATCAGCGAGGAACGCGGCGAGCCGCCCGACATCGACCTCGATTTCGAGCACCAGCGCCGCGAAGAGGTGATCCAGTACCTCTACAGGAAGTACGGTCGTCATCGCGCCGCGCTCACGGGCGTGATCATCCGCTACCGCACCAAGTCGGCGGTGCGCGACGTCGGGCGCGCGCTGGGCATCGATCTCGACCGCATCGATGCGGTCACGCGCTCGCTGCACCACGTGGGCGGTGCCGCGGCGCCCAGCGGTGCGGCCGAGCGACTCGCGATCGCCCTGCAGGAGCATGGCTTCGACCCGGAGGCCAGGCTGGGCCGGCAGTGGATCCTGTTGAGCCTGCAACTGCGCAACCAGCCGCGCCATCTCAGCCAGCATCCGGGCGGCTTCGTCATCGCCAAGGACGACGTGGCGCTGCTGGTGCCGGTGGAGAACGCGGCGATGGACAAGCGCACGGTGATCCAGTGGGACAAGGACGATCTCGACGTCCTCAAGCTGCTCAAGGTCGACATCCTCGCGCTCGGCATGCTCAGCGCGTTGCGGCGCGGCCTGCTGTTCGTCGACGCCAAGATGCGCCAGCTGATGCCGGGGCCGCCGCCGCCCGGCTGGTTCGTCGACGCGAAGCGGCAGGAACAGCTGGAGCGCCGGCAGCGCACGGAGGTCGCTCCGATCGGGCATGCCGGCAACAGCGCCACGCGGATCGAGCTCGACTCCAACGCGTTCTCCAGCGCCGGCGCGGCGGCGGCGATGGGCATCGTGGCCGACCGGCGGGGCCTGGAGAGCGAGGCCAGCCTGCAGGACATCCCCGCGGAGGACGTCGCGGTCTACGACATGCTGTGCACCGGCGACTCGGTGGGCGTGTTCCAGGTGGAGAGCCGCGCGCAGATGAGCATGCTGCCGCGGCTGAAGCCCAGGCAGTTCTACGACCTGGTGGTGGAAGTGGCCATCGTGCGGCCCGGGCCGATCCAGGGTGGCATGGTGCATCCCTACCTGAAGCGGCGCGAGCAGAAGGAGCCGGTCACGTATCCCAGCGAGGAGACGAAGGCCGCCTTGTCGCGCACGCTGGGCGTGCCCATCTTCCAGGAGCAGGTGATGCAACTGGCCATCCTCGCCGCCGACTTCACGCCGGGCGACGCCGACCAGTTGCGACGTGGGATGGCTGCCTGGAAACGCAAGGGCGGCCTGGGGCCGTTCAAGGAAAAGCTGATCAGCCGCATGGTGGCCCGCCACTACGAGCCGAGCTACGCCGAGGCCATCTTCAAGCAGATCGAAGGCTTCGGGGAATACGGATTCCCCGAGAGCCACGCCGCCAGCTTCGCCCTGCTGGTCTACGTCAGCGCCTGGATCAAGCGCCACCATCCCGATGCCTTCCTGGCCGCGCTGCTCAACAGCCTGCCGATGGGTTTCTACGCCGCGCCGCAGCTCGTGCGGGACGCGCGCGCGCACGGCGTGGCGGTGCGACCGGTGGACATCACGATCAGCGACTGGGACTCCACGCTGGAGCCGCAGGCCCCGCACGAGGCGGTGCCGGCGTGCGCGGAGCGTGCGATTCCCGCCGACCAATGCGCGGTGCGGCTGGGACTGAACCGGGTAAGCGGTCTCGGCGAGGACGCGGGCCGGCGCATCATGGCCGCGCGGGCGCAGGCGCCCTTCGCCAACGTGGAGGACCTGGCGCGCCGCGCCAAGCTCGACACCCATGCCATGCAATGCCTGGCCGGCTCCGATGCGTTGTGCGGACTGGCCGGTCACCGTCGCGACGCCATCTGGGCCGTGGCAGGCGTCGATACCCGCGCCACGCCCCTGCTCGAGTCCACGCGAACGATCGAGGATGCCACGCCCGAGTTCGAGGCGCCGAACCTCGGCGACGCCGTGCTGGCCGACTACCGAGCGCTGGGGCTGTCGTTGAAGGGCCATCCGCTGGCGCTGCTGCGTCCGGCGCTGGCGCCGTTCAAGGTGCAGCAGGCGGCTCTGCTCAACGCCGAGTACCGGCCGGGTCAGCTCGCGCGCGCCAGCGGCCTGGTGACGCATCGCCAGCAGCCGGGCACGGCCAAGGGGGTCGTGTTCGTGACGCTGGAAGACGAGACGGGCACCGTCAACGTGATCGTCTGGCCCGCCGTGGCCGCGGCCCAGCGCAAGCCGCTGCTGGGTGCATCGCTGTTGACGGTCTACGGGGTGTGGCAACGCGAGGGCGAGGTGCGCCACCTGATCGCCAGGACGCTGGTGGACCATTCCCCGATGCTGCAGGGGCTGGTCACGCGCAGCCGCGATTTCCACTGAGGCACGCCCATGTCCACCACCCACACGCCGCCGCACAGGCCACAGGAGGTCGACTGACACCACCTCGATCATGACGCGCCACAGGAATCGGCTGCCGCCCAGCCGACATTTCCGTCGACGCGCGACGCGCGACGCGTGACCTGCGACGGCGGGCTCATGGCCACGAGCCACGAGCCACGAGCCACAAGCCACAAGCCACAAGCCACAAGCCACAAGCCACAAGCCGCGAGCCGCGAGCCGCGAGCCGCGAGCCGCGAGCCACAAGCCACAAGACAAGAGCCAATAGCCAATAGCCAAGAGCCGCACCTCCCCAAGGCACGCAAAGCCAAGCCAAGCCAAGCCCGAACCCGGTGGCGCGGGCGAGCGCCCATTCGACACGCCTGCATGCCACAGGGAGATCTGCTCCAACTCGGCCCGCCCGCTGGCGCCATCCCGCGCGCCGTGTCGCCTGCCTGCGACGTCCCACGCGATCGGCGAGAGCCGGAGGGAGGCCCGCGTCGATAATTTCTCCATCGCCATCGCCATCGCCATCGCCATCGCCATCGCCATCGCCATCGCCATCGCCATCGCCATCGCCATCGCCATCGCCATCGCCATCGCCATCGCCATCGCAGTCGCCATCTCCCTCGCGCGGCGAGCGCCCGGTGCCGCTTCTGTGCGCAGCGACTCGACAGCCGCGTCCGGCCTCGCCGTCCGCTTCGGCCCCGACCGGGATCCTTCGCGCTAACATCACCCGAGGACTCCCGCTCGAAATGAATCCATTGCCCGCCCGCATCGCCTCAACCGCCTCGGTGCGCACGTCGTGCCGTCCAAACCGATCGGCGTCCGGCATGGCTTGCACATCCTTGGCGTCCCCTCCCGCGACTTCAGCCGCTGGCGCCGGCTTCCTGGCTTGCGCGACCTTGGCGCTGGTCTTCGCGTGCGCGTCCGCGCGCGCCGGCACGGCCGAAGGCTATGACGCCGGCCGGCGCGGCGACTACGCCACCGCGTTGCGCGAATTCCAGCCGGCGGCCGAGGGGGGCGATCGCGATGCCCAGCTGGCGCTGGCCGACATGTACCTGCGGGGGTATGGCGTCACGGCCGATCCGGAGACCGCGGCGCGCTGGTTCCGCAAGGCCGCCGACCAGGGCGACCCGCGGGCGCAGACCAATCTCGGCTTCCTGTACGAGCAGGGCAAGGGCGTCGCGCGCGACTTCGAGGAAGCCGCCAAGTGGTATCGCAAGGCGGCCGACCAGGGCGAACCCACCGCGCAGAGCAATCTGTCGTACATGTCGCTGATCGGCCGCGGCGTGCCGCAGGACGACACGCAGGCCGCCCACTGGGCCACGCTCGCCGCGCAGCAGGGCCTCGCCGTGGCGCAATACCGGCTCGGCGTGTTCTACACGAACGGCCAGGGCGTCGAGCGCGACGACGCGACCGCGCTGCGCTGGTACAAGGCCGCGGCCGACCAGGGCGACGCGCGGGCGCAGAGCGCGCTTGGCTGGGTCTACAGCGAAGGCCGCGGCGCGCCGCGCGATCCGGCGCTGGCGCTGCACTGGCTGCAGTTGTCGGCGGCGCAGGGCGATCCCACCGCCGAGCACAACCTCGGCATGTCCGAGCTCAATGGGCGCGGCGCACCGCGCGACCTCGCGTCGGCAGAACGCTGGATACGCAAGTCCGCGGAGTCCGGCTATGCGCCCGCGCAGGTCAGCCTGGGCCTGATGTACGCCGCCGGCGACGGCGTGATCGCCGACGAGAAGCAGGCCGTCGACTGGTACCGGAAGGCCGCGGCGCAGGGCAACGCGTCGGGCCAGAACAACCTCGGCTGGATGCTGACCAACGGCCTGGGCATCGCGCGCGACGACGCCGCCGCGCTGCGCGAGTTCCGGCTCGCCGCGCGCAAGGGCAACGCCTTCGCGATGGACAACATCGGCTGGATGGCCGAGGAAGGCCGCGGGCAGCCCGTCGACGCGAACGAGGCCCAGCGCTGGTATCGCCTCGCCGAGGCGCGCGGCAACGCGCCGGCGCGCAACCACCTCGCGCTGCTGTATGCGCGCGGCAAGGGCGTCACGCGCGACGACGTCGCGGCGGTCGGCGGCTTCCGCGCCGCGTCGGCGCAGGGCCTGGCACCGGCGCGTCACAACCTGGGCTACATGGTGGCCAACGGACTGGGTGGCGTGCCGCGCGCCGACCTGGCCGCCGGCATCGCCCTGCAGAACCTCGCGCGCGAGGCCTCGCCGCCCAGTCCCGAGGAACTGCCCACGCTCGATCCGTCCAGGCTGACGCCCGCCGATCGCGTGCGCAGCCAGCAACTGCTCGACGCGTTCAAGGCCAGCCCCAACGTGCTGGCCGTGCTCGACTCGATCGCCGGGCCGCCCGGCATCAACTCGCCGGGATCCCCGACGAGCAGCGGCAACGCGTCGCGCAACGG
>CAIMXF010000100.1 GCA_903845345.1 uncultured beta proteobacterium
CCTGTTCGGCGAACAGGCCGTGCTGTGCGGCGGCGCCGTCGAGCTGATCAAGGCGGGTTTCGAGACGCTGACCGAAGCCGGCTACGCGCCCGAGATGGCCTACTTCGAGTGCCTGCACGAGCTCAAGCTGATCGTCGACCTGATCTACGAAGGCGGCATCGCCAACATGAACTACTCGATCTCCAACAACGCCGAGTACGGCGAGTACGTGACGGGACCGAAGGTCGTCACGTCCGAGACCAAGAAGGCCATGCAGCAGGCGCTCAAGGACATCCAGACCGGCGAGTACGCCAAGAGCTTCATCCTGGAGAACCGCGCCGGTGCCCCGACGCTGCTGTCGCGCCGCCGCCTGAACGCCGAGCACCCGATCGAGGTGGTCGGCGAGAAGCTGCGGGCGATGATGCCGTGGATCAAGGCCAACAAGCTGGTCGACAAGTCACGCAACTAAGCCGCTGCCTTTCGTGAAGGCCGCGCTCGCGCGGCCTTTTTCTTTGGTTCTGCCACGCGGCCGGCCGGGTGCGCTGCGTTATCCTCGCGCACCATGAATTCGAGTTTTCCGATGACTGCAGCGCACACCGTCTGCCGAGGCGTTTCGCGATGAACGACATGACTACGGCTCCGGACGAAGACGATGGCGACGGCGACGATGCTCACGTGGCGCCGCGTCCGCGTCGCAAGGGCGTCTACATCCTGCCCAACCTGTTCACGCTGGCCGCGCTGTTCGGCGGGTTCTACGCCATCGTCATGGCGATGAACGGCCGCTACGACCTGTCGTGCTATGGCGTCTTCTGCGCGATGGTGCTCGACAGCCTCGACGGCCGTGTGGCCCGCATGACCAACACGCAGAGCGCCTTCGGCGCCGAGATGGACAGCCTGTCCGACATGGTCAGCTTCGGCGCCGCGCCGGCGTTGATCGTCTACGAATGGGCGCTCAAGGGCCTGGGCAAGGCTGGCTGGGGCATCGCGTTCTTCTATTGCGCCTGCGCCGCGCTGCGCCTGGCGCGTTTCAACACCAACCTGGCGGTGGTCGACAAGCGCTACTTCCAGGGCCTGCCGAGCCCTGCCGCGGCTGCGCTGGTGGCGGGCTTCATCTGGGTGGTGGTCGACAACGCCAACACCGACGTCAACGGCGACGCCGTCCTCGCCTGGGCGGCCGCGGCGGTCACTTTCTATGCCGGCGTGACGATGGTCGTCAACGTGCCGTTCTACAGCTTCAAGGACCTGAGCCTGAAACGCTCGGTGCCGTTCATCGTGATCGTGCTGATCGCTCTGGCGATCGGCATCATCAACCTGTACCCGGCGCGCATCATCTTCGCGATCTTCTGCCTCTACGGCCTGTCGGGTTACTTCGTCTACGCGTACAAGCGCGCCAAGGGCCGGCCGGTGAGCGCGATCGCGTTGTCGACGGACGAGCCGGACGAAGTTGGCCTGCACCGCTGAAACACAGGGCAGGCGAAGGAAAGCTTCGTATTCCACGAACATTTCGTCGCCCCAAGCCCGATTCACCGTGCTATATTCTTTTTCATGACGTCCCGCATTGCGCCCATCACGCTATCCCTAATCGGAGAACCGCGGGTGCTTTGATCGTTCACGTCTGAACTGAGTTACCGGATCAACGGCCCGCTCTGCGCAACGCAAGCGGGCCGTTTCCTTTTGCGGCGTTGCCAATTCCGAACAAATTCCCTGGAGAACTGCGATGTCCATGCTCAAGAACCCCGCCGCCAAGTACCGTCCCGTCGCACCGGTGCGCCTGGCTGACCGCACCTGGCCCGACGTCGTGCTGACGAAGCCGCCCGTGTGGTGCAGCTCCGACCTGCGCGACGGCAACCAGGCGCTGATCGAGCCTATGGACGCCGAGCGCAAGCTGCGCATGTTCGAGACGTTGGTGCGCGTGGGCTTCAAGGAGATCGAGATCGGCTTCCCGTCGGCCTCGCAGACCGAGTTCGACTTCGTGCGCAAGCTCATCGAAGACAACCTGATCCCCGACGACGTCTCGATCCAGGTCCTGACGCCCGCGCGCGAGCCGCTGATCCAGCGCAGCTTCGAGGCCGTGCGCGGCGCCAGGCGCGTGATCATGCACCTGTACAACGCGACGGCGCCGATGATGCGCAAGGTCGTCCTGGGCCTGGACGTCGACGGCATCGTCGAGCTCGCCAGCAGCCACGCGCGCATCATCAAGGACCTCGCCGAGAAGCAGCCCGACACCGACTGGCGCTTCGAGTATTCGCCGGAGATGTTCTCCGACACCGAGCTCGAGGTCTCGCGCCGCGTGATCGACGCCGTCACCGCGGTGTGGCAACCCACGCCCGAGCGCACCTGCATCATCAACCTGCCGACCACGGTGGAGCACTCCACGCCCAACATCTACGCCGACATGATCGAATGGACGTGCCGCAACATCGCGCGCCGCGACTCGATCGTGATCTCCGCGCATCCGCACAACGACCGCGGCACCGGCACGGCCACCGCCGAACTGGCGATGATGGCCGGTGCCGACCGCGTCGAGGGCTGCCTGTTCGGCAACGGCGAGCGCACCGGCAACGTCGACATCGTCAACATCGCGCTGAACCTCTACACGCAGGGCGTCGATCCGCAACTGGACTTCTCCGACATCGACGAGATCCGCCGCGTCGTCGAATACTGCAACCAGTTGCCCGTGCATCCGCGCCATCCGTACGTCGGCGACCTGGTGTTCACGTCGTTCTCCGGCTCGCACCAGGACGCGATCAAGAAGGCCTTCGCCGCCCGCCGCGACGGCGACGTGTGGGAGATGCCGTACCTGCCGATCGATCCGAAGGATCTGGGGCGCAGCTACGAGGCGATCATTCGGGTCAACAGCCAGTCGGGCAAGGGCGGCATCTCGTACCTGCTCGAGTCCGAGTACGGCCTCGAACTGCCGCGCCGGCTGCAGATCGAGTTCAGCCAGGTCGTGCAGGCCGTGATGGACGCGCAAGGCCGCGAGGTGACGGCCTCCGACATCTGGAAGATCTTCGAGTCCGAATACCGCATCGCCGAAGGCGTCGTCACGTTGTCCGAGCTGACCCAGACCGACATCGGCGACGGCCGCGTGCGCGTCGCGGCCGATGCCGTCGTGATGGGTCGCCGCATGGCGTTCGAGGGCTCCGGCAACGGCCCGGTCGACGCGTTCGTCGACGGGCTGTCGCGCGCCGCGGGCGTCGCGGTGAAAGTGCTCAACTACCACGAGCACTCGATCGGCGGCGGCGCACAGGCGCGTGCGGCGGCGTACCTGGAAGTGCGCGTCGGCGAGGCCGCGCCGGTGTTCGGCGTGGGCATCGACGCCAACATCGTGCGCGCGACCCTGATCGCGGTGCTGTCGGCCACCTCGCGCGGCGCCAGTCCGGTGTCCGTCGAGCAGGGCGCGACCCAGGCCGTGGCCTGAGTCCGGGAAATTCACCAGAGCGTGCCTGGAAGCCCGTCGCGTTGGGAAACGGCGACGGGGTTCGCGTTACCTTATGTCACCCGCCGGGGCGGAATACCGTGGCAAAAGCCCGCTTTTCGGGCCTTGACGACGGTCGCGGGTGCGGACAATCCGGTCATCGAATCCGCAGATGCGCCCCGTCCATGGACGCGTCGCCGGTCGAGGCGTGGATCCTGTCTCCTGAATTTCGATCGCTGCGTCAGCCGAATCCGAGGCCATTGCGTTAGACAGCCTTGCAGGGCTGTCGAGGGCCAGACCATCCAGTTCCCAAGCTGCCCCTCGCGTTCGACGTCCGGTTGAGGAAGTCCACGCAAGCTTTTGATCTTGCATGGATTTTTCCTTTGCTTTAGACTGAAACAAATGGTGATGCAACTGGCTTCCAGCACTTCCGTCCCGCGGAAACTCAATCAGCTGTCGCGTTGGGCGCTGTCGTGCGCCATCGGCGGCGCGATGCTTTGCGCTTCGTTCGCCAGCTCGGCGACGGCCGCGGCAACCACCGCTGCCGCGAACACCAAGCACCATCGCAAGGTGGCGGCCAGCGCGCGCGCCGCGCCGCGCGCCAGGCATGTCGCGATGGTGCGCCGCACCACGGTGACCACCCGGACGACCGTGCGCGTGACCGAAATGCCGTCGAAGTCGGTCGGCTATGCCACCGGGCTGCACACCACCGAGGATCCGCTGTACCTGCGCTCCGGCGCCGCGCTCGTGCTCGACCAGGACACGCACGAAGTCCTCTACAGCAAGAATTCGGAAGCCGTGCTGCCGATCGCGTCGCTGAGCAAGCTGATGACCGCGCTGGTGATCAGCGAGGCGCACCAGCCGCTCGACGAGGTGC
>CAIMXF010000101.1 GCA_903845345.1 uncultured beta proteobacterium
CGGACGATGTCCTGCGCCACGCTCGGCTTCTCCGCAATGATCAGTGTCTTTGTCATTTAGTTACCTTGGAACCGCGGGGCCTCGAAAAGCCCTGCCTAAAATGCATCTCTCGCGCGCGCCTGCACATACGTACACGCGCGCGCCCACAATTTCAATGTACCGAATGACGTCGAAGCTGCAAGCGCAAAACCATACCGTTCCCGGCGGTCGCCGCATCCAGGTACGCAAGAGCGGCGTACATGGCAAAGGAGTCTTCGCCGCCCGCGACATCGCCAAGGGCGAGGTGCTCATCGAGTACCTCGGCGAACGCATCAGCTGGGAACAGGCGCTCGACCGCCACCCGCACGATCCGTCTCAACCCGACCACACCTTCTACTTCCACGTCGACGACGGCTGGGTGCTGGACGCCAACGTCGGCGGCAACGCGGCGCGCTGGATCAACCACGCCTGCTCGCCCAACTGCGTCGCCGACGAGCAGGACGGCCGCATCTTCATCACCGCCAAGAAAGCGATCAAGGCAGGCGACGAGCTGTTCTACGACTACGGCCTGGTGATCGACGAACGCTACACCGCCGCCGTCAAGAAGCGCTTCGAGTGCCGCTGCGGCACGCGCGGCTGCCGCGGCACCATGTTGTCTCCCAAGAAATGAGCGCCCGCGCGCGCCCAGGTCGCGCCGGCCGACGCCTTTGACCCTCTCCCCATTCATGACCGATCCACAGGCCTCCCCTCGCCAGCCGGCGAGCATCGCGCGCCCGCACTGGGGCGCCGAGGTATTGTGGCAGGCCCTGGTTCCCCTGCTGCCGGGGCTGTCGATCGAGGTCGTGCAGACGCTGGACTCCACCAACAGCGAGCTCACCGAGCGCCTGCGCAACGCGTCGCGGGTGCACAAGACGCCCAGCGAGCGGCGCGGCGGCCGGGTGGACGACCTGTTCCCGCAACTGCTCGTCGCCATCGACCAGACCGCCGGCCGCGGCCGGCTGGGCCGGCGCTGGCACTCGACGGCGGGCGCCTCGCTGACGTTCTCGCTGGCGCTGCCGCTGAACCGTCCCGACTGGTCGGGGCTGTCGCTCGCGGTCGGCCTGGCGGTGGTCGAGGCGCTCGATCCGCACGGCGGCCGCCTGGGCCTCAAGTGGCCGAACGACCTGATCCTGCGTGACAGTGGCGACGGATCCGCCGAAGACAAGGGCCCGGTCGGCGGCCGCAAGCTCGGCGGCATCCTGATCGAATCCGTCGCCGTGGGCGAGCAGCGCGCCGCGGTGATCGGCATCGGCATCAACGTGATCCCGCAGCCGCTGGCCGAGGCCGACTACGGCGCCGCCGCGCTGGCCGAGCTGTGGCCGCACGCCACCCCGCAGGACACGCTCGCCCGCATCGGCGAGCCGCTGGTGCGCGCGCTGCTGGCGTTCGAACGCGACGGCTTCGCGTCGCTGCAGGACGCCTACGCCCGCCGCGACGTGCTGCGGGGCCAGGTGGTGCGCACCACCGACCGCGCGATGCCCGAAGGCGTGGCTGCCGGCGTCGATGCCGACGGCGCGCTCAAGGTGGCCGGCGGCGGCCAGACCCGGCGCGTTCTCAGCGGCGAGGTGAGCGTGCGGCTCGCGGGGATCGCATGATGCGCCGCGCCCGCGCCGACGGCCCGTTGCCCGGAGGGGCCTGAGGCGATGCTGCGCGCGCTGGTCCTGCTGTTCCTGATGCTCAATGCGGGCCTGTACTACTGGCTGCAGTCCGACCCGCAGGCCTTGCAGTCCGACCGCGAGCCGCAGCGCCTGAACCACCAGGTGTCGCCGGACGCCGTGCAGGTGTTGCCGGACCTGCCGGCCTCGGCGGCCCGCGGCGCGGCGTCGGCCGCGTCGGCCGCATCATCGGCAGCCAGCGGCGCCGACATCGCGAGCGGGCCGGACACCGCCACCAGCGCGCCCGTCACGGCCGCGTCGGCCGCCACGCTGGCGCTGGCCCGCAAGACCAGCGACACCGGCCTCGACTGCTCGGAGACGCCGCCGCTGGACGACGCCCAGTTCACGTCGCTGAAGGCCGCGCTCGCCAAGGCCGGCGTGCCGTCCGACGCCATCGCCGAGCGCCGGCAGCCCACCGGCGGCGCCTGGATCGTCTACCTCGGCCGCTTCGCCGATTCGCAGGCCTGGCAGCAGAAGGCCGACGAACTGAAGAGGCTCGACGTCAAGTTCGACCGCGTGAACACGCCCACGACGCTGGCGCCGGGGCTGTCGCTGGGCCAGTTCGGCAGCGCCGCCGACGCCGGCCGGAAGCTCGACGAGCTGACGAAGCACGGCGTGCACGGCGCCCGCGTGGTCGTGCTGGCGGCGCCGGTGATCCAGCGCCACCTGCAGGTGCGCGCCATCGATCCGGCTTGGCGCCATGCCACCGGCGCGCAGCGCTTCAACGCCTGCCCGCTGGACGCGTCGTCCAGCACCTGAAGCCCGACGGCGCGCCGCGGCGAGCGCTTCAGCCGACGGCCCGGCGACGGCGGCCGACCGCCGCCAGCAGGCCGACACCCGACAGCAGCATCGCCAGCGAGGCCGGCTCGGGCACGGAGGTGACGACGGGCTTGTCGCTGAACGTGAGGCCGCTGAACAGCGCGATGTCGACATCGTTGACCTGCGTGATGGTGAACGATGCGATCGTGTCGTCGGCGAACTCGCCCGGGAGCGTGAATTCGCGCAGGTCGAGACGCTGCGGATCGGGCTGGCCGTTGTTGAACCAGGGGAAGGTCGTCGAGGCGATCGTGTTGGTGAAGATGTTCTGGTTGTAGTCGCGCGTGTCGACGCCGCCGATGGAGGTGTATTTCGCGACGTCGCCATTGGTGGCGGCGATCGTGATGTCGTACTCGTCGGCGCCCGGCGTGCCGTAGTAGTTGTTCAGCAGCGCGTAGAACGACGCCTGGCCCGTGATGCCGAGGCCGCTCAGGTCGACGACCAGGGTCGAGCCGGTGCCCGACGCCAGCCAGGTGCCCATCGTCGTCGAACCGGACGGGTACGCCGACGTCTCGAAGGGCACGCCCGTGTCCTGGTTGCCCGTCGTGGTGCCGACGGGAAAGCTCTGCGGATCGATCGCGACGTTGCCGTTGAGGTAGGACGAGACGTCCACGGGGGTGTAGGCGGCGAAGGCCGGCGCGGTGGCGGCCAGCGCGAGGCCGGCGGCGAGGATTCTTGCTTTCATGGACCACTCCTGTTGATGACGCTGCGGTCCCTGGCGTCTGGCGGACTCGCGGCAAGACCGCGAGGCTGAAGCCTGCCGGGCGCGTCTTCAACCCCTAGGACGGCTGACAACGCCGGCCATTCACCCATACCGGGGAGCCGTATCGTCGCGGCCATGAAAAAAGGCCGCTGCGTCGCTGCAGCGGCCTTCGTCATCGGGGGCGCCGTCGGGCGCGCGCGTCACGCGCGCGGGCGACGGCCGCGCGGGCGCAGGAGCAGGCCGGCGAGCGCCAGCGCCGCCAGCCAGGCCGGGTTGGC
>CAIMXF010000102.1 GCA_903845345.1 uncultured beta proteobacterium
CACCGCCGCCGCCACCGCGCTGCACGATCATCCCGACGACGACGACCTGCGCGTGGCGGTGGTCACGCACGCGAGCCCGAAGGAAGTCGTCGCCATCCTGGCCAGCGGCGAGACGCTGCACCTGACCGGCGACGCGCTGCGCGGCGTGCAGGCCGCGCTCAAGCCCAAGGCCGCCGACGACCTGGCCATCGAGCGCGGCGCCATCATCCGCGTGATGCGCACCAACGGCGACAACGGCTACAAGAGCGAGTGGCGCGTGACGCAGTGGCCGGACGTCGAGAGCGCGCTGGTGTCGCTCGACTCGGCGACGGGCCAGGTGCGCGCGCTCGTCGGCGGCTTCGACTTCTCGCACAGCCAGTTCAACCACGTGACCAGCGCCTGGCGGCAGCCCGGCTCCAGCTTCAAGCCCTTCATCTATTCGGCGGCCCTGGAGCACGGCATCCAGCCGGCCACGCAGATCATGGACGCGCCGATCAGCATCGACGACGCGCTGACCGGCGGCAAGCACTGGGATCCGAAGGACGACGACGAGCCGCTGATGGGCCCGATCTCGCTGCGCCAGGCGCTGGCCAAGTCGAAGAACCTGGTCAGCATCCGCGTGGTTCAGAACCTGGGAATCAACACCGTGCGCAACTGGGCCGGCCAGTTCGGCCTCGACCCGAACAAGCAGCCCGACAACCTCACGCTCGCGCTGGGCGCCGGCAGCGTCACGCCGATGCAGATGGCGCGCGCCTACGCCAGCTTTGCCAACGGCGGCTATGCCGTGATGCCGCGCTTCATCGAGAAGATCACCGACGCCCAGGGCAAGGTGCTGTTCGAGGCGCCCAGGCTGCCCGACACGCCGAGCGAGGACACGCGCATCATCCCGGCGCGCAACGCGTTCGTGATGTCCAGCCTGCTCAACGAGGTCGCGCGCACCGGCACCGGCGCGAAGGCGCAGGCCACGTTGAAGCGCCCCGACATCTACGGCAAGACCGGCACCACCAACGACGCCGTCGACACCTGGTTCGCCGGCTTCCAGCCGAAGATCACCACGGTGGTGTGGATGGGCCGCGACGACAACACCAGCCTGGGCGCGCGCGAGTTCGGCGCGACGCTGGCGCTGCCGATCTGGATCGACTTCATGAAGGCGGCGCTCAGGAACGAGCCCGTCGTCACGCTGCAGGCGCCGTCCGGCGTGCAGGAGGCCAACGGCGACTGGCTCTACGACGAGTTCGTCGGCGGCGGCTACATCTCGTACCTGGGCCTGGAGCCGGGCAACCCGCCGTCGGTGCAGGTGGCCGGCGCGCCGCACCCAGTGGCCTCCGAGCCCGAAGGCAGCGCCGGCACGACGCTGCAGCCGTCCAGCCCCAACGCCATCCTTCTGCAGCCGGTGCCGCCGGCCCCGCCGGGCGTGTCGTTGCCGATCCAGCGCATTCCCTCGCCAAAGCCCGCGTCGGCCGCGGCGCCGGAGCCGTACCAGCACCTGGCGCCAGGGTTGCGCTGAGCGTCGCCGCCATCGCCGACGACGGCCGCTTCAGGCGGTCGCCTTCGCTTCCAGCGCCTTCACCAGCGCGTGCAACGCCCGATTGAGCGGCGTTGCGATGCCCAGCCGCTCGCCCTCGCGCACGATGAAGCCGTTCAGGTGGTCGATCTCGGTGGGCTTGCCGCGGCGCAGGTCCTGGCAGGTGGACGAGACCTGGCCCGGCATCGAGGTGGCGATGCGGTCGACCGCGGCCCAGACGTCGCCGGGGATCGCGACCTGCAGCGCGTGGGCGACCGCCAGGCCTTCGACGACCGCGTCGTGCACCGTGCGGGCGATGCCCGGCAGGGTGACCATGCGGCCGTACGGGATGTCGGTGATCGCCGAGATCGCGTTGTAGCCGCAGTTCAGCAGCAGCTTGCCCCACAGCGCGCCCAGCACGTTGCCGGACTGTTCGACCGGCACGCCGGCGTGCGCGAACAGCACGGCGATGTCGGCCGATGTCAGGCCGGAAACGCCGACGGCCAACGAGGTCGGCGTCGCATTGAGGGCGGCGGCGGCGCCGGCCGCGACGTCGTCGTCCCGTTCGGCGAGTTCGGTCGACGGCGAGGTGCCGATGTCCGCTGGAATCACCAGTTCGCCGCGGCCGAGGTGCCGGACATGTCCCGGGCCGCCCATCTCGCTCCCGACATAGACGACCGCCGGCGCCACCGCGCGCTTCAGCACCGCGGCCAGGCGCGGGGCGTTGTCCACGCCGTTCTGCAGGCTCAGCACGCGCGCCCCGGGTGCCAGGTGCGGCGCGAGTTCGGCCCCGGTCGACTCGGTATCGGTCGACTTGACGCACACCAGCACCAGCGCCGCGCCGGCGACGGCGGCGATGTCGGTGCGGGCGTCGACGGGGATGTGCTCGTCGAACTGGGCGGAGCTCAGCCGCAAGCCTTCGCGGCGCATGGCCTCGACGTGGACGGTGCGGCCGATGAACGTCACCGGCACGCCGGCTCGCGCCAGCATGCCGCCGTAGAAACAGCCGACCGCGCCGGCACCGACGACCGCCACGCGCGGGGCCGCGCGGGCGCCCGCGTCACGCGAGGGTGCGCTCACAAGGCGACCCTCCACCTGACGGCTGCGGTGCGAGCGCCTGCTGGCAGCCGGGCGGCGCTCATGCGCCCTCGCGCAGCGGCGGCGCGATCTGCTCGGCGTAGTCGTAGAGCGCGCCGAGGATTTCCTGGCCACGCTCGTCGGCCTCCTCGTTGAGCTGGTCGATGCGCTCGAAGAAATCCGACAGCGTCGTCGCGCCGCCGGCACCTTCGTGCAGGCGCGCGCTGCAGTGGTCGACCCAGCGTTCGTTCTCCGGCGCGCTCAGCGTGTGGGCGAAGTTGCGCGCCCGGTAGCGGAACAGGATCTCCTCGAGCCGCGGATCGTCGAACGCGACGCGCTGGCCAGCGAGCTGCTCGCCCGAAAGGTGGCGCAGCCGCTCCAGCTTGCGGCGGTCGTCGTTGCCGACGAAGCCGCCGTACAGGTCCTCGTCGACGTCCACCGGCGACGTGGCGCCCGGCCGGGCGTACACCTCGCGCCAGGCGCCCTGCATCAGCGCGGCGATGTCGGGCGCGGCCTGCGCGTGCGTCATCGCGCGCTCGACGTCGATGCCGAAGCGCGCGGCCGTCTCTGCAGTAAGCGTCTTCAGGTTGCCGACGACGATCGGCGACTTGTTGGCGTGGATGCTCTTGATCGGCAGCCGCGCGACGCCTTCGGGCAGGTCGGCCGTGCGCGTGAAGAGGCGCTGGCGCAGCGTCTCGGCGTCGAGTCCGGCGAGTTCCTGCGGATCGTGCGACAGGTCCCAGACCAGCAGCTCGTTCTTGTTGGTGGGATGCACGGCCAGCGGATAGACGATGGCCATGCATCCCTGCTCCACGCCGAACATGCCGGAGATGTGCAGGAACGGCCGGTGTGCGCCGATCTCGGCCCACACGGCCTCCTTGCGGCGCAGCTTCAGGCAGAACTCCCACAGCCGCGGCTGGCTCGTCCTGACGAGGCGGGCGAGCGCGATGGTGGCACGCACGTCGGACAAGGCGTCGTGGGCCGCCTCGTGGGAAATGCCGTTCGACTTCGTGAGGTGCTCCAGCTTGAACGACGGCCGGCCGTCCTCGTGCGTCGGCCACGAGAGGCCGCCGGGTCGCAGCGCCCAGGTGGCGCGCACGACGTCGAGCAGGTCCCAGCGGCCGCATTCGTTCTGCCACTCGCGCGCGTACGGGTCGATCAGGTTGCGCCAGAACAGGTGGCGCGTGACCTCGTCGTCGAAGCGGATCGTGTTGTAGCCGACGCCGATCGTGCCGGGCTGGCCCAGCGCGCCCTCGATCTCGGCCGCGAACGCGTGCTCGGGCAGGCCTTGCTCGAGACAGGTCTGCGGCACGATGCCCGTCAGCAGGCACGACTCGGGATCGGGCAGCGAATCGGGCGACGGCCGGCAGTAGTGCATCACCGGCTGGCCGATCTCGTTCAGCTCGGCGTCGGTGCGGATGCCGGCGAACTGGGCCGGGCGATCGCGCCGGGGCACGCGGCCGAAGGTTTCGTAGTCGTGCCAGAAGAAGCTGAATGCGGTCATGGACAAAAGATACCCGAGAAACGCGGCGCATCCCGCGCGCCGGACGCGCCATTTTCCCCGGGCAATGCCGCCGGCGCCAAACGGCTCTCAAGCGCCCTGCTTGACAGCCTGCTGCGCGACGATAGGCAGCAACGCGCCCCTGGCCAGCAACCGCAGCGTCCCGCCGATCAGCACCACGAACACGACGTTCGCCGCGACGAACAACGCCGGCGCCAGTTCAGCGACCAACCCGGTGGCGCCGCGCTCGGCCATGCGCATCGCCAGCGCCGGCAGCGCCGCGGTGCCGAAGCTGAACGCCCAGTAGCCCGGCGCGAAGGCCTGCTCGCGGATCCACGGCAGCAGGCGCAGCAGGAGCAGCGCCTGGTAGAGGCCGTAGCCGAGCAGCAGCCATGCGAACACGTCGGGCAGGCCCGTGGTCAGCGCCATCCAGCTGCCGCCGCCCACCACGGCCGGCGCGAGCTGGATGCCCAGCACCGGACGCAGTGCAGGGGGCAGCGTCGACATCAGCGACGCGCGCTGCAGGATCACCGATTCCAGCGCCAGCCACGCGAACAGGCCGACGCCGAACAACAGCAGGCCCAGCTGCGGCCAGCCGAAGGCCGCCGACGCCGTCGCCGCGACGAAGCTCTGCGCGACGCTGGGCAGGTACAGCGCCGGCGTGACGAGCTCCGGCGGCCG
>CAIMXF010000103.1 GCA_903845345.1 uncultured beta proteobacterium
ACGGCGCCGGTGTTCATGCCGCTCGCGCGGCTGTCGGCCGCGCTGCGCTTCCTCGGCTTCGCCGGCCTCACGTACGTGTTCATGCTGATGTCCAGCGACGCCACCGCGCTGCGCTTGTGGATCCTGGCGTTCGGCATGTTCGTGTTCATGGTGACCGCCTTGCTGGCCGACATCGCCGCCACGTCGCGCGACCCGATCGACCACTGCCGCACGCTGGGCATGCGCCACTGGCGCATCACCGGCGAGGTGGTGGTGCTGGGCAAGGCCGACGTGATCCTCGACCTGATGCGCCAGAACGCGGCCATCGGCTGGACGCTGCTGACGCTGGTCGAAGGCATGACGCGCTCGGGCGGCGGCATCGGCGCGCTGCTGCTGAACCAGAACCGCTATTTCCTGCTGGCCGGCGTGTTCGCGATCCAGGCGACGATCCTCGCCGTCGGCCTCGCGCAGGACGCCGTGCTCTCGCGGCTCAAGGACGCCGCGTGCCCGTGGAGCACGCTCGGCAAGGAGCAGACGACATGACCGCAGCCTGCACGTACACCGTGGGCGAACGCCTGCTCACCATCGAGAACGTCTGCGTGCGCTACGACCGCCCCGTGCTCGAAGGCGTCAGCGGGCACATCGACAACATCCATCGCCAGGGCCTGCAGCAAGGCCAGGTCGTGTGCCTGCTCGGGCCGTCGGGCATCGGCAAGTCGCAGCTGTTCCGCTGCATCGCGGGACTGCAGCGGCCGACGTCGGGCAGCATCCGCCTCAACGGCCACGGACGCGAGGTGCGGCCGGGCGAGGTCGGTGTCGTCGCCCAGGACTATCCGCTGTTCAAGCACCGCACGGTGTGGGGCAACCTGATGCTGGCCGCGACGCGCCATGGCCGCGACCCGTACACGGCGGCCGACGCGTGCCTCGCGCTGCTGGAGAAGTTCGGTCTCGTCGACCAGGCGAAGTGCCATCCGACGATGCTGTCGGGCGGCCAGCGCCAGCGCGTCGCGATCGCGCAGCAGCTGCTGTGCAGCTCGCACTTCCTGCTGATGGACGAGCCGTTCTCCGGGCTCGACCCGCTCGCGAAGTCGGCGGTGTGCGAGACGCTGATCGACGTGTCGACCACGCACGAGCTCAACACCATCATCGTGGTGACGCACGACATCGAGAGCGCGATCCGCATCGCCGACACGCTGTGGCTGCTGGGGCGCCATCGCGACGCGACCGGGCGGCCCACGGGCGGCGCGGCCATCCAGCAGGCCTACGATCTCGCCGACATGGGCCTCGCGTGGAATCCCGACATCGAGTCGCGCCCCGAGTTCCGCGAGCTGGCGGCGGCGCTCAAGGCCCGCTTCGCGACGCTGTGATCCCGCGGCCCGGCGTCGATGCGTCGGCGGACTTCTGGTCCGCGCACCTGCGGCGTGCCTGTCGGGCCATCGGGCAGGCCGCGATGTCTGGTACGGTTGCGCCGATGCAGGACGACGACACGATCACTCCCCGCCGCATGGCCCGCTGGCCCTGGGCCTGGGCCTGCGCGGTGTGGGCCCTGGCGTGGCTGCTGATGCTGGGGCTGGACCGGCACATCGGCCTTGCGCAGGCGGCGATCACGCTGGTGCTGGCGTCGGCGCTGGCCGCGATCTGGCTGCCGACGCTGGCGTCGCTGGGCACGACGCTGCTCGCCGTGATGGCCTTCGACTGGTTCCTCGTGCCGCCCAGGCACGCGTTCGCGGTCGACCTCACCGAGGACATGCTGCTGCTGGCCGAGATCCTGATCCTGAGCTGGGTCGTGACGGGCCTGCTCGCGCGTGGCCGCGTGCTCGCGACGCGCGCGCGCCGCAGCGCCCGCCACGCCGACCAGATGCGCCGCCTGGGCGACGCGCTGCGCGACGCCGAGGATCCGCTGCGCCGCGGCGAGGCGCTGAGTCGCGCGCTGAAGGATTTGCTCGGCGAGCCGCCCAAGCTGCTGTTGCTGCGCAACGAGACGCCGACGCCGGAAGACGTCCCCGCCTCGACGACGCTGGGCGACCCGGGCGCCGACGATCTCGTGGGCATGTGGCATTGCGTGCGCCTGTGCCGCCAGTTCGGCCCCGGCACCGGCCACGAACAGGAGCTGCCCGCGCTGTACCTGCCGCTGCGCGGCGCCGAGGGCGAGGCCTTCGGCGCCGCGATGATTCCCGTCGTGCCTGCCGAGATGCGCGACGACGAGGTGCTCGTGCAGGCCCAGGCGCTGTGCGACCAGCTGGGCCAGCTGCTCCACCGCGCCCGCACGCAGCGCCTGGCCGAGACGGCGCAGGCGCGCGCGCAGGGCCAGGCGGTGCGCAATGCGCTGCTGGCCGCGATCTCGCACGACTACCGCACGCCGCTGGCCGCCATCATGGGCGCGGCGTCGTCGCTGCGCGACCAGGGCGGCAAGCTCGCCGCCGAACAGCGCGAGCGGCTCGCGCAAAGCATCGTCGCCGAGACGCGCCAGCTGAGCCGGCTGACCGACAATACGCTGCAACTCGTGCGCCTCGACGCGCCCGGCGTGCAGCTGCACCTCGATTGGGAGTCGCCCGACGAGCTCGCCGGCGTGGCCGTCGAGCGCGCCCGCAAGCACCACGACCCGGAGCGCCGCATCAAGGTGTGGGCCGAACCCGGCCTGCCGCTGGTGCGTTGCGACGCCGTCCTGTTCTCGCAGATGCTCGAAAACCTGATCGACAACGCGTTGAAGTACAGCGACCCGCCCGCGCCGGTGGAGCTGGACGTGCGCCGACACGGCGAGCACATCGTGTTCGCCGTCCGCGACAGCGGCCCCGGCATCGAGCCGCAATGGCGCGAGAAGATCTTCGACGTGTTCCAGCGCGGCGACTGGCGCTCGGGCAGCAGCAACAGCGCAGCCCAGCGCGGCGCGGGCGTCGGCCTGGCCGTGTGCCGCTCGATCGCGCTCGCGCACGGCGGCGAGCTGAAGCTGCGCCAGCGCAGCCAGGGCGGCTCGAGCTTCGAATGCTGGCTGCCCGAGGAAGAGGCGCCGCGCGTCGACGAGCGCGACCCGACCCCTGACGGAGCCCGGCCATGACCTTGCGAGTGCTGCTGGTGGAAGACGACCGCGAGCTGTGCCGCACGCTCAAGGACGCGATGACGGCCGAAGGCTACGAGGTCTTCACGGCCGCGAGCCTCAGCGAGAGCTTCGCGCTGCTGACCGGTCTGGGCGCGCGTCCCACGCAGGCCGGCGCGCCGGTCGACATGGTGCTGCTCGATCTCGGGCTGCCCGACGGCGACGGCGAACAGCTGCTCGCCGCGCTGCGCCAGAAGCACACGGTGCCGCTGATCGTGATCTCCGCGCGCGAGAGCGACGGCCAGAAGGTGCGCCTGCTCGACGCCGGCGCCGACGACTACCTCGTCAAGCCGTTCAGCATCCGCGAGCTGCTCGCGCGCATGCGCGTCGGGCTGCGCCATCGCGGCACGAGCGTGTCGCCGGCCGTCACGCGCTACGCGGTCGGCGCGCTCAACATCGACCTCGGCACGCGCGAGGTGACGCTGGCCGATCAGGAGGTGCACCTCACGCCCACCGAGTTCAACCTGCTCGCGCGACTCGTGCGCAGCGCCGGCCAGGTGGTCACGCACCGGCAATTGCTGATGGACGTGTGGGGCGCCGAGTTCACCGAGCACACGCACTACCTGCGCCTGTACATGGCGCAACTGCGCGGCAAGCTCGAGGACAACCCGGCCGACCCGCGGCTGCTGATGAACGAGCCCGGCGTGGGTTATCGCATCGTCGAGCCGCAGGGCTGACGGGCACCGCCGCTGCGACCTTCAGCGAGGCATTGCCGCTTCGGCGCGAGATCCCGGCGAAACCTGCCGTTTGGCGCCGGGCGATTCTGCACGTGCGCCAGAGAATCGATGGCATGTCCCGGGACGATCGCGCGCTCGCTCTTCGACCCGGATGTCTCGTCCCTCATCGGTGTTCGCGTGCCATGTCGCCTCGGTTCAAGAATCTTTGCCGGATGCTTTGCCTCGCCGTGCTCGCGCTGTCGGCGGGCGCGGCGATGTCGGCCGGGTTGAAGCCGAGTGATTGCAAGGCGAGGGATGCGGACAGCACGTGTGCGACGGCGGTGGCGCAGGCGTCGGCGCCAAGCTTGCCTCCCTTCGGGGGCGATGCGATCCTGTATGACGGACCTCTGGGCGGAGTCCCGGCAACGGGCTACGCATACTGGGGTTTCGACTTCGTCGCTGACCAGACAGGATTACCGAGTCCGGTCAGGCCGGACGAATTCATCAACCGAAGCAGCGTTTCGGTCACGATCAAACTCAGCTTCACGATTCCCAACAATCACACGTGCGCCAAGGACTGCTTGCCTGGCGCAGAGTTCGAGGTCGATGCGGGATGGTTCAAGATCGATCCGCCCTACGTGATCGACGGCAATTCGGTCTCGATCAGTCAAGTGATCGCGCCCGGCCGGGGATACGGCTGGGTGATCGGCTTATGGCAATCGACGAATCCGCGACTGACGGTCACCATTCCTGCGGGTACCAAGGCAACGTTGCAGGACGTCGGCTTGTCGCCACTGCCAGCGATCGCCAGCCCGATAGCCGCCGTCGCGAGCGTGTGCGAATGCTGGGACGCCAGCACGGCCGCGTGTTCCGACGGCGCGCGCTTCTCGAACGGGCTCCTCGGACCGTGGTCCCAAGAGAACGACATCTACATGCGAGCAGGCGCGTTCAACGCCTGTCCGCCAGAACGGTAGCACCGCTTCATTGAGCAGCGGTCGTGAACGACCAAGTGCGATTGATCAGCCCTGAGGTTCCTACAAGACGATCGAGCGCGCTTCCTGAGAAGGCAACGGTGTAAGTCGTGCTGGGAGCGAGCGCCGTCAAGGGAATCAGCGCCATGAACGATTCCGGTACGAGCAGATTTGGATCATTCCGATTCGTGAGCAGTTGCGCAGGCACGACTTCTCCGTTAGCGCCATTGGTGATCACAAACGAGATGCTGGTGATCGTCTTGCCCTCTTCAACGGTAACGGAAGCCGGAGTACCCAGACTCGACACGTCGTCAGTTGGCATTGGATTCGGGATTTCCAAGCCAAGCCGGACAGGGACATCCCGAGCCCCATCGAGCGGCCATATTGCCACGCCATCGATAGAAGGCTGAGCGCTTTGGCCCAAACCTCGAATCGCATCCGTGCCCGGCCGCGTGATGTCGAGTACCAGAGGCATCGACACGTGGGCCGTTATCCCGCCAGTCCATCCGATCCCCACGTCAACTGGTTCGAACGCAAGAATGCCGGCGCGATGGTAGACGCCATTGACCAAGAGATCCACGCCGGCTGCCCCATGTGTACCGCTCGCGATCAACTCATCCCCCTCCACCGGCACATACCCAAACGCCTCATCCCTCTGCGCCCAATTCACCCCCGTGAAGCCGACCGTCCCCGCCACCTCTTCATGCGTGAACGAGTCATTGGCCACCATCCACTGCGCATGGGCCTGCGCCGCCTGATCCATCTGCGTGCTCTGCGACAGCATCCCCAAGCCGGCTGACAGGCGGATCTCGTTGAGGCGGTTGAAGGCGGCGAGGCGGTCGGCGTCGTAGCCCACGGGGGTCGGCACCGTGAGCTGGGCCGCGATCGGGGCCGACGGCGTCGGGGCCGGCGCGGGGGCGGGCGTCGGCGCGGGCGGTGGCGCGGGCGCGTCGCCGCCGCCGCCTCCGCCGCAAGCGACCAGCGCGCCGGTCAGTGCCGAGGCGGTGGCCAGCGAGAACACCGCGCCCAGCGAACGGCAGCGCGCCGTGTCGCGGACCAGCGATCCGAGTTCAGCGAAAGAATCCATTCAGCGCCCCCAGAAGCGACAACGTGCCGCGCGCCGCCGAGGAATCCCGACGCCGCCGACACGAACGAAGGCCATGCTTCCACGCCGAACCGGATCCACCAAGCGGCCGAGTCCCCTCTTCAAGGGATGGTCACGGACCCCGGTGTAAATCGGCCGGTTAATCGCCCATTTGGCGCAGCACGGAGAGCCTGGGCCGCACAATCGGCGCCATGCGAACTCCCTCCTGGTGGCTGCCGGCCGGCGTGGAACCCGCCGCGGGCTGGCTGCTGGCCAGCCGGATGCTGCGCGGCTTCGCCGATGGCTACGTCGCGGTGCTGCTGCCGGCCTACCTGCGGGCGCTGGGGCTGAGCGTGGTCGACGTCGGCGTGCTCAGCACGTTGACGCTGGCCGGCTCGGCGGCCGCGACGATCGCGGTCGGCGCGCTGGGCCACCGCTTCCCCGCCGGGCGCCTGATGCTCGCGGCGGCGTGGACGATGGTGGCCACCGGCCTGGGCTTCGCCGGCCTGCACGCGTTCTGGCCGCTCGCGCTGGTCGCCTTCGTCGGCACCCTGAACCCGAGCTCGGGCGACGTCAGCGTGTTCCTGCCGCTGGAGCACGCGCGCCTGGCCCGCGCTGCTGCCGACAGCCGCGCCCGCACCGTGCTGTTCTCGCGCTACGCGCTCGCAGGCGGGCTCAGCGCGGCCATCGGCGCGCTCGCGTCGGCGTGGCCCGCGTGGTGGAGCACGCACGTCGGTGGCACTGCGTTCGACGCGATGCGCGCGATGTTCGTGCTGTACGCGCTGATCGGCGGCGTGGTCGCGCTGCTCTATCGCCGATTCATCGCCCACGAGCATCGCGACCGCGCCGCCGCGGGCGACGCCTCCTCCACGAACCTGGACGCCCCGCAGCCGCTGGGCCCGTCGCGCGGCATCGTCGTCCGGCTGGCCGGACTGTTCTGCATCGACTCGTTCGCCGGCGGAATGCTGGTGAACTCGATCATGGCCTTGTGGCTGTTCCAGCGCTTCGGGTTGTCGCTGGCGCACACCGGCCAGTTCTTCTTCGCGTCGGGCCTGATGATGACGGCGTCGCAGCTGCTCGCGCCGCCGCTCGCGCGCCGCTTCGGGCTGGTCAACACGATGACGTTCACGCACATCCCGGCCAGCCTGTTCCTGATCGCGGCGTCGTTCGCGCCCACGTTGGCCATCGCGCTCGTGCTGCTGCTGCTGCGCGGCGTGCTGTCGTCGATGGACGTGCCCGCGCGCAACGCGTTCGTGATGGCCGTGGTGACGCCGCCCGAGCGCGCGGCCGCCGCCAGCTTCACCGCGGTGCCGCGCAGCCTCGCGTCGGCGCTGGGCCCGACGATCGGCGCCTCGCTGCTGGCCAGCGGCTTCCTGGCCGCGCCGCTGGTGGCCTGCGGCGCGCTGAAGATCACCTACGACCTGCTGCTGCTGGCCGCGTTCAGGCGGCATCCGGTCGACTGAGCTTGCAAGTCACGCAGGCTCGCCCAGCAGCGTCTCCAGGCAGTGCTCGCGGATGCCGTAGAACTGCTTCAGCTCCGCGATCTGCGCCAGCACGTCGGCGCGGCGGCGCCCGGCCTGCGGCGTGTCCTGGCGACCGTGGCGGCGCACCGCGAGGATCATCTTGTTCTTGCTGGTGTGCTCCAGCGCGACGAACTCGAACACCTGCGCGTCGTAGCCGTTGGCCTCGAGCAGCAGCGCGCGCAGGCCGTCGGTGACCATCTCGGCCTGCTGGCCCAGGTGGACGCCGTGTTGCAGCATCGGCCTGAGCAGCGACGGCATCTGCATCTGCGGCCGGATCTGCTTGTGGCAGCACGGCGAGCACATGATGATGGACGCGCCCGCGCGGATGCCGGTGTGCAGCGCGTGGTCGGTCGCGGTGTCGCAGGCGTGCAGCGCGATCATCACGTCGAGCCGTTGCGGCACGAAGCTGCCGACGTCGCCGGCCTCGAAGCGCAGGCCCTGCAGCCCGCACGTCGCGATGGCGTCGTTGCACAGCTTGACGAGGTCGGGCCGCAGCTCCACGCCGACGATGTCCAGCGCGCGCGGCGCGCCGTTGGCCTGGCGACGCAGCCAGTCGTGCAGCGCGAACGTGAGGTAGCCCTTGCCGGCACCGAAGTCGACGATGTTGAGCGGCGCGGTCGGGCCGACGCCGGCCGACTCGAGGGCGTGCGCCATCACCTCGACGAACTTGTTGATCTGCTTCCACTTGCGCGCCATCGCCGGCACCAGCTCGTGGCCGCGCGTGGTGACGCCGAGCTCGACGAGGAAGGGCGCGTCGAGGCTCACGAAGCGGTGCTTCTGGCGATCGTGCCGCGCGCCGTCGTCGTCGCTCGCGGCCTCGACGGCCGGACGCGTCGCATCGTCGATGGCGGCCCTGGCGCGATGCAGCGTGTAGCGGCCCTTGCGGCTCATCATCAGCTGCAGCTCGGCGTCGCGCGTGAACAGGTGCGCGTGCGCGAAGCGCGTGCCGATGAGATCGGCGATCGTCGCGAGCGCCGCATCGACCGGCTCGTTCTTCGTGATGTCGCGGGTGCGGTGCTTGAAGACGAACGACAGGCAGCGCTCGCCGCGCAGCACCAGCGGGCGCGCGGTGACGCGCTCGAGGTCGTCGCCCCTGGCGGTCGGCTTGGCGAGCAGCACGCGCGAGACGCTGCCGTCGGCCACGCCTTGCGCCAGCGCCTGGAGGAAACGCTCGCGCCGGGCGAGGTCGGCCAGCGAGCCGGCGCCGGCGTTGAGCGGCGACGAGTCGGCGGCAGGTTCGATGGATTCAGGGGACACGGCGGGCGCGCGTGGAGGCGGCGTCAGGTAAGCGAATGCAGCATTTTCCCGCAGCACGCACTTTCGGGCCACGGCCGTGCGACGATAGCCCTCCTTCGCAACTGCAGTGGATCCCGCATGAGACTGGCCCGCCTGCTGGCCGCCAGGCGCCTGATCGCCTCGCTCGCGTTCGCCGCGACCGCCGCCGGCCTGCTCGCCACGGCGCATCCCGCCCGCGCCGCCGATGCGCGCATCAACGCGGTGCCGCGCGCGCTCGCGCTGGCGCCCGCGTCGGCGCCGTCGGCCAGCACGAGCGGCGAGCTGATCGTCGGATCCAAGCGCTTCACCGAGTCGTACATCCTCGGCGAGATCCTGCGCCAGACCGCCGCCACCGCCGGGCCGGCCGCGCATCGCCAGGGTCTGGGCAACACGGCCGTCGTGCTGGCGGCGCTGAAGGCCGACGCCATCGACGTCTATCCCGAGTACCTGGGCACCGTCGAATCCGAGATCCTGGGCCATCGCACCGCGGTCGCGCGCGACGTCGTCGACAAGGAGCTGGCCGCGCAGGGCTTGGGCCTGGCGGTGCCGCTGGGCTTCACCAACGGCTACGCGCTCGCGATGCCGGAAGACGAAGCCGAGCGCCTGCACATCGCGAAGATCAGCGACCTCGCCGAGCACCCCGACGTCGTGCTGGGCCTGTCGCACGAGTTCCTCGGCCGCATGGACGGTTGGCCGGGCCTGGCCAAACGCTACGGGCTGACCGCCAAGCCGCTGGGCATCGACCACGGCCTGTCGTACGACGCGATGGCCAGCGGCAAGATCGCCGTCACCGACATCTACACCACCGACGCCCAGATCGCGCCACGCCACCTGCGCGTGCTTACCGACGACAAGGACTACTTCCCGCATTACGACGCGATGCTGCTGTACCGGCTGGACGCCGTCGCGCGCCACCCGGCGCAGTGGCAGGCGCTGCAAGGCCTGGCCGGACGCATCCCGCCCGCGGCGATGATCGCGATGAACGGGCGCGCCGAGCTGCGCCACGAGACCTTCGCCGACATCGCCAGGGCGTTCCTGTCCGGCCACCTCGTCATCGGCGCGCCGCCCACCGACGCCGACAGCGCCGATGCCGGCCAGCGCGACAAGCTGGGCCACCGCTTCGTCACGCGCCTGTTCGCGGCCGACCTGCCGCACCTGTTGTGGCAACACCTGCTGCTGGTGGTGGTCGCGGTGTCCTGCGCCACGCTGCTGGGCGTGCCGCTGGGCGCCGCGGCGGCCGCGTATCCGCGCAGCGAAGGCCCGGTGATGGCCACGGTGGGCGTGCTGCAGACGATCCCGTCGCTGGCCCTGCTCGCCATCCTGATCCCGCTGATGGGCCGCATCGGCACCGGGCCGGCGCTGGTCGCGCTGACGCTCTACGCGCTGCTGCCGATCGCGCGCAACACGGCCACCGGGCTGATGGGCGTGCCGGCCGGCCTGCGCGAGGCCGGCACCGCGCTGGGGCTCACGCCGTCGCAGCGCTGGCAGGCCGTCGACGTGCGACTGGCGCTGCCGACGATCATGGCCGGCATCGGCACCGCCGCCGTCATCACCGTGGGCACCGCGACCATCGCCGCCTTCGTCGGCGCCGGCGGCCTGGGCGAGCGCATCGTCACCGGACTCGCGCTGAACGACCACGCGATGCTGCTGGCCGGCGCGGTTCCGGCGGCGGTGCTGGCGTTGCTGGTGCAGGGATCGTTCGCGTTGATCGAACGCCTGGTCACGCCGCGCGCCGCGGCCTGAGGCCCATGCAGATCGGCCACGCGACGCTCGAACCCGTCCTCGTCGCCTTGCAGGCCTGGCAGGTGACCCTCCTGTGGATCCACGACTGATCCCGCTCGGGCGGCTCAACGACCTGGCGGCCGTGCGCGCCGCCGACACGAGGGCACGGCTCGTGCGCGTCACCTTGCTTCAGAGCGTGCCCTACACGCTGCTGCTGGTGTGGAGCCTCGGGCTGCTCGGGCATCCGTGGCCCGCCAGGCTCGTGTGGTGGCTGCTCGGCAGCTACGGCGTGCTGCTGGCCGGCGAGCTGAAGGCGTGGTGGATCCCGTACGCGGTCGGCACGACCGCCGCGCACGCCGAGCGCTTCCGCGCGATGTTCGGCCGCACGCACGCCTTCCTGCCCGTGCGCCACGGCATCGTGCCCAACACGCTGCACGTGGCACTGCACGCCGCCACGCTGGGCACGGTCGTGACGCTCCTGGCGCTTCTGGCGCCGACGGCCTAACCGGCGACTGGAGCGGCCGGCGGCTGCACCGCCTGCGCCACGCGGCGCACCGGCGTGCGCATCAGCATGAACTCCTCGGCCAGCGTCGGGTGCACGGCGATGGTCTGGTCGAAGTCGCGCTTCTTCGCGCCGCAGGTCACCGCCACGGCCAGGCTCTGGACGATCTCGGGCGCCTCGGGCCCGATCATCTGCACGCCCAGCACGCGCTGGTCGAGGCCGTCGACGACGAGCTTCATGAACGCGCGCTGCGAGCCGCCGACGAAGGCCTCCTTCATCGGTCGGAAGTCGGCGGCGTAGACGTCGACCGGCCCGCGCAGCGCGGCCTGCTGCTCGGTCAGGCCCACGGTGCCGATCGGCGGATCGGTGAACACGGCGCTCGCCACGGTGCGGTGGTCGACGCGCTTGTCGTCCTTGGCGAACTCGGTGTCGGCGAACGCGCGCGCCTCGGCGATGGCCACCGGCGTGAGGTTGACGCGGTCGGTGACGTCGCCCACGGCCCAGATCGTCGGCGCGGCGGTGCGGCTCTCGGCGTCGACGACGATCGCGCCCTTGGCGTCGAGCCGCACGCCCACCTCGGCCAGGCCGAGGCCCGCGGTGTTGGGCTTGCGGCCGGTCGCGTTGAGCGCGGCCTTGGCGTGCAGCACGCTGCCGTCGGCGCGGTGCAGCGCGAAGCCGGCGTCGTCGCGCTCGAGCTTGTGCAGCGCCACGCCGCAGGCCAGCGTGATGCCGCGTTCGCCGAGCGCGAGCGCGAGTCGGCCGCGCAGCTCGGCGTCGAAGCCGCGCAGCGGGAAGCTGTCGCGATAGGCCAGCGTCACCTGGGCGCCGAGCGCGGCCAGGATGCTCGCGAACTCCACCGCGATGTAGCCGCCGCCGATGACCAGCAGCGACTCGGGGATCTCGCGCAGGTCGAGCACCTCGTTGGACGTCATCGCCGCCGCGAGGCCGGGGAAGGCGTCGGCCGAGGCCGTGCCGCCGGTCGCGATCAGGATGCGCGGCGCGGCCAGGCGGCGGCCGCCGACGTCGACCTCGTTGCCCGACACCAGCCGCCCGCGCCCGCGCACCGCCTCGACGCCCGCGTTGAGCAGCATCTCGTCGTAGATGCGCTCGAGCCGGTCGATCTCGCGCTTCTTCGCATCGGCCCAGCGCGGCATCTCGAAGCGCGCGTGCACGTCGGTCCAGCCGAAGCCTTCGGCGTGCCGGAACTGATGCGCGAAGCCGGCCGCGTACATCATCAGCTTCTTGGGCACGCAGCCGCGGATCACGCAGGTGCCGCCGAAGCGGTCGGCCTCGACGATCGCGACCTTCGCGCCGTGCGCCGCCGCGCGCCGCGAGCCGGCCACGCCGCCCGAGCCGCCGCCGATCACGATCAGGTCGTGGGTCATTTCCATGAAGGTCTCCGCGCTTGCTCTGAGGAAAGCCCGATGCTCGCAGAGTTCGCGAGTCCGCACGAGCGCACAGGACAACTCGGCGGTGGCACCCCCCCGCGTTACGCCCGCAGCGTTTCCTTACAGCGGCGGCACCTGCCTTGCCGCATTGCTCCTGGCCAGGAATCCTGGCGCTTGCCGAGCTTCCGCAATACACCCAACCCTCTGGAGATATTCCCATGCAAAGCTATCAGAAGAAGTTGTCCGCCGTCGCCGCCGCCGCCGCGCTGCTGGCCGGAATCGGCGCTGCCGTCGCACAGTCCACCGACAGCAGCACCACGACCCCGGCGACGCAGACCAGCGCGACGACCGACACGGCCATGCCGGCCAACTCGTCGACCGATCCGTCGACCACGCTGAACAGCACCGCGCCCACCGACACGTCGGCCACCAGCCCCGCGCCGGCCGGCTCCACCGACACGACGCCCGCCCCGCGCTCCGACCGCAACTGAGCGCGCACGTCCCGAGTGACCCGGGCTCCCTGCTCGCTCGAAAGAGCGGGCCCTCGGAGCGCGGCCCCACCGCCGCCATGGCCCTCCGGCCTGGCGGCGATCTTCATGGCGGCGTCCGCGCGCGCGACGCGCCATCGGCGACGAAGCGCTCGAACGCCGCGAGCAGCGGCACGTAGCGCGTCGGCGCCGACTCGATGCGTGCCAGCGCGGCGCACGTCGCCTCCAGCGTGCTCAGCTGGTCGAGCCGTCGCGCCCTGCGCAGCGCGCCGTAGCGGGGCGGTTCGTCCGGCGCGACCGACCATCTCTGCAAGGTCTGCAGCAAAGGGTTCGCGTGCAACATGCGCAGGCTCTTGCGCCAGGTGCCGTCGAGGACGACCAGGCGACGCGGCCGTGTGCCGGAACGGATGGCGTCGACACCCGGTGCCGTATCGGCCGGGTAAAGCAGCGCGCTGCCCGATACATCACCGTCGAGCAGCGCCCGCAGCGCGTCGGGCTCGAACACCTCGCCCACCACGACGCGACAACGCGCCAGGCTCAGCCGCATCAGGCGCGCGCTGTTCTTGGCCTCGGAGGCTTCGGCCGGATGCTGCAGCACGAGCACCTCGACGTCGTTGGACACGCGCGCGACGAGCGCGCACACGCACGTTCGCACGGGCAAGGCGCAGCGCTCGCAGCGCGCGCGTCGCAGTGGCGAAGAGGGTTGGAGGGACATGGAAGGATCGCGGGCCCCGGCCTTGCCGTACAGCAGGCAACACGACACCTTACCGGAGTTCATCCCATGTACGACGCGCACGACCAGACGGCCCACGGCCAGGACAAGCTCTCCGACCTGATCAAGGACATCAGGTTCGGCATGTTCACGACGCACAAGATCCAGGGCCACCTGCATTCGCGTCCGATGACCACGCAGAACAAGACGATCGACGACGACGCGCTCTGGTTCTTCATGTCGCGCTCGGGCGACCCGGTCTCCGAATTCAAGGGCGACGACCAGGTCAACGTGTCGTACGCGAACCCCGGCTCGGACACCTACGTCTCGGTGTCGGGCGTCGCCGAGATCGTCGAGGACGCCGCGAAGAAGCAGGCGCTGTGGAACAAGGCTGCCGAGGCCTGGTTCAAGGGCGGCGTCACCGATCCCGACCTGGCGCTGGTGCGCGTGCGGATCGAACACGCCGACTACTGGGACGTGAAGGAAAGCAAGCTCGTCCAGCTGTACAAGATGGCCGAGGCCTCGGTCACCGGCAAGCCGCCGAAGATGGGCGAGCACGGCCACATCCGTCCGCACTGATCGCGCGGGGAGCCAGAGGCCTCGATGCGCTGGCCGTTGATCCAGCCCTTGGGCTCGGTCAGCGCGGGGATGACGCGGGGCGCCGGCTAATCCTCGAAATCGCGCAGGTCGCGCCCACGCGTCTCGGCGCCGAAGCGCCACACCAGCGCGAGCGACAGTCCCACCGGCACGAGGATCGCCAGCGCCGCCATGAACAGCCCCGGCACCAGCGCCAGCAGGCTCAGCAGCTGCGCGACCAGCCCGCCGCCCTTGGTGCACGCCGCGATCCAGCCGGTGGCGCGGCCGCGCACCGCCAGCGGATACCTCTCCGCCGCGTACGGCAGCAGCATCGCGATGATCGCGTTGATGCCGACGATCAGCAGCGCGATCGGCCACACCGGGCTCATCGTGCCGGCGGGCGCGAGCTCGAGCAGCATCACGCCGACCAGCCCCAGCGCGGTGACGACGATCGAGCCGAGCAGCGCGCCCTTGCTGCTCCAGCGGCTGTACAGGAACGCGGCGACGAAGACGGTGGGAATCGCGATCAGCGCCGACGCCGACAGCAGCCGGCTCGACACCGCCATGCCGTAGCCCTTCTCGACGAGGTGGATCGGCATCCACAGCAGCAGCCCGAAATTGATCAGACCCCAGGCGACGGCCGCGATGCTCAGCGCCCACGTGCGGCCCGCGAGCTCGTGCGTCAGGTGCGCGTTGCCGCCCGCGCCGACCGGCAGCGGCGCCTTGGGCTCGGCGTGCACCTCGCAGCCGAAGCCGCGCAGCGTGCGCACGGCCTCGGCGATGCGGCCGCGCGCGGCAAGGTACTTCGGCGACTCGGGGATGAACGCGTTGAGCAAGATCAGCAGGAGCCCGGTGGGCAGGTTGAGGAACCACAGGATGCGCCAGCTGTAGACCGGCTCCAGCCACGCGGCGCAGCCGCTGGCCGCGAGATAGCCGCCCACCGCGCCGAGTCCGCCCACCAGCACCAGCACCCAGCCGCGCTCCTTCGACGGCATCGTCTCGGCGAGCAGCGCGTAGGTGACCGGGAGCATGCCGCCGGCGGCCGCGCCCATCAGGAAGCACATGCCGACGTTCCACCAGAAGTCGGGCATCGAGCCGCAGATCGCGGTGCCGACGAACATCACCGCCGACAGCAGGATCGACGCGCGCCGCCCGTAGACGTCGGCCAGCCAGCCCCACACGACCGAGCCCACGACGGTGCCGGACAGTGCCGCGAACGGCAGCCAGGCGACCGTCGCCTTGGTCACGACGTACTCGGCGCGCATGCCCGGCAGCACGAAGCCGAGGCTGGCCGGCTTCATCACGTCGATCACCAGCGCCACCGTCAGCACCACCATCAGGCGCCAGTGCGCGGCCACGAGCGGCGCATCTTCCGGCGCGCTGACCTGCAGCAGGGCCGTCTCGTCGACCTGCTGCGTCGCCGCGCGCGGCAGCAGGCCGTAGGCCGCCACGGCGATGCCGCCGACGATCAGCGCCATGCCCCACAGCATGCCGCCGTCCATGGGCATGTCGGCCAGGTGGAAGTGGTTGAAGCGGCCCATCCAGAACATGGGCAGGTGCATCACGACGCCGGCCGTGACGGCGACGCAGCCGACGATGAAGGCCCACAGGTGCGGGCGGTCCTGGAGAACGCCCGGCTGCGTCACCGGTGGGCTTTCCAGTCGGACGCGAGCAGCCCGTAGATCCACGAGTCGCAGACCTCGCCGCCGACGATCCAGCGTTCGCGCAGATGGCCTTCGCGGACGAAGCCGAGGCGCTCGAGCGCGCGCGCGGACGGCGCGTTGCGCGGGTCGATGTCGGCCTCGACGCGGTTGAGGTCGAGCCGGCCGAAGCCCCAGTCCAGCAGCGCCGTGTTGGCCTCGGTCGCGTAGCCGTGGCCCCATTGCGAGGGCAGCAGCACGTAGCCGATCTCGGCGCGCCGGCATGGCGCGTCCAGCGCGTGGAGACAGCACGTGCCGACGACGACCGCGTCCTCGCGCCGCTCGATCGCGAACTGGGCGCCCGTGCCAGCGGCGATCGCCTCGGCGTTGCGCGCGATGTACTCGACGGCGGACTGACGATCCGTCCACGGCGGGTGGCTGCCGTAGCGCTGGACGACGGGATCGGAGCGCATCGCGAACACGGCGTCGGTGTCGGCCTCGGCCAGCGGGCGCAGGGTCAGGCGGGCGGTCTGCAGCGTGACGTCGGAGAAGGGGGCCATGCGGAATTCTCCCATGCGCCTCCTGCGTGCCCCGACGCCGGCGGCTCCACAACTTGTTGGACAGGCAGGGAGTTCCGGATCACCCCGAATGTGCGAGATGAGCTTGGAGAACTGGTCGGGCCGGTGCCAGGCCGCGGCGAACGCGGCCTGCGCGCTGCAGCTGTTCGCGTAGGCGGGCGACGACCACGCGTTCGTCGTCGGCTCGGGCGGCCACTCGATCAGGCACGGCGGGGCCATCCTGCCCGACACGCTGCGCTGGCTGTGGCGCGACCAGCCGCAAGTGGTCGGCTGAACCGGCGGCCCGGCGCCTACTTGGCGACCAGCACCAGCGCCCCGCGGCCGCACTCGCCGTAGACCGTGCCGGTGCCGCCGATCGCGTCCTCCGAGCCCGGCGCGCGCACCTGGCCCGGGCCTTCGGCCCAGGTGCAGGTGTCGGTCACGCGGTACCAGCTCTTGCCGCCGGGCGGCGCGGGCAGCGTGAAGTTCACCGCGGCGCTCCAGCCGTTGTAGGCGACGTAGATCGCGGCATAGGAGTCGCCCAGCTCGCTGCCGTCGATCCGCCACGCGATCGCGTGCTGCGAGCCGTCGTTGAAGTACGTGCTGTCGGCCACCGCGCCGCTGGGCTCGAACCACGCCAGCTGCTGCAGGCCGTTGCCGTTGTTGTCGGCGCTCGAATAGAACGTGGCCGGCCGCAGCGCCGCATGTGCCTTGCGGAACGCGATCATCGCCTGCGCGAAGTTCTGGAAGTTGGTCTGGTCGGTGGTGCGCGTCCAGGTCAGCCAGTTGGCGCTCGAGTCGAGGTTGTACGGGTTGTTGTTGCAGTTCAGCCCGCGCAGGTATTCGTCGCCGCCGGTCATCAGCGGCACGCCGGCCGACATCATCATCAGCGCGAAGCCGGTGCGCGCGGCCTGGCGCTGCGCGGTGGCCACGGCGCCCTGGTCCCAGCTGTAGTTGGTGCTGGTGCCGCCGTCGGACGGGCCGTAGGGCCAGGCCTGCGTGTTGTTGGAGCCGTTGCAGCGGTACAGGTCGCCCAGCGTGAAGCCGTCGTGCACGACCAGGAAGTTGACCGAGTTCCACGGCTGGCGGCCGTCGTCGCCGAACAGGTCGGAAGAGCCCGCGAAGCGCGTTGCCAGTTGACCGGTGGTGACCGTGATCGAGCCGAGATCGTTCTGCGACTGGCGCACCAGGTCGCGGTAGTTGCCGTTCCACTCCGACCAGCCGCTCGGGAAGTTGCCCAGCTGGTAGGTGCCGTCGCCGATGGCCCAGGGCTCGGCCACGAAGTCGGTGCCGGTGCCGCCGGCGGCCGGGCGCGGCGTCAGCTCGCGCACGATGCGGTTCAGCGCGGTGCCCGTGTCGGTCTTGTTGTACGAGTAGCAGCCCACGGTGCAGGTGTTGCCCAGCACCGCGGCGAGGTCGAAGCGGAAGCCGTCGACGCCCATGGTGTCGCGCCAGTACGCGAGCGAGTCGACGATCAGGTTCTGCGCGATCGTGTTGTAGGTGTTGTAGTTGCCGCCGACGCCGGTGTTGTCGTAGCTGGACTGGTTGTCGCTCGTGAGCTCGTAGTAGGTCGGGTTGTCGAGCCCGCGGTAGCTCATCACGTTGTAGGTGGTGGTGTCGGTGGACGACCACGCGCCGCCTTCGCCCGAGTGGTTGTAGACGACGTCCAGCATCACCTTGATGCCCGCGGCGTGGAACGCCTGCACCATCGCCTTGAACTCCTTGGTCGGGCCGCCGGCGGTCTTGTCCGACGAATAGCGGCGATCCGGCGCGAACCAGTCGAGCGTCGAATAGCCCCAGTAGTTGTCGCCGGTGTCGGTGTTGGGGACGACGTCGTTGGTGTCGTTCTGCGTCTCCTGCACCGGCAGGAATTCGACGGCGGTGACGCCCAGGCTGGCCAGCCACGCGGCCTTCTGGCCTGCGCCCTTGTAGGTGCCGCGGTAGGCCGCCGTGATGCTGGTGTCGCTCATCGTCAGGCCGCGCACGTTGACCTCGTAGATCACGTCGTCCTTGAACGCTCGCGTGGGCTTGGTGCCGATGGATTGGGTATCGGGCACGAAGGCGATGCCCTTGGGCGCGACGGTGCCGCTGTCCATCAGCCGGTAGTTGGCGCCGGAGGCGTAGACGGTGCCGTCGAGGTTGGACGGGTTGGTCGGATCCTGGCTCAGCTCGTGCGCGTACGGATCCATCAACAGCTTGTTCGGGTTGAAGCGGTTGCCTTGCGCATCGACGTCGGCGACGAAGCCGAGGCTTGAGCCCTTCGTCCAGCTGCTGTTGTACGTCCAGTTCGGGCCCCACGCACGGTAGCCGTAGTAGACGGTGCCGCTGATGCCCGCCGCGGTGAGCGCCGACGTGGTGACGCTGGACGTCCACACGTTGCCCGCGCCCTTGGTCATCACGACCTTCAGCTTCTCGGCCTGCCCGCTGCCCGCGGCGTACAGCCACAGCTCGATGCGCGTCGCGCGCGACGAGTACACGTTGAACGTGATCGACGTGTGCCCGGCGTTGTAGGTGGCGCCGAGCGCCGAGGCGTTGATGGCGGCGACGCCGGGTGCGGCCACGAGGGCGGCCGCGGCGGCGCAGGCCAGGGTGCGGATCAGTCTCATCGTCTGTCTCCTGGCCCTGATCGGCTGAAATCGTGTCTCGCCGCGGACCTGTTTATTGGAAGGTCCGATTCAATGTATCAAAACTAGCTCACCGGAATGGGGCGGAAACCCTCATCTGGTGCGCTTCATGCCCATGAAAAGTGCATTGGCTGGGCGAAAAGTAATTACAAGAACTACGCCGCCGGGCAATACCTGGCTCATCAGCTAGCGAAACTACATTTTCCGGCCACAGCATCCACAAAGCACGACGCCCGGCAGGCCGGGCGTCGTTCGGAGCGCGGCCAGGCCGTTCAGGCCCGCACCGGCGCCTCGAGGCTCATGCGCCGCTCGTTCCACGCCGCGAGCATGGCGGGCGGCCAGAACGTCTGCGGCACGATCATCGGCACGACGCTGGACGGATGGATCAGCACCGGGAACCAGGCGCCCGCCAGCAGGCCGTCCGGCAGGTGCGCGCGGATCGCGACGAAGCTGCTCAGCATCGGCTCCCTGGCGTTCATCGACGCCGGCACCGGCACGCCCAGCGGCCGGCCGGAATCGTTGCGCACGGCCTGCGCGAAGCGACTCGCCTCCGAACCGCTGCCGATCGCCCGCAGCTCGAGCAGCCTGCCGCCGAGCGCCGCGAGCTCGGCCGGGCGGGCGTCGAAGTATTCGTCCTCGCTGAACAGCAGCACGCCGGGCAGGTCGTCCTCGCCCTGCGCGAACACCCCGTCGTCGGCCTCCACCAGCGCGCCCCAGCCGATGCGGCCCTTGCGGAACAGCGCCTCCTGCTTCTCGTAGAAGATGCGCACCGGGTCGCCGCTGGCGACCATCCACGCCGGCGGCTCCGTGCGCACCTGCTTCATCCAGCGGCCGCCCTGCAGCAGCCGGCCCGCGCCGAACGAGCGGCGCAGCGCGCCGATCAGCTGCTTCATGGCCGGGTCGGCCGCGCGCTCGACCGGGCCGGAGGCCGCGGCCGGAGGCGTCGGCGTGACGAAGCGCGATTCGAGCAAGGACATCGGCGCCGTGCCGCCGGTCTCGACCGGCATCGACGCCTCTTCCGGCGCCGCCGCGGGCGCGGCCACGGGGCGCGGCGCCATCGGCCGCGCGCCCACGCGCAGCGGCTCGGGCGCGGCCATGGGCACGCCAGGCGGCAGCTCGGACACGCTCGGGCTGCGCAGCAGCGGCAGGCGCAATCGCCAGGCGATCTCTGGAAAGCGGTTGGCGTCGGCGAGCACGAAGGTGCCCGTCTCGCCGTTGTTGTAGCGCCCCGGCGCGAGGCGGTAGACGCGCTCGGCGCGACCGAGCCGCTCCAGCAGGTCGTCGACGGCCAGCATGACGGCGTCGACGTCCATGGTGGAGCCGTTGGCGCGCGCGTCGAAGCCGCCGGCCTGGCCCTCGAAGCTGTAGGCCACGCGCCAGACCGCGCCATCCTCGCCACGCACCAGCGCCTGGCGCAGCTCGGTCAGCCGCGCCTGCGGCAACAGCGACGCGACCAGTCCGCCGAACAGGATGTCGTGCGACGGCGGCGTGCCATCGTCATGCAGGTCGTACGAGACCAGGCGTTCGCCGAACAGCGCCTCGATGATGTTGGTGGCCTCGCCGAGCGCCTTGACGGGATCGTTGACCCAGCCGTCGAGCGCCTCGAGCGACGCGGGCTTGAGCGGCTTGTCGAGGCCGCCGTCGCGCAGCATCAGGGCGATGCGCGGCGCGCTGGCCTTGCGCTGCTGCCACTCGAACATCAGGCCTTCCCACGGATGCAGCGCGGCCATCGTCGGCTTCTGGCGGCAGCCGTAGCGAACGAGCGCCCACGAGATGTAGTCGGCGGCCTCGGCGCCGAAGTTCTCGCTCAGAGCGGCGCGCAGGGCCGTGACCACCTGCGAGTCCGTCGGCCCCGACTCGCGTCGGGCCTTGGCATCGGGTTCCTGGTACAGCCGCAACATCAGGGCCATGACGGCGGTCCAGATCACGTGCGCCTCCTCGGCACGCGACACGAACGCCCGTACGGCATCGAGCCCGGCAAGCCGCAAAAGCGGTCTTGTCCCGGGCTTGAAATCTTCGCTCATCCTCGCAGTATGCCGGCAGGCGGGCTCATCGGTCCAAACTGGAGCACGCGCGAACCCTCCAGTTCATACGTTGTGACGAATGGAGCGTGTGGTTACATGAGTGCGACAAGTCGGAAGGTATGCGGGTAAATCGGTAGTGGTCGGAAGCGCCGGCGCAACGCATCGTGACGGGTGCCCGCGCGGTCAGCGCAGGCACCGGCAAATTCCAGGCGTCGCTGGCCGCGATGACGCCGCCGGCCGCACGGCCCAGCGCGTCGCCGTCCGGCCAGCCGGAGGGGCCTGCCGCCGTCGGGTCGCGTGGTTTGCGCAAATACGCATGTATGCGTAAAATTCGCACACGAATCACCTTGCGCAAACGCCATGTCCGACCTGACCCACGCCTGGCACCACGGCCGGCCGAAGCTCGCGGCCGCGCTGGGCGACCGGCTGCTCGCCCACGAGCGCATCGCCATGTTCGGTCCGCGCCAGACCGGCAAGACGACGCTGCTGCGCGACGAGGTCATCCCGTACGTGGAGTCGCGCGGCTGCCTGGCCGTCTACATCGACTGCTGGATGGACATGGACGACCCGTTGCAAGGCATCAACTACGCGCTGCAGAAGGCGCTCGACGGCCTCACCGTGAAGCCGCGCGGCCTGCGGCGCGCCGGCAGCACGCCGGTGCGGAAGGTGGGCGTCATGGGCGCCAGCCTCGACCTGGGCGACCCGCCGAGGCGGCAGACGCCCGCGCGGCCCGCGCTCGCGCTGGACAGCCTGCTCACGCAGATCCTGGACGAGACGAAGCGGCCTGTCGTGCTTGTCTTCGACGAGTTCCAGTCCATCGCGTCGGCCAAGGACGGCCCGCAGATCTCCGCCGCGCTGCGCGCCGCGCTGACCCAGGCCGACAGGCGCATCGGCGCGATCTTCAGCGGCTCCTCGGACGTGCAGCTGCTCGACATGTTCTCGCGCGCAAGCACGCCGCTCTACGGCTTCGCCAAGACCGAGGGATACGAGCCGCTGGGCCCGGCCTTCATCGGCTTCGTGGCGAAGAAGTTCCGCGAGGCGACCCGGCGCGACCTCAACCAGGCGCTGGCGCTGGACGCCTTCCAGGAACTCGGCACGCAGCCCGAGCCCTTCCTGCACGCGGTGAGCCTGGCGATGGCCAATCCGAAGTGGAGCCTTGCCGACGCGCTCGGCGAGATGCTGAGCCTGCAGTCGCCGAACAAGTGGTCTGCCACCTGGCGCGGCCTCACGGGCCTGCAGCAGGCGGCGCTCAAGCTGATCTTCGACGACAGGGCGCCGACGTCCGCCGACAGCGTCGCCTGGGCCGCCGCGCGGCTCGGCACGAAGGTGCAGCCGTCCAGCATCAGCCGGGCGCTCGAAGCGCTCGGCGCCAGGGGCATCCTCCAGCGCAAGGTCGACGGCCGTGGGTGGATGCTGATCGATCCGGTGCAGCGCGCGTGGCTCAGGCGCAATCCGGAGGCCGCCATCAAGAGCGCGGCGCCGGGGTATTGAAACGCGATTTACCATGCCGCCATGAGTTCTCCCACCACCGCTTCGACCCTGCGGGTCTGCATCCTCGACAACGACAACCTCGACCCGGCCGTCGTCGACGCCTACGTCAGCTACGGCGCGATGACCGAGAAGATGTTCGCCGCCGCCGGCGTGCCCTGGCAGTTCGAGCGCTTCGACACCACGCGCGGCGACTACCCCGAATCCTTCGACGCCTACGACGCCGTGCTGCTCACCGGCAGCAAGGCCGATTCGTTCTCGGACGAGCCCTGGGTGCGCACGCTGCGCGAGCGCACCACCGAGTTGCTGAAGCAGCGCAAGAAGCTGCTGGGCATCTGCTTCGGCCACCAGCTGATCGCGCACTGCCTGGGCGCCGAAGTGGGCCGTGCGGCCGGCGGCTGGGGCATGGGCCGCATGCGCTACGACTGGGTCGGCCCGACGCCGTTCAAGCCGACGATGAACCTCCTCGCCTCGCACCAGGACCAGGTCAAGACCCTGCCCCCCGGCGCCACGCTGCAGGCCCGCAGCGACTTCTGCCCGATCGCGGCCTACAGCGTCGACGACCACGTGTTCTGCATCCAGCCGCACCCGGAATTCGTCGAGGACTACAGCGCGTGGATCCTGTCGAAGCGACCGGAATCGGTGAGCGCCGACCGTCGCGCCGAGGTCCGTGCCGCGATGGCGCTGCCGCACGACGGGCTGGCCGTGGCGCGCTTCATGCGCGACTTCATCGAGCGCCCCGCCGCCTGAACGCGCGCGGCGCCGAACCGCCGACAAGGAACATGCCCGGCGCCTCGGAAGGCACCACCGCCGACATCGGGCAGCGGCGCCGCCGCGGGCGCCTTCATCACAGCAGCATGGCGACGCCCGATTGCCGCAGCCGCAACGCCTGCCTGACCGCGGCCACGACGGTCTTCGCGCGCGCGTCCGCGGTGTCCGCGTTGACCCAGCCCACCTG
>CAIMXF010000104.1 GCA_903845345.1 uncultured beta proteobacterium
GCTCAAGCCGGTGCCGCTGCTCGGCGACTCCGTCACGCCGCTCGTGCTCCTTCCGCCTTCGCGCGGCGGCGGCATGCCCTTGATGGAGACGCTGGAACGGCGCCAGTCGCAGCGCGAATTCGCGCCGGATTCCTTGCCTGAGCAGATGTTGTCGGACCTGTTGTGGGCAGCGGGCGGAATCAACCGGCGCGAGCATGGCGGGCGGACCTCGCCGAGCGCCCTGAACGCGCAGGAGGCGTTGATCTACGTGGCGATGCCGCAGGGGTTGTTCCTCTACGACCCGGTTCATCATCAACTCCAGTTGAGCATCGCATCCGATGTCCGCCGAGTGACGGGCAACCAGGACTTCGTGGACAACGCGCCGCTCGACATCGTCTATGTGGCCGACCACACGCGCATGAAGCTCGTCCCAGTGGCGCAACGGACGCCCTACGCGTTCGCCACGGCAGGCGCGATGATGCAGAACGTCTATCTCTACTGTGCATCCGCCGGCCTGTCGACGGTCATCCGCGCCTGGTTCGACCGCGATGCCCTGTCCAGAGCGATGGGACTGGGGACGGACCAACAGCTGATGTTGTCCCAGACTGTCGGTTTCGCTTCTACAGGCGCACGGGCTTGATGCGGCCTTCCTCGGGCTGGCGCGTGACCTGGGCAGGAGCGCTTCTTTCGGCCCATCTTGCTTTTGCGTCCGTGCCAGTTGGTGCTGGCTTGATCCCGGCGGATGACCAAGCGAGTGGGTGGAGCGAGCAATTTGCCAAGGAGGTCGATCACCGGCTCGACTTGCCGCTCGAAGACCAGGCACGCTACATCGCGATGATCGAACAGGTCCTGGTCGAGACCAACTTGACGGAACTATCGACGCAATCTTTCGTTCTGGTCGATAGCAGCTTGCAAGTCCAGGCAGCCATCGTGCTCGTGCGCAAGGAGGGTGGTCGTTGGGCCTGGATCGGCGCGACTGCAGTGTCCACCGGGAAGGTCGGCACCTACGACCATTTCGTGACGCCGCTGGGTGTCTTCCCGCACACGCTGGACAATCCGGACTTCCGCGCCGAGGGGACGTTCAACAAGAACCACATCCGCGGCTATGGGGTGCGCGGGCGACGGATATTCGATTTCGGTTGGCAGGTTGCGGAGCGAGGCTGGGGCGACGGTGGCACGAGCAAGATGCGCCTTCAGATGCATGCCACCGATCCGCATGTGCTGGAGGCGCGCCTCGGCCGCGTCGCGTCGGAAGGATGCATCCGGATCCCGGCATCCCTGAATGTCTTCCTCGACCAGCACGGTATCCTGGATGCAGACTACGAAGCGGCACTGGCAGCCGGACACTCACAGTGGATGCTCAGGCCAGGTCGCACCACGATTCCCTGGCCAGGGCACTACCTGGTGATCGTTGATTCGCACGCTGCGGTGCGACCTGCGTGGTCGCCGCTACCACGCTGGTAGCGGCGCGGCGGACGCGAGCCCACCGCTTTCCCGAAGCGGCGATTCATTCGTCCTTGCCGAGCGCCACGCGATATTCTTCCAACCGGGCCTCGTAGTTCGCGCCGTCCCCGTAGCCGAGGAAGCGGTCGTACCGGCCATGCGTTCCCAGGATCTTGCGAGCGTGCTTGATCGGGCAGAAATACTGTTCGGTCCGCGCCAGGATCTCGGTCATGTAGCTCATGAGGCCATTGCCGTATTCACAGTACGTGCAGTGGAACTTCTCGATGAAGTTGAGATAGCCCAGATGGTGCCTGTCGAAGACGAGGTAGTCGGCCCGCCTCACCTTCTTGATTCCGTAGACCGGGAAGCAGGCCCATTGATAGAAGCTCACGCACAGGTCGAGCATCAACAGCGGCAATGCCATGCCGTAGATGAGGGGCCCGGTGATCAGGTTCTGCGGCCTGTCGTTCACCAGCCAGTGCAGGAAGCCTGTCTTGAGCTTTCGATGCTCTTCCTGGACGGAGCGTTCGAACTCGACCCGCTTGCCCTTGATCTGGAAGAACATGCGGCTCTCCTGCTCGTGGACGGCACTCCGCAATTCCTCTTCCAGGACGGCCATGTGCCCGAGGATTTGATTGATTCGTTCGTTCATGTCCCAAGCATAGGCACCAATTGACTTTCGCTGAGTGCGGCGGCGAACGGACGCGACCTTTCTTGACGCCTAGAACTGGATGGACGGTGACTCGCCGTCGAACGCCGATGGCAGATGCTCCCGTCCAACCGGGTGGCCTGTCGTCGTGCTCTCGTGTACCACGCATGGATCTGCGACCGACCGGGGATATCCGTCATGCTGAGAACGATTTCCGTCACGCTCCTGAGCGTTGCTTCGGCCTTCTTGACGCCTTCCACGGCGAGGGCGGAGGTCGCGGGAGCGACGACGACTGTTGGCGTGGGCGCCAGTGAGTCGACGCAGCTTGCGTTCGGAGGGAGCGTCAAGAAGAGACTGCTCGGCCAGGCCGTCTACGATCAGGCCGGCCAGAGGATCGGCAACATCGAAGATCTGATCGTGGCGCCGGACAGGACAGTCTCCTATGTCATCGTCGCAGCAGGCGGCTTCGTTGGCATCGATCGGCACGACGTCGCGATTCCCGTGGGGCAGATTCAGGAACAGGGTGGCAAGCTGGTGATCCCCAGGGCAACGCGCGACGCCATCAAGGCCTTGCCGCCTTTCGACTACGCCAGCGATGCGGCGCAGCGAGACCGCTTCATCTCGAATGCAGAGAGGGACATTGCGAAGGGCAATGACAAGGTCGCGGAGCTGCAACAGCAGGCCGGCATGGCTTCCGCGGATGCGAAGGACAAGATCGATCGCCAAACCAGGACGATCCAGGAAGACATGAAATCCGCCGACGCGAAGTTGTACGAGCTCAAGCTGGCGACCGCCAAACGCTGGAAGGCGTATGAAGCCCGCGTCGGGGCAGCAATCGCACGGCTTCGCAACTCGATCGAGAACGCGACAGGCTGACCGGCCCAAGGCGAGACACGCGACGTGCCCATACTGCGGCGTGAACGGAACGGCTATCGAAACCTTCGTTCACAAGGTCATGTTGTCCAGGACATGGCGAACGCCCGGCGTTCCCCAGGCCAGTCGGGTGACCCGCTCGCGGTCCTCCCAGTTGGCGACCTTGCCGCTAAGTGTGAGATCGCAACCGTGCAGTGCCACCGAGATATCGTTCGCATCGGCTGCTACGGCTGATTTCAGCGCGGACTCGATATCCGCCTCCATCGCCACGAGCGCCGTCGTGGGTCGGATCGAAATGCAGTTCTCGACGCCCGTGACCCCCACGAGATGGCGTACGGCATCGAAGGCCGCCTGGCGCTGGAATTGCCATTCCGCATGACCGGTCAACGTGATGCATCCCGCCTCCACCATGACCTGGAAGGCATCCTCTGGGAGGCCGGCCGTGCTGTCGAGAGCGATCTGCGCCGACTTCGCGATGTCGGCATCGTTGCGCATGCCGAAGGCTGACAGCTTGACGGTCATGGCGAATGTAGTCGCCTTCGTGCCGGACACGCGCTGGGCCGCAGCTTCAGCGTTCCATTTCTCGACGAAGCTGCTGACCTCACCCAGGAGGGTCACCTGACCGTCTTTCACAGTGACCCCGATTTGCGCCGCATGGATCGACGGATCCCATGCAAGTGCCGCATAGACATCCTTCTTCAACTGCTCGTCGGTCTTCATGCGGCTCTCCTGGGCAACGCGATTGGACCATCAGCATGCATGCGCCGCGGACTCTCGTCCGTACGGTAGCGCGCCTTGGACTCAGAGCGGCACGCGCGCGACCAGGACAAATTGTTAGCGGGAGCCGCCGACCTTCCGACAGATGCGACTTGCTGATCTGGCGAAAACTAGAATGCCCGTGAGACCAAGCCTGGCAGCGGAAGAAGTTCAGGACTCGGAGGCGTCCTAAGGCGCGCCGACGTAGAGCGCGATCTTTCCCTGCGCGTGACCGGCTTCACTCAACGCGTGGGCCTGTCGAATGTCCGAAAGCGCGAACTCGGCGCCGATCACTGGACGCAGCACGCCGCCATCGACCCATTGGGCCATCTGCTCGAGTACGGGGGCGTTGGGCTGGATGAAGACAAAGGCGGCGCGAACGCCCAGTTTCCGTGCGCGTTCTTGCGACGGCGGATCCGTAATCGAGACCAGGATCCCATTGGAGGCCAGCAGCGACCAGGAGGCTTCCTGTGTCGCGCCGCCGATCGTGTCGAACACCAGATTCATGTTCCCGGCGATGTCCTGCAACTGCTGAGAGTGATAGTCGACGAACTCGTCGGCGTGCAGAGACTCGATCAGTGTGCGACTCCCCGCCGAGCCGGTGCCGACGACATAGGCGCCGCGCGCCTTGGCGATTTGGACAGCCAATGATCCGACGCCGCCCGCCGCCGCGTGGACGAGCACGCGTTGGCCTGCCGCGACTTTCCCGACGGTAATCAGGGACTCCCAGGCGGCGATGCCGGCCAGCGGAAGGGCCGCAGCTTCGATGTGCGAGATCGTGCGCGGCTTGAGCGCAAGCTCGGATTCGCGCACCGCGATGAATTCCGCGTACGTCCCGTCGCGCGCGACGTCGGGTCGCCCGTAGACCGCGTCTCCGACCTGGAACTTCGAGGCATTCCTCCCCACTGCATGCACCACGCCTGAGACGTCCCAGCCGGGCGTGAAGGGCAGGACGTGACGGATCATCTCCCTGAGGTAGCCTTCGCGAACTTTCCAGTCAATGGGATTCACAGAACTGCCGACGACCCGGA
>CAIMXF010000105.1 GCA_903845345.1 uncultured beta proteobacterium
GCCCCCGCTGCGTCGGCTGCGCGCTGCCGCTGGCCGACGCGGCCGCGGGCGACGACGCGCGCTGCGTGCGCTGCCAGCTCGCGCCGCCGCCGTGGTCGCGCGTGGTCGCGGGCGTCGACTACGGCTATCCGTGGGATCGCGCGATCGCCGACCTGAAGTTCCATCAGCGGCTGGAGACCATCGCCGCGCTGCTCGGCCCGTTGACGGCCGCGCTCGCCCACATGCACGCCAGCGACGTGCGCGTGGTTGCGGTGCCGCTGTCGCGCGAACGGCTGCGCGAGCGCGGCTACAACCAGTCGTGGGAACTCGCGCGCCGCCTGGCGCGCACGCTCGCGCTGCAGGCGCGCGCCGACGCGCTGTTCCGCGTGCGCGATACCGGCCACCAGCTGGGCCTGCATCGATCCGAGCGCGCGAAGAACCTGCAGGGGGCGTTCGTCGTCGCGCCGCGCCACGCGGCCTGGGTACGCGGCGCGCGCATCGCGCTGGTCGACGACGTGCTCACCACCGGCGCCACCGCCCACGCGGCCACGCGCACGCTGCGCGCCGCGGGGGCGCGCGACGTGCAGGTGTGGGTCGTCGCGCGCACGCCGGCGTCGTGAATGACAATCCAGGCATGTTCCGCATCGTCCTCGTCCATCCCGAGATCCCGCCCAACACCGGCAACGTGATCCGCCTGGCGGCCAACACCGGCTGCGAGCTGCACCTGATCGAGCCGCTGGGCTTCTCGATGGAGGACAGGCTGCTGCGCCGCGCCGGGCTCGACTACCACGAGTTCGCCGACGTCCGCCGCCACGCCTCCTGGAGCGACTACGCCGCCACGGTGGAGCCGTCGCGCTGCTTCGCGTTCTCCACGCGCGGCACCGGCACGCTGGCCGGCGTCGCCTGGCGCGCCGGCGACAGCCTCGTCTTCGGCAGCGAATCGGCCGGACTGCCGCAGGCCGTGCGCGACGCGTTTCCGCCTGAGAGACTGGTTCGCCTGCCGCTGTTGCCGGGCCAGCGCAGCCTCAACCTGAGCAACGCGGTGGCGGTGGCGGTGTTCGAGGCGTGGCGCGTGAACGGCTACGCCGGCGGCCACTGAAGGCGCTCAGGCGCCTTCGTCGCGCGAATCGCGCCGCATCAGCGACGACACCGCGTCCCGCGCTGCGATGCGGCGATGGATCACGGCCGACACCATGTCGGCGATGGGCATCGCCACGCCGTGGTCGTGCGCGAGCCGCGTGACGGTCTCCGCGCAGTAGACGCCCTCGGCCACGTGGCCCAGGCGTTCGAGGATGCCGGTCAGCGACAGGCCCTGCGCCAGCATCAGGCCGACCTTGCGGTTGCGCGAGAGGTCGCCGGTGGCGGTGAGGACGAGGTCGCCCAGGCCCGACAGGCCCATGAAGGTGTCGGCGTGCGCGCCGAGCGCCACGCCCAGGCGCGTCATCTCGGCCAGGCCGCGCGTGATCAGCGCGGCACGCGCGTTGAGCCCCAGGTTGAGGCCGTCGGCGATGCCGGTGGCGATCGCCAGCACGTTCTTGACGGCGCCGCCCACTTCGACGCCCACGACGTCGGTCGACCGGTAGATGCGGATCGCCTCGCTGTGGAACGCGCTGACGGCGAGGTCGCACAAGGCGGAGTCGTTGCTCGCCGCCACCAGCGCCGTCGGGCTGCCGCCGGCCACCTCCTGCGCGAAGCTGGGGCCCGACAGCACGCCCACCGACGCGTGCGGCAGCACGCTCGCCGCGATCTGGTGGCCCAGCGACCCGGTGGCCGACTCGACGCCCTTGCACAGCCAGAACACGCAGGTGTCGGGCGCCAGCGCGGCCAGCCGCTCGCGCAGCGAGGCCATCGGCGTGGCGACGATCACGAGCCCGCCCACGGCATGCGCGAGCGCGGCCGCGTGGTCGGACGTGACGGCCAGCTGGTCCGGCCACACCGCGTGCGGCAGGTAGCGCTCGTTGCGCCGGTCGGCGGCCATCTGCCGGGCCTGCGCGACGTCGCGCGCCCACAGCATCACGCGATGGCGTCGCGCCGCGGCGATCGCGAGAGCCGTGCCCCAGGCGCCGGCGCCGATGACGGAGATGCGCATGGCAGCGTGTCTCAACGGAAGGAAGGATCAGTCGGCACGGAGGCGGTCACCGTGCCCGGGCGGCCTTCAGTTCGGCGCGCCGTTGGCCGAGGCGGCCTGCGCCAGCTGGGCCTGCTGCTGCGCTTCGAACATCGCCTGGAAGTTGACTTCGGCCAGCAGGATCGGCGGGAAGCCGGCGCGCGTGCAGACGTCGGAGACGATGGCGCGCAGGTACGGGTAGAGCATCTGCGGGCAGACGACGCCCAGGATGCCCTGCTGCTGCTCGGGCGGCACGTTGCGGATCTCGAAGATGCCGGCCTGCTTGGCCTCGACCAGGAACAGCACGCGCTCGCCGACCTTGGTGGTGACCGTGCCGGTGACGCTCACCTCGAACAGGCCCGCGGCGATGGCTTCGGCGGCCATGGACAGCTGGATGTCCACTTGCGGCTGGGTCTGTTCCAGCAGCACCTGCGGCGAGTTCGGTTGCTCGAGCGACAGATCCTTCAGGTAGATGCGCTGGATCTGGAAAACAGGGGATTGGTCTTGTTCAGCCATGGATGTCTCGAAAAAAACGAAGCCCGCAAACCGGGACGGTGCGGGCTGCATCCAGCATTATGTCGCAGGCCCGCGAGCCCACCGCGACGGGTAAACCTCAGCCGTTGAGCAGCGGCACGAGGCCGCCCTTCTGGTCGAGCGCGATCAGGTCGTCGCAGCCGCCCACCCAGGTGTCGCCGATGAAGATCTGCGGCACGGTGCGGCGGCCGGTCTGCGCGATCATCGCGTCGCGCTGCTGCGGGTCCAGGTCGACGCGGATCTCGTCGATGGCGTCGACGCCGCGCTGCTTGAGCAACTGCTTCGCGCGGATGCAGTACGGGCAGACCTGGGTGGTGAACATGCGGACCGGATTCATGGGCGTGCGCCTCGGCGGGCGAGGTCGAAACTGCGGAAGTGCCCGATTTTCGCGCAGCGCGGGCAACCTTGCGCCGTCAGGTGACAACGCCGTGACGGCCGGCGTGACGGAATCGCCGCGGACGGGCGGCGAACGCGCAGCGTCAGGCGGGCGCCGTCGAGGTCTCGACCGGCAGGTTGGCCGCCCGCCAGGCCTTCATGCCGCCGGCCAGCACCACCGCCTTGGCGTAGCCCTTGGCCTCCAGCGCCTTGGCCGCCTTCGCGGCGCGGTCGCCGCTGGCGCACACGAGCACGACCGGCAGCGTCTTGTTCTTGGGCAGCTCGGGCGCCACTTCCAGGCGGCCGATCGGCACGTTGCGCGACCCGACGATGTGCCCCACCGCATATTCCCCCGGCTCGCTGACGTCGATCACGCTGGCCTTCTCGCGATTCATCAGGTGCACCGCCTCGGTGGGCGACACGCCGCCCTGGCGCACGCCGTTGATCGTCGGCCACAGCAGCAGCCCGCCGGAGACGAGGGCGGCCAGGGCCAGGAGCCAGACGGTGGGGTCGGTGAAGAAAGTCAAGGGAGCCGTTCGGAACTGGGAAAGAATCCGATTATAGGAAGTTCACGCGCGACGGGCGCGCCCTTGCCTGCGGCAACCCGCACTTGCCGGACCGCGGCGTGCGGCCGCGGTCGCGCCGCATAGAATTTGCGCTTCCCCTGAACCTCCCGAAGGCGCCGCACGGCGCGAGGCCTCCCCATGTACAAGCTCGTCCTGATCCGCCACGGCGAATCCACCTGGAATCTCGAGAACCGCTTCACCGGCTGGACCGACGTCGAGCTCACCGCCACCGGCGTCGCGCAGGCGCGCACGGCGGGCGAGTTGCTGAAGGAGGCCGGCTACGAGTTCGACGTGGCCTACACGTCGGTGCTCAAGCGCGCGATCTGGACGCTGTGGCATTGCCTGGACACGATGGACCGCACCTGGCTGCCGGTCAGGCAGGACTGGCGCCTGAACGAGCGCCACTACGGCGGCCTGCAGGGCCTCAACAAGGCCGACATGGCCAAGGAATACGGCGACGAGCAGGTGCTGGTCTGGCGCCGCAGCTACGACACGCCGCCGCCCGCGCTCGAGGCCGACGACCCGCGCGGCCAGCGCCACGACCCGCGCTACGCCAAGCTCGATCCGGCGCAGATCCCGCTCACCGAATGCCTGAAGGACACGGTCGCTCGCGTGCTGCCGTGCTGGAACGAGGTGCTCGCCCCGGCCATCAGGTCGGGCCAGCGCATCGTCGTCGCCGCGCACGGCAACTCGATCCGCGCGCTGGTGAAGTACCTCGACAACATCGGCGACGCCGACATCGTGGGCGTCAACATCCCCAACGGCATCCCGCTGGTCTACGAACTCGACGCCGGCCTGAAGCCGATCAGGAGCTACTACCTGGGCGATGCCGAGGCGGCGGCGAAGGCCGCTGCGGCGGTGGCGGCGCAGGGCAAGAAGGCCTGAGGCCCGAACGCGCGACGCGTCAGCCATGACGACGCTACGCCAACGCTACGACGCCTGGTTCGCCGGGCGCAAGAGTCGCGCCAGCGAGCTGGCGGCGATCCCCGTCGTGCTGACGCTCGCCGACGCCTGCGACGCTGCGATCGCCGCAGGCGCGCTGGCCGACGAGCACGTCGCTCTTCTGCTGGCCGCATTGGCCGACAAATATTCCATGGTCTGGGCCAACGCCAAGGAAATGATGGGCTGGCTGCAGGCGGCCGGCGTCGACACGGCGCCCGTCGTGCGCACGCTGTTCGCGCACAAGCGCGCCAAGCTGCGCGTGCTCGCCCTGCGCTGCCTCTCGAGCGGCGCGGCGCAGAACACGCTGGTGGACGACCTGCTGCTGGCCGCGCTGTCGGACAAGGACCCGGCCGTGCGCTTGGAGGCGGCGTCCATCGCGACACTGTCGTTCCGCAAGAAGTGGCTGGCAGCACACATGCATGCCGTCGCCAAGGAGTCCGTGGGCGGCGCCCGCCTCCTGCGGCTGCTCATGCATGGCCACGTCGCGAACCGAATGCCCGACGGTTCCTTCAGGCTGGAAGTGCTCCATCATGGATACGGGATCACTTATCGCGACGTGAGCGACGAGGAAGTGGCGGCGCACGGCCTGGCGGTCATCGTCGAGCGGACACGCAACGAGCCTCCCTTCATCGAGTCCGACCGCGCCGTCCTGCCGGTGGAGGATGAGCGCGTCTTCGACGACACGCGCCCCAATCCGCGTCACCCCTGGGCGCCCCTGTATCGATCGGCGCGGACGGCCTGATCGACGGAGGTGGGCGTTCAGCTCATGGAATCGCTTCATCTCCGCCTGATCTACGACGGCAAGGGCCCCGCCATCTGGACGCCCGCGCCCGGTGCCTTCGGCCTGCAGGACAAGGCGGCCGTGCTGCACGTCGGCAAGCCAGGCCGGACCGGCACGATCGTGTTCGACTTCGCGCTGCAGGTGAAGTCGCTGGATGCGACGCAAGTCGTGCTCGTGGGCGACTTCGCGCACGGCAAGCCCGCCGAGCGCTTCCTCTATCTCGGCTGGCGCAACGCCGCCGGCGCGTTCGCGCAACGCCTCAAGCTGCCGCTGCACACGATCACGCCGGACCAGGCGCGCGAGGCGATCGACAGGCGCAGGACGTTGACAGCCACGCTGGTCGACCACCACCCGCGGGCGACGACGACCGGCGCGAACATCGGCGGGACGCGGAGCGTCGCCTGGTCGCTGGCCTGAGGCGCGACGTCACGCCGCCTTGGCCAGCGCGCCGACGCGGCGCACGAACTGCAGCACGCGTTCCGACGCCTCGTCCGCGCGCGTGGCCACCGACATCACCAGCAGCGCGCCCGCGTCCTTCAGCGCCACGTAGTGCACGCCCTCGATGCGCACCGCCTCGAGCGGCCCGGGCAGCACGGCGAGTCCCAGGCCCGCGGCCACGAGACCGATCTGCGTGGTCGCCTCGCGGGCTTCCTGCGCGATGCGCGGGTCGAAGCCGGCCTGAGCGCACAGGCGCTTGAGCAACGGGCCGGTGCCGGTGCCGGCGTCGCCGGGAAAGCCGATGAAGGCCTCGTCTCGGCACTCGGCGATGGCCACCGACTTGCGGCGCGCGAAGCGATGCGTGGCGGGCACCACGAGCCGCAGCGGGTCGCGGCGCAGCAGCCGCGTTCGGATGCCTTCGGGCGCGTCCTCGTTGTAGCGCACCAGGCCGACGTCGAGCTCGCCGCGCAGCAGGCCGTGGAACTGCCGCTGCGAATGCATCTCGCGAAGGTTGAGCGCGACGTCGGGATGCGTGCGCCGGTGGTCGGCGACGACGTCGCGCAGCACCTTGGTCAGCGGCAGCGTCGACGAGAAGCCGATGCGCAGCAGGCCGACCTCGCCGCGCGCCACGCGCTGCAGCTCGCCCGGCAGCGCGTGCGACGCGGCGAGCATCTCGCGCGCACGCACGAGCAGCGCCTGCCCGGCGTCGGTGAGCGCCACCGAACGGCGCGTGCGCAGGAACAGCTGTACGCCGAGTTCGTCCTCCAGCGCGCGGATCTGCTGGCTCAGCGGCGGCTGGGCGATGTTCAGGCGCAGGGCCGCGCGGGTGAAGTGCAGTTCCTCGGCGACGGCGACGAAATAGCGCAGGTGACGCAGTTCCATTGAGTCTTTTCAAGTCTCAGTTGTGAATCAATCATATATTGGACTGACTAAGTGCGACTCCTTAAGCTGCGTGCATGTCCGCGATCCACGCCCCTCTTGCGACTCATGCGATCCGCGCCGGCGCGCACGAGCCGTTGCCGCCGCCGCTGGAAGCCGGCAGCGCCGCGCATCGCTCGGCCAAGTGGGCGCTGTTCGTCGGCGGCTTCGCGGTGTTCGCGATGTTCTACGGGCCGCAGCCGCTGCTGTCGCTGTTCGGAACGGCCTTCGACCTGAGCCCGGCCCAGGCCAGCGGCGTGCTGTCGGCGACCGCCGGCGCGGTGGCGCTGGGACTGATCCCGACCGGCTTGCTCGCGCAGCGCTTCGGGCCGAAGCCGGTGATGCTGTCGGCCATCGTGCTGGGCGCACTGTTTAGCCTGCTGTGCGCCGCGGCGCCCAACTATCCGACGCTGATCGCGCTGCGCGCGCTGCTGGGCCTGAGCCTGGCCGGGCTGCCTGCGGTGGCGTCGGCGTGGCTGGCCGAGGAGATGGATCCGAAGGCGCTGGGCCAGGCCGTCGGGCTGATCATCGCGGGCAACGCGGCAGGCGGCATGTCAAGCCGCCTCGTGTGCGGCGTGCTGGCCGACGTCGTCGGCTGGCGCGTCGCGTTCGCGGGCCTGGGCGTGCTCGGCGCGATCTCGGCGTTCGAGTTCTGGCGCAGCCTGCCCGCGTCGCGCCGGCATCGTCCGCGCCCGCTGCATCCGCGCCATGCGCTGGCCGACCTGCGCAGCGTGTTCGCGGAGCGCGGGCTGCTGCCGCTGTTCGGGCTGTCGTTCCTGTTGATGGGCAGCTTCGTGAGCTTCTACAACTACCTGGGCTTCCGGCTCGGACAGGCGCCGTTCGCGCTGTCGCACGCGTCGATCGGCGCGATCTTCCTGCTGTACGTGGTGGGCATGTTCTCGTCGCCGTGGGCCGGCCGCCAGGCCGACCGTCTGGGCGCGTCGCGCGTGCTGGGCTGGATGCTCGCGCTGTGCGCGCTCGGCCTCGCGTTGACGCTGGCGTCGGCGCTGCCGGTGATCGTCGCCGGCGTCGCGCTGTTCACGTTCGGCTTCTTCGCCGCGCACTCGGTGGCCAGCAGCTGGGTCGGCCGGCTGGCGCAGCGCTCGAAGGCGCTCGCGTCGGCCACCTACCTCACCGCGTACTACCTGGGCGCGAGCTCGATGGGCTGGCTCGGCGGCCACGCCTGGCAGGCCGGCGCGTGGCCGGGCGTGCTGGGCTTTCTCGCGCTGCTGTGGCTGGGCTGCGTCGCGATCGCGTTGCGCCTGGGGCGAATGCCCGCATCGATGCACGGCGAAGATCGCGCCGTCGACGTCACCAGCCAGTTCTGACGAGACGCACGCCATCATGCCGACGCTGGCCTCGCTCCATCTCGCACTCGCGCTGCCGTGCGCGCTCGCCGGCTGCCAGGACGCGGCCGACCCGTGGCGCGAGCTCGCCGCCGACCACGTCACGACGACGGGTCGCCTGAGCCGCATCGCGTGCGACGACCGCATCGACGTCCGCTACGAATTCACGGCCGGCGCCCGCACGTATGCGGCGCAGGCCGCGGACGACGCGATCGACTGCCGCGCCGCCCGCCTCGGCGACCCGGTGCTGGTGTACTACGCGCCGCAGGATCCGGCCACGAGCACGCTGCTGCCGCCCGCCGAGGCCTACGACCGCGCGCGCCGCTGGACGCTCGCCGGCGACGCGTGGATCGTGCTGCTCGGCATCGCGGCCGTCGCGCTGCCGCTGGCCGCGAAGCTGTGGACGGCGCGCCGAAGCGCGGGCTAATGCCGTGCCGGCCCGGTGCCGGACTCGTCGCCCGAACGGGTCTGCGGATCGAGGCCGGTGTCGGGCGACTCGTTCGCCTGGCGCTGGCCGGTGCCCGGCTCGATCAGTTCCTCGATGATCAGCCGGCCGAACTTCTGCGCGCGGTCCGCGTTGTAGCGGGCGACGATGTCGGCCGCGCGCCGCGCCGCGTCGTCCTCGGGCGCCAGCACCGACACGAACGGGTGCCCCTGCTCCGCGAGATCGCGCTGCTGCTTGACGAGGTTGAGCTCCTGGCCGACGCTGGCCAGCATGCCCGCGTTCTGGATGTCGCGCTCGGCGCGCTCCAGCACCTCGGAAGCCGCATAGAACGCAACGTCGGGAAAGCCGGCCTGCTTCAGCGCTTCCACGGCCGAGCGCGCGTCGCGTTCGGAGGGAAACGACGCGAGCACGTGGCCGACTGGCTTGAACACGCCATAGGCCGTCTGGGAATTGTTGTCGTTCATGGTGTTTGCCCTTTCGCTGCCTCGAGCAGGGGCAAGCCATGGACCGCCGCGCTGCAGCAAGGCGGCGGACGAGCCTCAGGCCGCGGCGGTCATGGCCCGCAGCTCGGCCGCGATGCGGTCGTGCAGGCGCTGCGCGAGCACGCGACGATCGAGTTCGCCGACGGGTTCGGGCGCGAGGAAATGCACGTCGACGACCAGCCCGCGCGCGCGGCACACCTTCATCAGGCTCTGGCCCAGCGTGGTGTCGCCGACGTACTGCGTGGCGACGCTCACTGCATGGCCGGGTTCGCTGTAGCGCAGCGCGATCGGCTGCACGACGGTGGCCGTGGCGATCGCGGCCTGCAGCAGGTTGGCATGGAACGGCAGCACGTCGTAGCCTGCGCCGGTCGTGCCTTCGGGGAACACGGCGACGGCGTCGGCCTGCTTCAACGCCTCGGCCACCTCGTGCACCACGCGCAGCGCGTCGCGCTTGCGTTCGCGCTCGATGAACAATGTGCCGCCGGCGCGCGCGAGGCGGCCCAGCAGCGGCCAGCGCGCGATGGCCGACTTCGACACGAAGCGTGCCTGCGGCGCGCTCGCGTGCAGCGCGGGGATGTCCAGCCACGAGACGTGGTTGGAGGCCATCAGCACCGCGCCGGCATGCGCGTCGCCCGACACCCGCACCTGGACGCCGAGGCAGCGCAACATCTGCACGGCCCAGCGCTGCACGACCGCGCGCCGGCCGGCGAGGTCGCGACGCGGCATCACGACGCCCGCGAGCCACAGGCCACGCGCCACCATGCCGACGACGCACAGGATGCGCCAGATCGCGACGAGCGTCCTCAAGCGGCGTTCGACTCCGGGGTTGCGGCGCTGTACGCCAGCGTGCCGGCGACCAGCGTGTGGCGCACGCGCCCTGGCATCCGCGTTCCGCTGGACGCGGCATCGAACGGCGTGTGCTTGCCGCGGCTGCGCAGCGTCTCGGGCGTCACCTGCCATTGCGCGTTCGCATCGAACACGCAGATGTCGGCGACGCCGCCCTCGACCAGCCGGCCCGCGCTCTGGCCCAGCGAACCCAGCGCCTCGCCCAGCACGCGCACGGGATCGCTCGTGACGCGCGCGAGCGCCTGTGCGAACGTCAGCCCGCTGTCGTTGCCCCACTTCAGCGCGAGGCTCAGCAGCAGCTCGAGGCCGGTCGCGCCAGGCACGGCCTCGCCGAACGGCAGCATCTTGTCGTCGTCGCCGATGGGCGTGTGGTCGGACACCAGCGCGTCGATCGTGCCGTCCGCGAGACCGGCGCGCAGCGCGTCCCGGTCCTTGCCCTGGCGCAGCGGCGGCACGAGGCGCATGTCGGCGTTGAAGTAGCCGATGTCCACGTCGGTCAGGTGCAGCGAGTTGATGCTGACGTCGGCCGTCACCGGCAGGCCCTCGGCCTTGGCGCGGCGCACCAGCTCGACGCCCGCGGCGCTCGACAGCCGGCAGAAGTGCACGCGCGCGCCCGTCACGCGCACCAGCTCGATGATGGTGTGCAGCGCGATCGTCTCGGCCGCGACCGGCACGCCGGACAGCCCCAGCCGCGTCGCCACCGCGCCGCTCGCCGCCACGCCGCCGGACAGCGACGGATCCTGCGGCCGCAGCCACACCGCGTAGCCGCGCGTGCTGGCGTACTGCATCGCGCGCATCAGCGTGAGGTTGTCCTTCACCGCATGCTCGGCCTGCGAGAAGCCGACGCAGCCGGCCTCGGTCAGGGCTATCATCTCGGTGAGCTCGACGCCCTCCAGCCGCTGCGTCAGCGCGCCCAGCGGGAACAGGCGGCAGCGGCTCAGCTTGCGGGCGCGGAACTTCAGCATGTCGACCAGGCCCGGCTCGTCGAGCGGCGGATCCATGTCGGGCGGACAGACGAGGCTGGTGACGCCGCCCGCCGCTGCAGCTTCCAGTTCGCTTTCCAGCGCGCCGGGGCCCGGCTCCTTGAGGCGCGCGGCGAGGTCGACCAGGCCCGGCGCGACGACGCAGCCGTCGGCCTCGATGGTGCGTTCGGGCGTGAAGTCGGCCGGCACGTTGCCGATGGCCACGATGCGGCCGGCGGCGATGGCGACGTCGGCGGCCTCGTCGCGGCCGCTCGCGGGGTCGATCACGCGGCCGTTGCGAATGAGGACATTCATTGGTTGATCTCCGTCCTGCGGACTGCGAGGCCAGCGTCTGCTGGCGGCCGGGCGTCGCTCATGCGTCGTTCCCGGCAAGAATGGACATCACGGCCATGCGCACGGCGATGCCGAAGGTGACCTGCGGCAGGATCACGCTGTGCGAGCCGTCGGCCACGCGCGAGGCTATCTCCACGCCGCGATTGATCGGGCCCGGGTGCATCACGATCGCGTCGGGCTTGGCCAGCGCGAGGAGCTCCTCGGTCAGCCCGTAGCTCTTGAAGTACTCGCCTGCGCTGGGCAGCATCGCGCCGCTCATGCGCTCGTTCTGCAGCCGCAGCATGATGATGACGTCGGCGTCCTTCACGCCTTCGCGCATGTCGTGGCACACGCGCACGCCCATCTCGCGCAGGTCGCCGGGCACCAGCGTCTTGGGGCCGACGGCGCGGATCTCGGGCACGCCCAGCGTGGTGAGGGCGTGGATGTCGGAGCGTGCGACGCGCGAGTGCACGATGTCGCCGACGATGGCCACCGTCAGCTCGTTGAACGACTTCTTGTAGTGCCGGATCGTGTACATGTCCAGCAGGCCCTGCGTGGGATGCGCATGGCGGCCGTCGCCGGCGTTGACCACGTGCACGTGCGGCGCGCAGTGCCTGGCGATGAGGTACGGCGCGCCCGATTCGCCGTGGCGCACGACGAACATGTCCGCATGCATCGCCGACAGGTTGGCGATGGTGTCGAGCAGGCTCTCGCCCTTGGAGGCCGACGACTTCGCGATGTCGAGGTTGATCACGTCGGCCGACAGCCGCTTGGCGGCGATCTCGAACGTGGTGCGCGTGCGCGTGGAGTTCTCGAAGAACAGGTTGAA
>CAIMXF010000106.1 GCA_903845345.1 uncultured beta proteobacterium
CTTCACGCGAACGCCCTCCCATGGGCACGGCCATCGAGTCGGGAGACAGGGCCGCAAGCCCCCTGGCCGAAGCGCTTGGCCTCCCTGATTGTCCAGTTGAGATACCTCATCATGTATCCACACAAATCGCGCACCGCCCATCCAGGCCGCGGTGCAGACCTTGCAGGCCAGGCTGGTGCCCTACCTCGTCAACATCGGCCCCGACGAGAAACGGGCGCTGGCGAAGATGGGCAGCAAGAGCGTGGATTTCGTGTCCAGGACGCTCACCTACGCGAGCACCAATCCGCAGTTCAAGCCGGCGTTCGTCGACATCGACAGCTTCTCCAGCGACGTCACGGCCTTCGGCGTGCTGCGCTCGCTGCACCAACCGATCAGCCAGGTCGCCGACATGCTGGACGACAGCCTGGCCATTGCCGGCAGCGACGCCATGAACGCGGCGCTGGCCTGCTCCCAGTCGGTCAAGACCGCCAACAAGCTCAACGTCCCAGGCGCCGCCACCATTCTCCGACGACCTGTCGACGCGCTTCGCAGGACAGGGTCCGCGGACGCCAAGCAAGGCGCCGACCGCGGCCTGAGTGTGGCCACGCCCGCGCGCCGACGGGACAGATCCCGGCGGCGCGAACTCCGGGCGGGCGAACCACACGACGGCCCCCGCGAGGGGCCCGTCCCCGGCGCGATCGGGTGGCAATGGGCCATCTCTTCGGGAGCCACCGGGACCGACCCGTTGCGAACGGTCGGCCGCCACGCGGCAAGTAGCGGCCTGACCTGTGTGATGCATCTCCGGATGCCTGCCTGCCGGGAACAATCTCTCCTCGTTGTCGCTTGGTGAGATCAGACCGCGGCCGCAGTTCCTGGCTTGATCGAGACGTCGTTGGGGTCGTACGCCTTCGCCCTGCAGAAAACCGCCCCGAGCATGCGTGCGTTCTTGTTGGCAAGGGCCACGACAGCCTTCTGCCATCCTTCCCGCGCTGGCAACCGAACCGGCCATTGCGAGATTCGGTCGCTGCGATTTCCGGCGCCCATGCCGATCGAGGGCGCGCACCGTGGCTGGCTCCGGCCGACCGAGACTCACGTGATGAAGGGCACGCCAGACACCGATGAACCCGAATTGAAGCGGAGTACCCCGGACGCCGCGTACGCCTGACGGGCATTGACATGCAACCGTCAAACGCCCTGCCTAACGTGCGGGCACAGCGCGTCCCTTCAACGTCACCAGACCCACCGTTCGGAGTTCCAACTTGTCCAAGACTGCAGCCTTCGTACTCGCTACAAGCGCGAGCCTCGCGCTCATGGCGGGGTGCGCCGATTCGTCGTCGAGCACGCCCGCCCCGACCCCGGCGCCGCCGGCGATCCAGCCCGTGCGCACCATCGTCATGGTGTGGGACGGCCTGCGGCCCGACTCGGTCAGCGCGTCGGTGACGCCCAACCTCTATGCGCTGCGCCAGTCGGGCGTCAACTTCACGGACAACCATTCGACCTATCCGACCTTCACGATGATGAACGGGTCGAGTTTCGCGACCGGCTCCTTCCCGAAGACCAGCGGCTTCTATGGCAACACCTTCTGGACGCCTCCTCAGGGCGCGTCCGCGGTGATCCCGTCCGGCCCCAGCGCCGGCGGCACGGCGCAGGACTACGTGGACCCGGTCTTCACCGAGGACTACCAGGTCCTGAGCACGCTCGACAGCTACTACAGCGGGCAGTTGCTGCTGGTCAAGAGCCTGTTCGCCACCGCGCAGGCGGCCGGTCTCGTGACGGCCACCGTTGGCAAGTCCGGCGCCGCGTTCATCCAGGATCTGGGCCGCGGCGGCATCTTCCTCGATGAAAACACGGTGGAGCCGCGCAGCCTCGTCACCGAACTGCAGGCCGCCAACATCGCGCTGCCGGCCAACGTCGTGCACGACTATTCCGGTACCGACGCGGTGACGCTGGCGCCGGGCAACGGCAGCCCGACCAACCGCGCCGGCTACATCACGTTCAATACCACGGCCTACGACCCGGCGGGCTCGATCGCGATCCCCTCGCGCGACCCCAGCGACACCACGCAGGGTGCGCCCGAGGACGCCGCCAACAAGTACATGATGGCGGCCTTCACGCAGTACATCCTGCCCAGGAAGATGCCGATGCTCTCGCTGATCTGGTTTCGCACGCCGGACAACGTCGAGCACGGATACGGGCCGGGCAGCGCCAACGCCGTGGCCGGCCTGCGCTCGCAGGACGCACGCCTGGGCGAACTGATCGCCGGCCTGCGTGCCAACGGACTGGACGGCAGCACCAACATCATCGTCGTCTCCGACCATGGCCATTCGAGCGTTTCCGGGCCCCTGGGCCTGTACCCGCTGCGCTCCGTCACCGCGTCCACCACGCTGCCGAACGGCCCGCTGGTCAATGGCTCGACGAGCGGAACCAACACCGCGGCCATCGGCGCGGTCAACCCCAGCGGCTACTCGTTCTCGGGGGACGTCCGCTCCGCCGACCTGCTCACCTATCGCGGCTTCAACGCCTACGACGGCTCCGGCTGCGCGGTCGATTCGATGTACGGACTCGATGCCGGCGGCGTGCCGACGATTCCTGTCCGCCTCGACGCCGCCGGCTCGCTGTGCGGCAAGGCCAACACGCCTTACCAGGCCATCAGCGCGACGCTGGCGACGCCGGTCGCGCGATTCAACGTGCCGGCGCCGGGCACGTTGCCGGCCAACGCCGTCGTCGTCGCGGCCAACGGCGGTTCGGACTATTTCTACGTCCCCAGCCATGATTCGGCGACCGTGGCAAAACTCGTGAAGGTGCTGCAGCAGCGCGAGGAGTACGGGGCGATCTTCGTCGACAGCCGATACGGCAGCCTGCCAGGCACGCTCACGCTGGCCCAGGTCAACCTCGAGAACGCCAGCCGCCAGAACAACGGCCAGCCCGACGTCGTGGTCAGCTTCACCTGGGACTACGGCGTTTCCGTGCAGGGCATGCCGGGCATCGAGTTCGAGAGCTTCAGCGCCGGACAGCACGGGATGCACGGCAGCTTCGGCACCAGCGACGTCCACAACACGCTGATCGCCAACGGGCCGTCTTTCCGCCCTGCCACCGCGATCACGAGCCCGTCCGGCAACGTCGACGTCGCGCCCACCGTCGCCTACGTGCTCGGCCTGTCGATGCCGATGGCCGACGGCCGCATCCTCAACGAGGGCCTTCTGAAGCCCGCCAGCACGTCGGCGGCGACGGTGGCGGCCTCGGTCGTCACCTCGCCGACGGCCGCGACCGGACTGCGCTTCGAACTGCCCACCGACCCGACAGGCGCGACGGCGGACGCGAGCCTGGCAGGCGGCAGCTTTTCGACGAGCCTGTCGGTCAAGGACCTCAGCGTGGACGGCAAGACCTACCGCTACTTCGATTCCGCCAAGGCGGTACGCCAGTGAACGGGCGCACCCTCATGGCGGGCACGCTGAGCCGTGTCGTGGCCTGCACGGGTCTCCTGGCGCTGCCGGTCTGGGCGTGGGCGGCGCCTGCGCAGCCACAGGACGACCTGTCCTTCGAGCGCGTGTTCGACGACGCGGGCGAACCGGCCTGGCTGCACTACGAGGTGCGCTACGAGTCCGGCGGAAAGACGCACGACCTGGAAGTCTGGCGCGAGGGCCAGCGGCGACTGCGCCGCCGCACCGACGCCACGATCGACACGTTCGTCCAGCGTGCCGAGCGCGACGGCGACTTCAGCATGACGGTCGTCGACAACGGCAGGCGCATCTCGACGCGGATAGCGCGAGCCAACCTGTATCGATTGGGCAACTTCACCGACTGGTTCGACCTCGCGCACGGCTTGAAGCATCCGCTGGCGTCGTATCGGCTGGCCAGGATCGAGGCACCGACCGGGGCGGCGACGCCCATCGCGGCCTGCCGCTGGTACTCGCTCGAGCAGTCGGGCCGCGTGACCACGATCTGCTGGAGCGAACGCGACCGCCTGCCGCTGGTGATCCAGGGCGCTGATCCAAGCCATCGTTGGCGCGTGACCTCGCTGGATCGCGCCCCGGTCGCGGGCCGGGTCTTCGAGGTCCATGATGCCGGCTTCGTGCGCAACGACGCCAACCAGGACATCGAGCGCGATTGAAGCGGCCTCTCGGCGGCGTCGGCGTGATGCGCGTCCATGAGCCGTCGCTGACGCCAGGGTGCACGCAAGCCGGCGGTCGTGGCCGTCCTCTGGTCGAACCAGTGTGATGGCGTGGCGAGGATCTCACCGGGCCAGCGCGCCGCCGGTCTCCGAGCGCTGGACGAACGGGAGCCCTCTTGCGCCTGTCTTCGCCTGACATCGAGCTGGCTTGAACCTGTCAAGGCCTCAAGTGTCCAAGGCTCCGTCCGATCCCGTTGAACCAACGGCAAACTGGAGCCAAATCAATGATCGGTTCATGTACCAACTCTGGCGATTCCTGGTCGCAGCCTTATGGCAGCGGCATCGGAGCGTCCAACAGCCCACTGTGGAGCCCGATCGCGTCGGGTGCCACCACAGGTGAGACCCAGAACGCCATTGACGACTCTTCCGACGAGGGCGTTGTCCTGTCTCTTGGCGGCGGCTCGGGCATCAGCGACTCGCCAACCTATAGCCCCCAGGGATTGCTGAACTCATTCGTGCAGGCGGGTACGCCTTTGGGCGACACGAGTTCCACAGGCCCCTACGGGCCGGGCAACGATTCGGGCCTGGCATCGGCTGTGCAGTCCGACGACGGCGCGGTGCTGGGTGCCGAGTACGCCAACGGCGTCCCGGGCGCCTCGGGCTACGGCAACTATCAGAGCTTCTGGGGCAACACGCTGCAGACGAACCCGGACATGGCCGGGACAGTGGCAACCGACTCTCTTGATCAGGGCTTGGTAGGGACGCTTTCCACGACCGCTTGACGAAGCCGCTCGCGCGCAGCAGGGCCGGAATGCCTCTTTCGCGTCCGCCAGGAGCGCTTGCAAGGCCGTCCTGCTCGGCTTCGGACTCGCGTGCGCGACGGTGCGCGGTTCTGCGCGTCGCCCGTGAGCGGCGGGTCGCGGATGACTGGAAGTGCCGACAGGAGCCTGACGACATCGCTTGCCATGCTGGCCGAGGCGCCATGGACGACATCCCACGGCGAGCGGCTGCGGTGCGCAGCCTACCCGTCGTTCGACATCGATCACCAGGCAGCCAAGGCCGCCCCATGCCAGGGGCTAAGGGCAGCGTCGCGCTGCACACACGTGCCGGTCGCCGGGCCTGCACTCGACAGCGCGGCTGCTTTACGAGGCATCAACAATTTTCAGGTCGCGCTCAGTCGCCAAGCGTCATCTCCGTTTGGGTCGAGACGTTGAATGAGCAAGAGCCGCGGCGCAGGGATTCGTGCGCTCGAGCGTTCGCAGGTCGCAGCCCAACGTGCCCTGCAGTTCAGGAACCCTGTCCAGGAGACACACGATGCGACGAACCCTCTCTTTGATCTCGCTGAGCGCAGCAGCGAGCGCTTTTCTGGCCGGCTGCGGGGGTGGCTACGATGACGGGTATTGGGACGGCGGATCAGGCGTCAATCCGTTGATCAGCTACGTTGGCACCACCGGCGTATTCGCCGCTTGGGCCGATTCTCATACGGGCAACTTCGCGGCGGCGACGATCGGCAGCTACGCCGGCAAGCGTCAGTCGTTGCGCGGCAGCATCGACTTCCTGACCGGACAAGACCTTCACCAGCCCGCCGGCGTCGAGATCTACAAGACCAGCGACGGGCACATCCGGGCCATAGCCCTCGCCTCGTACGGAGATCCGCACAGCCAGCAGATCTCCAACGAGACCGCCGCCACCGTCGACGCGACATGCTCGCTGAGCGGAACGCAGGTGACGGGCGCCAACAGCGACTACGCCGGCGTCTACTTTGCGGCCGACCTTCAGAACCCGGTCAACTCCGCCTACTTCTATCGCCTGCCGGGACTCGACGGCGCGTGCAACACCGGCGACGACGTCGTGCACATGGTGCGTACCGGCATGTCGCCCACCGACGCGCCGATCACCGTTTCCGCGATGCCCATCGCCACCGTGCATTCAGCCACCGGCAGCATCACCGGCTTCGTCATCAAGAGCGGCGCGCAGCTCGTGATGGTCGACAACACGTTCGCCAATCCGGTCGTGCTGGGCACGTTCGCGAGCACGATCGGCGTGGCCACCGCGTTGCCGGTCGGCACGCTGCAAGGCTACCCGACCGCTCAGCTGTTCCTCGTCGACGGCAACATCGTGAGCGTGAACTACGCCAGCCGGTCGACATCGGCCCCGCTGTTCACGATCCCGGGCTGGACGCCCGTCAGCAACGGCGCCAGCTTCGCCGCTTCGCCGACCGCGCTGTACCTGTCCGTCAACACCCCTGCCGCAGGCAGCACGCCGGAGTCGGCGAACATCTACATGATCCCGGCCGATGGCTCAGCGGTGGCCTCGGTGATCGACACCGAAGCCGCGCACATCGACAGCCTGGCATTCCCCGTGGGCGGCACCGACCTCGTCTGGGGCGAGACCGCGCCCACGTACACGATTCGCGCGATGGCGCAGTCCGGCGGGAGCCCGTTCACGTTGGCCACCAGCAGCGTCAACGGCGGCACGTTCACCGCGACCGCGACAACGGTCTACTACACGACCTGGGCCAGCGTCACCGACACGACGGCCAAGACGGTTACCCGAACCGGCACCTCGAGCGCCATCGTCGGCATGAATGGAAGCGTGATCCAGGCTCCGATCGCCAACTCGACGTTTGCCAGCGGCGGCGAGCAGCAGCCTTGGCCTGACGACACCGTCACCACCGCCACCCCCCTCGAGACGATGATCCAGGTGCAGAACCTGGCACCGGTGACCGTCACCGATCCGACCAACGGCTACTCGTACACCGTCGATGGCGTCAGCGGCGGCACGCTGGTCGCGATCGACACCGCAACGAACTCGCCTGGCGTGACGATTGGCGTGCTGCCGAACAGTCACGCCGCGTATTTGACGGGTACCTTCCGCGACGCCGGCCACACCGGCTTCATGGAAGCGACGAACGCCGCGTCGACGAACGACCCGGCCACGCGCGACCTGTACCTGCTGAACACGCACCAGCGGGACACGCTGCTGCGAGTCACCAACAACCTGTAGTCGGAGCACGGGGGCACCGCAGCGCGCAGACCGGCCCGCTGCCGGGAAGATCGGGCGTCGAAGACAGTAGCCCTCAGCAAACGACCGCCGCTGGCCGGTCATCGACGTTCCTTGGCGTACCGCCCGGTAGACACTCCGTTGGCCGCGACAACGACGAGACCTTTGAGTTCGCGGTCAGCGCAACGTGGATTCAGTCAGCGTCGAATTGAAAGCCGATTTTGGCCACCCATTTGTCGGCGCTTCCGTTCGAAGGGTGCAGGCCTCGTCCAAGACCAATGTTGAGCCGACCAGACGACGTCTTCTTGTCCCAGACCAGATAGACAGCTTCGTCCCGTCTGGAGTTGGGCAGCAGTTCACGTACGGGGCCCCAGTCTCCGAAATATTCGGTCCCCAACTCATCATGCGCGGCTATCTGGATTGCGAGTTTAGCCGAGGGCTGGAAGCGCGCGGTCGTGTTCCCAACGCTCAGTGACGTTTCGAGTGAAGGGTTGAACACCATGCGATAACCGCGACCACGATAGCCGATGATGGGATCCAGGTCCAGGTCGGTGGCGGCGGCGGCGTCGTCGTCATATGCCGATCGAACGCGACCAAGATCGCCGCGGATGCCCACAAACCAGCCGTCTACCTTATCGTGCGGTGCGAGGTACTCGATTTCGATCGCAAGTCCATCTTCTCTGAGGCGATGTTCCGAGTAGGAAGCAGGCAACTCGAGTCCAATCTCGAATCCCTTGGCGATGCCGTAGTTGATTTCACCGAGCGCCTGTTCAACATGGCCATCGAGACCGGTTCTACTGGCGGGGCGTGCGATCGAGAAGACGGATTCGAACTCTGTCTCGCCGGGCGCGGAGATATCGTCGGAGTACACCGTGAGCTCGTAGGGAGCAGCGTGTGCGGTCGTGGCGGCGAGGAGCGCCAGCAGGCAGGCAAGAGAAAGTCGAGCGATGTGGGTCACTTCGGCGCCAAACAAAAGCTGCGAATTGTTTGAGTCGAATGTGTCGCTCCCATGACAATGCCAGGCCATGGACTTGCTAACTCAGGACTAAGTCGGACTCTGTAATCCCTGGCGTCGTCCGCGTGCGCGCCAATGGAATCGACCGCGCGTGTAGCGTGTTGCGAAGTCTGAGTCGATCTATTTTCCTGTGCCTCGAACCCGGTTCCTGAGCGATCGACGAAGACTGGGGTTCCATCTTCGAATTCGATCACGAGCGCGTCAGGTCGATTCCGCATCACGCGTGCAGCCTTTCGAACGATCGCTCAAGAGGCGCGCGGCGCGTGCCCGCGCCGGACTCGATCAGCGGTCGCGGTTGGCGTCGCGACTGTGCTCGAACTGGCCGCGGCCGTCGGCCTGGCTGCGCGACTGGCGTTCATCGGCGCCGCGGTTGTCGTCGCGGCGATCGACGACGTTCTGGATCGGCACTTGCACAGGCGCACCATGCGCGTTGTCGCGCACGGGCCACTGCGGCTGCCGGGTTTGCGGCGCTTGCCGAGGCGCCTGGACCTGGCCTTGATAGCCGTGGCTGCCCTGCTGCCAACCGGTCTGCTGGCCGCCCGGCTGCTGGCCGCCATGGCCCTGCCAGCCCTGACCTGGTTGCTGCCAGCCGTTGCCCGGTTGCTGTGCCTGGGGCACATAGCCGCGGGCCGAGCCCCAGCGCATGCGATCCTGGCCGTCGCGGTCGTCGCGGTCGTGATCCGAATGCGCCTGCTCCCAGCCACCGTGCTGGTCGCGCCGCGGATCGTGCCACACGCCCTCGTTGTTCCAGCGCTGCTGCTCGCGCGCCTGCTGCTCGTAGCGCTGCCGCTCGAAGCGGTCGCGCGCGATGCGGTCGGCCTCGATCCACTGCGCTTGGTTCCACGAGCGCTGCTCCGTCGTCCAGTTGCGGCGCATCACGTTGTCGCGATACCAGCCGTCGTCGACGAAATAGACCGGCACGCCGTACGCGCCGTACTCGCGGCAGTACTGGGCCCAGTGCGTGCGCTGGTATTCAGGCACCCACAGGTAGACAGGGGGCTGCGCCGTGGCATTGGCGGTGTCGACATACTCCTCGACGACGTCGCCGTCGCCGTTGTCCACGGCCATGACGGGCTGGTTGGAGTAGACCTGCGGCGCCTCGACGTAGCCGCCGATCTCCACGCGCCCATACACCCCGGGTCGAACAACCACGGACCATGGCGCGGCGTTCGCCAGGCCGGTGGCGGCGAAGAGGGCGAAACCTGCGGCGGCGATCAGCGTGCGTTTCATTTGAAACTCCGGTTGTTGCGAGAGGCATCTTCTCAACGCGTTCAGGTTGCGCACAGTTGTCATGGTCGCGGGTAAAGCGCAGCAACATTCAGGTCGGCAAAGGCAGCGGCTTGTCGCTGATCGGCGACGGCATCGGCGCGGTCACGCGTCGTTGAGGTGTGCATTGACGGAAGTCGTCCCACGGGCTCGCGGCGCCCCAGTTCACGTGCCAGGGCTTGCGGTTCTGCACGGCCCAGGCGGGCGCCTCACCGTCCGCCATACACGCGGACGACGGATAGCACTGGAACAGCGCCAGCATGGCGGTGGAGCGGTACGGGCCGAACCCGGGCGCCCGCCGCAGCGTCCGGACGGCCGCTGGCCGGCCGCATGGCGCCATCGCGTCGCACACAAGATTCCTGACGCTCCCCTATCCGTCGATGGATCGCACGGTTTGCCCGAGGGCGGGGGGCCATCCCTTGCGTCAGCCGCCCCCGCTCCCGCCGCCCTGCCCGTCCGCGGCATTGGCCGACGCCAGACCCCAGCGTGCCAGCGCCGCGTCGTCGTCCACGCGCGCGTCGACCCAGCGTTCGCCCTGGGGCGTCGATGCCTTCTTCCAGAACGGCGCGTGCGTCTTCAGGTAGTCCATCAGGAATTCGCAGGCCTGGAAGGCATCGCGCCGGTGCGAGGACGCCACCGCCACCAGCACGATGCGCTCGCCCGGCAGCAGGCGGCCGACGCGGTGGATGACGAGCGCGGCCTGCACCGCAAAGCGTGCCTCCGCCTCGACGATCATCGCTGCGATCGATCGCTCGGTCATGCCGGGATAGTGTTCGAGCGTCAGCACGGAGACGTCGTCCTCGCGCGTGTGGCCGCGCACGCAGCCGACGAAGCTGGCGACGGCGCCGACGTCGGTGCGATCGCCCTGCAGCGCGGCGAGCTCGGCGCCGACGTCGAAGTCGGCCTCCTGGATGCGGACGCGGCTGGGCACGCTCAGCCGCCCGTCACCGGCGGGAAGAACGCGACCTCGGCGCCGTCGCTCAGCGCCACCGTCTCGTCGGCGAGCGCCTGGTCGACGGCCACCCGCACCCCGCGCCCGGGCGCGAGCGCCTGGGCGTGGGCGTCGGACTGCGTGCACAGCCAGGCGCGCAACGCGGCGGCGGTGGGCTCGGCGACGGGTTGCCAGTCGAGCATGCCGCCGGGGCCCAGCGCCTCGCGCAGCGAGGCGAAATACTTCAGGGTGATCCTCACGGCGCCAGCTCCGCGAGCGAGAGGTAGCGCACCATGTCGCCCGGCTGGACGGCCTGGCCGGGCTCGATGTCCGCCAGGCCGTCGCCCCAGGCCAGCGAGGTCAGCACGCCGGAGCCCTGGTTGGCGTACAGGTCGAGGCCGCCGTCGGCGTTGCGCCGCACGCGCAGGAACTCGCGCCGCCGGTCCGGCCTGGGCCAGGCGAAATCGGCGCGCATCCTGATGGGCAGCGGCATCTGAGCCTGCGCGCCCTGCAGCCGCGCGATCACCGGCCGCACGAACAGCGTGAAGGTGACGTGGCTGGACACCGGGTTGCCGGGCAGCCCGATGAACCACGTCTCGGCGCCCTGCTCGCCTCCCGGTCGTCGCACCGCGCCGAATGCCAGCGGCTTGCCGGGCTTGATCGCGATCGACCAGAGGTCGAGCCGCCCTTCCGCGGCCAGCGCGGGCTTCAGGTGATCCTCTTCGCCGACCGACACGCCGCCGGAGCTGATGATCAGGTCGTTGCCCGCCGCGGCCTCGCGCAGCGCCGCCCGCGTGGCATCGAGGCGGTCGGGCACGTTGCCGAGGTCGGTGACGACGCAGCCCTGGCCGCGCAGCAGCGCGCCCAGCATGAAGCGGTTGGAGTTGTAGATCGCGCCCGGCGGCAGCGGCTCGCCGGGCATCACCAGCTCGTCGCCGGTGGAGAACAAGGCCACGCGCGGGCAGGCGGCGACGTGCAGCCGAGCCATCCCCACCGTGGCCGCCAGGCCGATGGCGGCGGCATCCATCCGATGGCCGGCCTTCAGCACGACATGGCCGCGCCGGACGTCCTCGCCCTGGCGGCGGATCGCCATGCCGGGCGCGGGCACCTCGTTGACGCGGACGCTGCCGAACGCGTCGTCCGCGCCCGTGGACGCGATGGCCTCGCAGACCTCCTGCATCACGACTGCGTCGGCCCCCAGCGGCACCTGCGCGCCGGTGAAGATGCGCGCCGCGGTGCCGGCGGCCAGCGGCCGGCCGACCTGCCCGGCGGCGATGCGCTGGCTCACGGGCAGCAGCGTGCCGGCACCGTTCACGAGGTCGGCGATGCGCAGGGCGTAGCCGTCCATCGCGCTGTTGTCCTCGGGCGGCACGTGCACGTCGGAGACGACGTCCTGCGCCAGCACGCGGCCCCAGGCCTCGGGCGTGGCGACGTTCTCGATGCGGCCGGACGGCACGACGGCGGCGAGCAGCCGGGCCAGCGCGTCGTCGGCGCTGATCAGCGGGCCGCGCGCGGGCGGTCTGGGAGCGGGAGCGGAGGCGATTTCGGTCATGAGGCCTGCATGATGCATGAGCCGCGGCGACCTGGGTGCCGTCCCCGGCAAATGGGGGCGAAATCGCCACCTTCGGCCAGGACAGGCGGCTGCCGCCTGCCCGCCGCCGCCGGCCGAACGAAGGTCGCTGGTCGGCCATGACCAGTCGATGGCGACCGTCCGCCTTTCGGCGGTAAGCTCGCAGCCCATCCAGTCGATGACATCAGGTGGCAGCCAGACAATGAACAAGCACCTGTCGAACCTCGTACTTGCTTCGGCACTGTCAGTTGCCTGCACAGCGCCCGGCGTCCATGCGCAGGAACCGGGCGACCCTGCCTTGTTCCGCCAGATCAGTGTCTCAACCGGGAAGGTCATTGCGCTTGGTGAACCCTTCGATCCCGCCGGCCTTGCCCAGGCCATCGGCGACGGTGTTTTCGCTCTTCGGCCTGGCAAGTTCGGCGGTGCGGCGAAGCTGTTGGTCATGGTGACCGCAGATGGTCGGGTGTCGGAGATGCGTTTCGTCTATGGCGAAGAGGTCTCCTTCGACGATTTGGTCCGTCGATATCAACCGCGTCTCGGGCAACCTCACTCATTGGACGGCGCGGCTCCCGGCGTTGGCGTCTATTGGGAGGACGGTCACACCCGCTTCGAGATCCTGCGCCCAACCGTATCGGAGACGGCAGTCTCCGCCCGCTTGCTGCAGCAATAGAACGCTGTCTTTGGCAGTTGTCTTGTGCAACTTGGCATTGGCAGGAACCGGCCAGTCGCTGGCGGTCGCGACCGCCAGCTGAGAGGCGGCGCCGATTTCTACCGACGCTGACCGGGACGTTCCATCGCCACCTCGGATTGCGAGAAGCCGAGCTTCTCGTAGAAGGCCGACACGCCGGTTCGGCCGGCGCGGAGCACCCAGGTCATGCGGTCATTGTCGCCCATGGCCTGTTGGACCAGGGCGGTACCGATACCTCGCCCTCGGCACTCGCGCGCGACGACGACCATGGAGATGTAGCCATTGAAGATGCCATCCGAAATCGCACGAAGGAAGCCGACGACCACGTTGTCCTCGACCGCCACCAGCGCGACGTGGGACCTTGCAACCAGCTCGCCGAAGAGCTCAGGATCCTGAACACGTGGCCCCCAGTCGTTTGCCGCCAAGAGCAGGCGCGCCTGTTCGTACTCTTCGGGCAAGATCTTCCTGATTTGCATGGCTTTCTGGCACCGGCTAACAGAGGCCTGCCATGCTACCGGCTCTCGGCGGCCACATGCAGTCCTTCCGCAGTGTCCGCTCCAGGAAGTGGTGCAGCAGGTACGGACAGGCGAAGCCCTGCAGCTCGGCGCCGTACGCCGGCTCGTCGGCATGCACGGCGGCGCCGGCCGGGGCCAGCAGGATCAGCAGGACGGCACGCATCGGGACTCTCCTCGCGAGGCCTCGTCGACGGCAAGCGGACGAGGGCGCCGGCGCCCTCGCCCGCCGCTCAATGCGCGGGCGCGTGCGCCTCGATGAACGCCTTCACCACGCCGACATCCGCCTTGACGACCGTGAAGCGCTTGGGCCGCGCCTCGAGATCGGCCAGCGCCGGCGGCAGCGCGGGCTTGCGGCCCAGCGCCTCCTGGATCGTGTCGGCGAACTTGATCGGCAGCGCCGTCTCCAGCACCAGCATCGTCTCGCCGGTGTCGAGGTGCTCGCGGGCGACCTTCAGGCCGTCGGCGGTGTGGGTGTCGATGACGACGCCGAAGCGGGCGTCGGTGTCGCGGATCGTGGCGAGGCGGTCGGCGTGCGTGCTGCGGCCCGACACGAAGCCGAAGCCCGCGATGCGCGCCTTCTGGTCGGGCAGCAGCGTGAACGCGCCATCGCGTTGCAGCGCGGCGCCGAACAGCTCGCGCGTGAGCGCGCCGTCGCGGCCCACCAGGTCGAACACGAAGCGCTCGAAGTTGGACGCCTTGGAGATGTCCATCGACGGGCTCGAGGTCTCGAAGGTCTCGGCCGCGCCGCGCACGCGGTAGGTGCCGGTGCGGAAGAACTCGTCGAGCACGTCGTTCTCGTTGGTGGCCACCACCAGCCTGGCGATGGGCAGTCCCATCATGCGGGCGACATGGCCGGCGCAGACGTTGCCGAAGTTGCCCGAGGGCACCGCGAAGCTCACCTTCTGGTCGTTCGAGGTCGTGGCCTGGAAGTAGCCGGCGAAGTAGTAGACGACCTGCGCCAGCAGCCGTGCCCAGTTGATCGAGTTGACCGTGCCGATGCGCCACTGGCGCTTGAACGCGAGGTCGTTGGAGACGGCCTTGACGATGTCCTGGCAGTCGTCGAACACGCCTTCGACGCTCAGGTTGTGGATGTTGGCGTCCTGCAGGCTGAACATCTGCGCCTGCTGGAACGGGCTCATCCGGCCGTGCGGGCTCAGCATGAACACGTTGACGCCGTGCTTGCCGCGCATCGCGTGCTCGGCCGCGCTGCCGGTGTCGCCGGAGGTCGCGCCCAGGATGTTGAGCGTCTGGCCGCGGCGCGCCAGTTCGTACTCGAACAGGTTGCCCAGCAGCTGCATCGCCATGTCCTTGAAGGCCAGCGTGGGGCCGTTGGACAGCGCTTGCAGCTGCACGCCGGGTTCGAGTGGCTTCAGGGGCACGATCGCTTCGCTGCCGAACACGTCGGCCGTGTACGTCTTCACGGCCAGCGCCTTGAGATCGGCGGCGGGGATGTCGTCGATGTAGAGCGCCAGGATCTCGAACGCCAGCTCGGCGTACGACAGCGTGCGCCACTGCGTCAGCGTGAGGTCGTCGACCTGCGGATATTTCTCGGGCAGGTACAGCCCGCCGTCGGGCGCGAGCCCCTCGAGCAGGATCTCGCTGAAGGAACGCGGCGTCTGGTCGCCGCGGGTGCTGATGTACTTCATCGCGTTATGCCAGGTCTTCCTTGCGCAGCGACACGATGGGCGCCAGCACCGTCGGCAGCGCCTGCATCTTCTCGATGGCCAGCCGCATGTTGCCCTCGACGGTGTTGTGCGTGAGGATGATGAGATCCTGCTGGCCGTCCTTGCGTTCGGGGCTGGGGCGCTGCAGGACGGCGTCGATGGAGATGTCGTGTTCGGCCAGCGTGGTGGTGATCCTCGACAGCACGCCCGCCTCGTCGGCCACGCACAGGCGCAGGTAGAACGAGGTGACGACGTCGGCGAGGCCCAGGATCGGCGTGTCGGACAGCGAATCCGCGCGGAACGCGAGATGCGGCACGCGGTGGTCGGGGTCGGCCGTGTGCAGCCGCGTGATGTCGACCAGGTCGGCGACGACGGCCGACGCCGTCGGCTCGGCGCCCGCGCCCTTGCCGTAGTACAGCGTGGTGCCGACCGCGTCGGCCTGCACGACGACGGCGTTCATCGCGCCCTCGACGTTGGCGATCAGCCGCTTGGCCGGCACCAGCGTCGGGTGCACGCGCAGCTCGATGCCGCCCACGTCGGCGCGGCGGCGCGTGATGCCGAGCAGCTTGATGCGGTAGCCCAGCGCCTCGGCGTGCCTGATGTCGGCGGCCTGCAGGCCGACGATGCCTTCGACGTGGGCCTTGTCGAACTGCATCGGGATGCCGAACGCGATGGCGCTCATGATGGTCGCCTTGTGTGCAGCGTCGACGCCTTCGATGTCGAAGGTCGGGTCGGCCTCGGCGTAGCCCAGGCGCTGCGCCTCCTTGAGCACGACGTCGAAGTCGAGCCCCTTGTCGCGCATCTCGGACAGGATGAAGTTGGTGGTGCCGTTGATGATGCCGGCGATCCA
>CAIMXF010000107.1 GCA_903845345.1 uncultured beta proteobacterium
GACTACGTTTCGTCCAGCGGCAGGAAGGTCGCGGCCAAGGACATCGACCTGCTGGTGCGCGCGATGTCGATGGGCAAGCTGCACCACGCGATGATGGGCACGGCGGCGGTCGCCATCGGCACGGCGGCGGCGATCCCCGGCACGCTGGTCAACCTCGCGGCCGGCGGCGGGTCCGACCGCACCGCGGTGCGCTTCGGCCATCCGTCGGGCACGCTGCGCGTCGGCGCCGAGGCCGTGCAGGTCGACGGGCAATGGCGCGTCGCCAAGGCCTTGATGAGCCGCAGCGCGCGCATCCTCATGGAAGGCAACGTCCGGATTCCAGGTGACAGTTTCTAAAGAGATCTCCATGTCCACTCGCAAGACCCTCAAGGCCCTCGTCAACGCGCGCCGCGGCGCGATCGTGCCGGGCGCCTTCAACGCGCTGTCCGCGCGCGTGATCGAAGACCTCGGCTTCGAGGCGATCTACGTCACCGGCGCCGGCGTCACCAACATGAACCTCGGCCTGCCCGACCAGGGCTTCATGGGCCTGGCCGAGATCGCCGAAGCCACCAGCCGCATCCGCGACGCCGTCGGCCTGCCCTTGCTGGTCGACATGGACACCGGCTTCGGCAATGCGCTCAACACGTACCACTCGGTGCGCATCCTCGAGCGCGCCGGCGCCGACTGCATCCAGCTCGAGGACCAGGTCGCGCCCAAGCGCTGCGGCCATTTCTCGGGCAAGGAAGTGATCGCTACCGAAGAGGCGGTCAGCAAGATCAAGGCCGCCGTCGACGCGCGCACCGACCCCGACTTCCTGATCATGGCCCGCACCGACGCCGCGGCCACCCACGGCTTCGAGGCCGCCGTCGAGCGCGCGATGCGCTTCGCGGAAGCGGGCGCCGACATCCTGTTCGTCGAGGCCGTCACCAGGGAAGAAGAGATCCGGGCGTTGCCCAAGCGTCTCGGTCCGCCGCAGCTGATGAACATGGTCATCGGCGGCAGGACGCCCATCTTCGGCGCCGAGGAACTCGGCCAACTGGGCTATGGCATCGTGCTGTACGCCAACGCCGCGCTGCAGGGCGCGCTGGCCGGAATGCAGAAGGCGCTGACCGTGTTGCGCGACACCCGGCGCATCGACGAGGATCCCGACCTCGTCGCGCCGTTCGCGGAACGCCAGCGCCTGGTGGGCAAGCCGGCCTGGGATGCGCTGGAGAAGAAGTACACCTGAGCGGCTTGCGCTCTGGCATCGCCCATCTTGCGAGGAGATGCCAGCCCCCGGACTCAGCGCGCCTTCGTCAGACGTTTCAATTCGGCGAGGAAGCGACTCGCCGCCACGTCCGACGCCCACGGCTCCCACGCCATGCCGCCGTAGATCGCCTGCAGCGGATCGACGTCCAGCACCGGGAACTCGATGCGCAGGACGTCGCGCACCTCGTCGCGCGACCAGCCCGTGCAATGCACGGCCTCCGACGCCGCGGCGACGACATCGGCCTGCTTGTGGACGCGATGCGCCTCGGGCGTCCAGTCGGGCAGGGCGTAGCGCAGCGACACGGCGCGCATCAGCCGATCGGCGACGTCGCTGAACGGCTGGCCCAGAACGCGCTTGAGCGGCGAGATGCAGTCGAAGCCGAGGAAGCCTTCCTCGGCGTCGTGCAGCAGTTCGGCGAGTTGCTCGCCGACGGGCAGCGGCGTGTCGGCCCAGGCGCGGCGCAGTTCCAGCACGAGCAGCGAGTGCTGCGCGACGGACAGCGGCCACGCCCAGAGCGATTCGCCGCCCCAGCGGAAGGTGCGGGCCAGACGCTTGGCCAGATCCTCGTCCGTCCACGCCTGCGGCGACGGATTGATGAGGTCGAGCGGGGCGCCGGACGGCAGGCGGATCCAGGCGCGCGGCGCGCGGTCGACATCCATCGCGGTCACCGCTTCGCCGCTGCGTCGCCACGCCCGCGCCCGCGCGTCACGCGCGCGGGGGCGGGCACCGGCGCGCGCGCGAGCTCGACGAAGGCCTGGAGGTAGTCGATGGCGACGTCGGCCTCGCGGCAACCCAGGAAGATCTGCTTGGCGATGCCGCCGCGGCCCAGTCGCAGCGGCACCACGGGCATCTTGTCGGCGTATTCCTCGGCCAGCCAGCGCGGCAGCGCCGCGACGCCGCGATCGCTGGCCACCATCTGCAACATGATGTCCGTCGTCTCGATCGCCTTCTGGCGCCGCGGCGTGATGCCGGCGGGCATCAGGAACTGCGTGTAGATGTCGAGCCGGTCGACGGCCACGGGATAGGTGATGAGCACTTCCTTCGTCAACTGCCCGGGCTTGACGTAGGCCACATGGGCCAGCGCGTGGTCGCGGCTGACGACCAGCACCTGCTCGTAGTCGAACACCGGCGTGAAGCGCAGTCCGGGCTTGTACAGCGGGTCGGGCGTGACGAGCAGGTCGATCTCGTAGCCGAACAGCGCGCCGATGCCGCCGAACTGGAACTTCTGCTTCACGTCGACGTCCACGTCGGGCCAGCGCGCGAGGTAAGGCGACACGATCTTCAGCAGCCACTGGTAGCAGGGATGGCACTCCATGCCGATGCGCAGGCTGCCGCGCTCGCCCGCGGCGTACTGGCCGATGCGCGTCTCGGCGAGCTCGAGCTGCGGCAGCACGCGGTTGGCCACCTGCAGCAGGTACTCGCCGGCCTGCGTGAGCCTCAGGCTGCGGCCTTCGCGCAGCCAGACGTCGGTGCCCAGCTGCTGCTCGAGCTTCTTCACCGAATGGCTCAGCGCGGACTGCGTGAGGAACAGCGCCTGGGCCGCGGCCGTCAGCGAGCCGAGCTGGTCGACCTGCTGGACGATGGCCAGGTGGATGCGTTCAAGCATGTCGTCCGTCCATGAATGGAATTGATCGATCCCTGAGAAACGACCATTTTACTTCATGCACCGCCGCCTCTAGCATCGCGCTTTCCTGCCAAATTCGAAACGAACATCCTTCATGGTCACGACACACAACCTCGGCTTTCCCCGCATCGGCGCGAAGCGCGAACTGAAGTTCGCGCTGGAGGCCTACTGGAAGGGCCAGTCGTCGCGCGACGAACTCGAGTCGCTGGGCGCGCAACTGCGCCAGCGGCACTGGATCAACCAGGCCAACCTCGACCTCGTGCCTGTGGGCGACTTCGCGTTCTACGACCAGGTGCTGGACATGAGCTTCACCCTCGGCAACCTGCCCGAGCGCGTGCGCGGCTTCCACGGCGACCCGTTGGACAACTCCTTCCGCGTGGCCCGCGGCCGCTCGGCCCACGGCGTCGACCACGCGGCGTGTTGCGGCGGCGTCGCGGCCGGCGAGATGACGAAGTGGTTCGACACCAACTACCACTACATCGTCCCCGAGTTCAGCGCGGCTACCGAGTTCCAGCTGGACGCGTCGCGCCTGCTCGCGCAGCTGGCCGAGGCGAAGGCTCAGGGCGTCAAGGCCAAGCCGGTGATCGTCGGCCCGGTCACCTATCTCGCGCTCGGCAAGGCCAGGGACGCGTCCGACAAGCTCGCGCTGCTGCCGCGCCTGCTGCCGGTCTACGCGACGCTGCTCGACGAGCTCGCGGCGCAAGGCGTCGACTGGGTGCAGGTCGACGAGCCGCTGCTCGTCACCGAGCTCGACGCCGACTGGCAGCACGCGTTCAACACCGCCTACCACGCGCTCAAGACCTGCCGCGTGAAGCTGCTGGTGACGACGTACTTCGGCCAGTTGCAGGAGAACATGTACCTGGCCGCGAACCTGCCGGTGGCCGGCCTGCACGTCGACGCGATCGACGGCCGCGGCGACGTCATCCCGCTGCTGAGCATGCTGCCGCCGCACAAGGTGCTGTCGCTGGGCGTGATCAACGGCCGCAACGTCTGGAAGACCGACCTGAACCGCGCGCTCGACTGGCTCGAGCCGCTGCGCGACCGCCTCGGCGCGCGCCTGTGGATCGCGCCGTCGTGCTCGCTGCTGCATGTGCCGGTCGACCTCGCCGGCGAGAAGAAGCTGGACGCCGAACTCAAGTCGTGGCTGGCCTTCGCGCTGCAGAAGCTGCATGAGCTGGAGGTGCTGGCGGTCGCGTTGAACATGGGCCGCGAGTGGGCGCGCGACGCACTGAACGCAAACCGGGCGGCCGTCGATGCGCGCCGCGTCTCGCCGCGCGTGCACGACCCGATGGTGCAGGCCGCCGTCGCGCGGGTGACGCGCGATCTCGGGCGCCGCCACGGCGCGTACGAGCAGCGTTCGGCCAGGCAGTCCGCGCTGCTGAACCTGCCGGCGTATCCGACGACCACCATCGGCTCGTTCCCGCAGACCGCCGAGATCCGCCACGCGCGCAGCGAGTTCAGGGCCGGCCGTCTCGACGAAGCCGGCTACCGGCTCGCGATGCGGGCCGAGATCGCGCGCAGCGTGCGCGAGCAGGAGTCGCTGGGCCTGGACGTGCTGGTGCACGGCGAGGCCGAGCGCAACGACATGGTCGAATACTTCGGCGAGCAGCTGGCCGGCTACGCGTTCAGCGAGCTGGGCTGGGTGCAGTCCTACGGCTCGCGCTGCGTGAAGCCGCCGATCCTGTTCGGTGACATCTCGCGCCCGAAGGCGATGACCGTCGAATGGATCCGCTACGCGCAGTCGCTCACGGCCAGGCCGATGAAGGGCATGCTCACCGGTCCGGTGACGATGCTGAACTGGTCCTTCGTGCGCGACGACCAGCCGCGCTCGCGGTCGTGCCTGCAGCTGGCGCTCGCGATCCGCGAGGAAGTGCTCGACCTCGAGAAGGCCGGCGTGCGCATCATCCAGATCGACGAGGCGGCGCTGCGCGAAGGCCTGCCGCTGCGCCGGTCGCAGTGGCAGAGCTATCTCGACTGGGCGGTCGAATCGTTCCGCATCGCGGCCAACGGCGTGCGCGACGAGACGCAGATCCACACGCACATGTGCTACTCGGAGTTCAACGACATCCTTGCGTCCATCGCCGCAATGGACGCCGACGTCATCACCATCGAGACCTCGCGCTCCGACATGGCGCTGCTCGATGCGTTCGACCACTTCGAGTACCCGAACGGGATCGGTCCGGGCGTCTACGACATCCACTCGCCCAACATCCCGACGCAGGAGCACATCGTGCAGCTGATGAAGAAGGCCGCCGAGCGCATCCCGGCGCGGCGCCTGTGGGTGAACCCGGACTGCGGCCTGAAGACGCGCCAGTGGGACGAGGTGATCCCCGCGCTGGCCAACATGGTGGCGGCGGCGAGGGTGCTGCGCGCGGCGCTGTAAGGCCGCGGCCTCGCGCCCGTGCGCCACGCGCGCGGGCGCGGGTCGGTCGCGTCGTTCGACGGCCCATGCCGTCGATTCGTCGCCCCGGCTCTTGAAGCCGCCACGCGGCGACCCATGTCGGGCCCAACGTCACAGTGGCGGCCGCGGCCGCGCGTTCCATGAATCAAGCGGATCGGTCGACCTTGCTGCAGCGAGCCCTGGCATGGCGCGATCGCGCGCGGCGCGCGTGGTCGCCGGAGCCGCCGCCGCTGCCCGACGACTGGTTCACCGATGCCGAGGTGGCCGGCTACGACGACGCGTTTCCCGCGGACGATCCGCAGCGCATCGACGACGCGACCTGGCGCGACCTGGAGGCCGGCGCGCTGCTGCGCCGGATCGCCGCCTCGGCCAGCATCCACGCGCGCCAATACCTGTTCATGCGCCTGCGCCGCGGCGCGACGTTCGAACGCGGCGCGCCGCCGGCGTGGCTGGGCGAGGAACTCGACACGGACGTCGTTCTGGCGCAGGCCGAACGTGCCCGCCTGGCGCTGCGGCGCGAGGACATGGAGCCCACGGGCCTCCTGTTCCATGACCGGCTCGTCGTCGTGCCCGCGTGGCTGCGCCACCTGCGCTGGGCGAAGGCGCTGTGGATCGCGGGACTGGCGCTGGCGCTGGCCGGCTCGCTGGGCCTCGGCGCGTCGCTGGCGTTCGCGTACCTGGTCGTCTGGGCCAGCGTCGAAGTGCACTTCCACGCGCGGCTGCAGCGCTGGAAGCGCCAGCGCCGCGTGGTGCTGGCGATGTTGCGGGCCATCGTCGACCTGGGCGCGGCGCCGCGGCGTCGACCGCATCCCGTGCTCGCCGACATCGCCGCCGCGAGCGCCGATGCGCGCCGCCTGCTCGTCGCGCTGGACCTGGACGCGATGGAACGCAAGGCGATGTCCGCCGACTACCTCAACCTGCTCACGCTGCACGAATACGTGGTCGCGCCCGCGCGCCAGGCGCGGCTCGACGCCGACCTGCCGGCGCTGCGCACGCTCTACGCCACGCTCGCCGAATGCGACGGCCGCCTGTGCCTGATCGACTGGCTGCGCCGGCATCGCCAGACCTGCTGGGCGGAGCCGTCGGACGCGCGCGCGCTGCGTCTGGTCGACGTGCGCAACCCGTTGCTGGCCGATGCGCAGCCGCTGTCGCTCGAACTGCACGGCGAAAGTGTCTTCCTCAGCGGCGAGAACGGCGTGGGCAAGAGCACTTTCCTGCGTGCGATCGGGCTGAACCTGCTGCTCGCGCGCGCGTTCGGCTTCTGCCATGCGACGCGTGCCGCAGTGCCGTCGCTACCCGTCTGGTCCAGCATGGTCCACGACGATTCGATCGAGATCGGCGACAGCCTCTACATGGCCGAGATGCGGCGCGCGCAGGCCTTGCTGACAGTGGCCGCGCGGCCCGCGGGCGCCGTCTTCCTGGTCGACGAGATCTTTCGCGGCACCAACCACGCCGAGTCGGTGGCAGGCGCGACGGCGGTGCTCAACCGGCTCGCGTCGGCCGGCCTGGTCATCGTGTCGTCGCATCACGTGGTGCTCGCGCCGCTGCTGCGCGCGCGTCTCGCGCCGCGGCGCATCGTGCGCGCGCCGGCCGGGCAACTCGTCATCGAGCCCGGCGTGCTGCGCGAGCCCAACGGCCTCGCGATGATGCAGCGCTACGGCATCGCCGACACGGTGCGCGACGAGGCCCGGCGCGTGCACGACTGGTTCGCCGGCCACGTGGCCAGGCCGGTCACGTTTCCGCCGCTGTCCTGACGTTAGACTGGCCGCCTGTCCAAGACGCCTTGCCGGAGCCGAAGATGCCGCAGCCGACGCCCGCCGCCGACCCCGAACTCGACCTGGTGCTGGAGCGCGTCGTCGACGTGCCGCGCGCGCTCGTCTGGCGCGCCTGGACGCAGCCCGAGCACCTCGTGAAGTGGTTCTGCCCGCTGCCGTGGAAGACCACCGACTGCCGCATCGACCTGCAGCCCGGCGGCATCTTCCAGACGACGATGCAGGGCCCCGAAGGCCCGGGCTTCACGAACACCGGTTGCTGGCTGCAGGTGGTCGAGCAGGAGCTGCTGGCGTGGACGGGCACGCTGGGCCCGGGCTTCCGCCCGCAGCCCCAGGCCGTGTTCGCGGCGGTGCCGTTCATGATGAGTGCGATCCTGTCGTTCGAGGACGTCCCGGGCGGCACGAAGTACACCGCGATCGTGCGCCACGGCGACGTGCCCTCGCGCCAGGCGCACGAGCAGATGGGCTTCCACGCGGGGTGGGGCAAGGCGCTCGATCAGCTGGTCGAGCACGCGCAGGCGGGGCACTTCGGATCGGCGGCTTGAGCGGCCTGTCGATCCGGCCTGTCGTGGCCGCCGATGCCGACGCGCTGCTGGCCTTCGAGCGGGCGCATCGCGCCTACTTCGAACGCTGGGTCAGCGCGCGCGACCCGCGCTTCTACAGCGCGCAGGGCGTGGCCGAGGCGATCGCCGCGGCCGAGGCCGCGCGCGCCGCCGGACAGGCGTTCCAGTACCTGGTCGTCGAGGGCGATCGCATCGTCGGCCGCGTGAACCTCACCGCGGTGCGGCGCGCGCACGAGCCGTGCGCGGATCTCGGCTATCGCATCGGCGAGCACGACGGCGGACGCGGCGTCGCGTCGCGCGCGGTGGCGCTGTGCCTGGACGCGGCCTTCGGCACGCACGACCTGCACCGCATCGAGGCGACGGCGCGGCCCGAGAACACGGGCTCGATCCGCGTGCTCGAGCGCAATGGCTTCCGCCAGTTCGGACACTCGCGGCGCAGCTTCGAGCTGGGCGGCCAGTGGTTCGACCGGCTGTTGTTCGAGCGGCATCGCGACGCGCCGCCTGAGGCCTGACGGTCTCGCGTCGGTATTCCGTCCCCGGCGGCCGCGTCCATTTCAGCACCATCGCCGCCAGGGCGTCGCGCGACAGCGGCTCGGGCAGGGGGCCGTTCGTGCCGGCGGCCAGCGCCAGGTCGACGCGGAAGGCGGAGCCGGCGCCGGGCGCGCTGGTGGGAGATCGGCCCGGCGGCGACTCAGTGCGTGCCGGCGGGAAAGAAGAGCTTTTGCATCTGGGCGAGGTAGTCGGCCTCCGGGCCCAGGCCGACCCGGGCGCGGCGCTCGTCGAGATGGGCCTCGTCCTGCACGGGCAGCAGCGTGACCTTGCCGTCGGCCACGGTCGCCTGGCTGCCGTAGATCTGCGGCTTCTTGCGGTCGGTGAGGTCGCGGTCGATCATGAGCGCGAGCATCGCCCACGCGATCTCGCCGCGATCGGCCGCGGCCTTCAGGTGCGGCAGCGCCTGCGCGATGAACGGTCCGGGCGCGTGCTGGGTCAGCGTCCAGACGTCGATCATCGCGTCGTTGCCCACGAGCGCGCCGGTGGGCCAGCCGTAGCGTCGGATGATCTGCTTCAGGCGTGCCAGGTTCGCGTCGTCGACGCGCGCCATCGCGGCGCCGCTCTCGTCCGATTCGCCGGCGGCGATGAACGCGTTGCGCGCCGCCTGGTCCTTGGCCACCAGCGCGTGCAGTTCGTCGGCGATCTCGGGGTGCGAGCCGCGTGGCGTGGCCAGGTCGAGGTCGATGGGCGCCGTGCGCCCCGGCAGCAGGAAACGCGTCGAGCCGCTCGCGACCGCCGGCGTGACGGCCCGCGCGGCCCAGGTGCCGTCGGGCAGGGCGAGGGCCCACAGCTCGTGGACGATGCGCGTGCCGTAGACCACCATCGGGTCACTGCCGTCGGCGGCGCGGTGCGCGACGAACACGATGGCGTCGTGCGCGAGCGCCGCGTCGGCGGGCGGCGTCACGTGACCGCCGATCCGTGCGGGCTGCGGCCGCACGACGATCGTCTCCTCGCGCGACGCCGGCGTGTCGCCCGCGATGCACGCGTCGCGTTCCTGGCCCGAGCCCGCCGCGTCGGCGTTGGCCGTGACGTGGCACGGGCCAGCCGGAAAGTCCTGCAGCGTGAACCGCCCCGCCGCGTCGCTGGTCGCGACCCAGCGATGGGGCGCGCCGTTGGCGTCGTCCTTGCCGGCCGCGGAATTGCCGACCACCAGCGCGCCCGCCACGCGCCGACCGGACGCATCCTGCACGATGCCGGACAGCGTGGCCGCGAACGCCGGCCCGCACGCCAGCAGCAGCGTCGACAGCGCGAGGCGATGCGACGGGACGAGTGACTTCATCGAGGATCTCCCTGGCGCGTCGGCGCGCATGTTGTTCGAGGCGCCGGATCTTCGCACGGCGTGGCCCTTGAAATCGCGCCGCCCGCCACCCAACTGCGTGCTCGAAGGAGAACGACATGGGTGCCAACGATGCCTTCCTGCAGGACGCCTACTCGCGGACGGTGAGCGACGTGGTGGAGCGCCTCGGGCCCAGCGTGGCCGCGGTTCGCCTGCACGGCGCCGGCGGCACGGACGAGCGCCTGGGCGGCGGCTCCGGCTTCCTGTTCACGCCGGACGGCTTCGTGCTGACGAACTCGCACGTGGTGCGCGCCGGCAAGCCGCCGACGGGCGCGCGGCCGGAGCTGCGCCACCAGGTCTCGCTGGCCGACGGCCGCGAGTTCGACGCGCGCTGGGTCGGCGACGATCCCGACACCGACCTGGCCGTGCTGAGCATCGACGGCCTGTCCAAGGGTTCGCTGGCGCATGCGCCGCTGGGCCGCTCCGCCGGCCTCCGTCGCGGCCAGGTCGCGATCGCCATCGGCAACCCGCTCGGCTTCGAGCACACGGTCACCGCGGGCATCGTCAGCGCGCTGGGCCGCAGCATGCGCACCAGCACCGGCCGGCTGATCCCCGACGTGATCCAGACCGACGCGGCTCTGAACCCCGGCAACTCGGGCGGCCCGCTGCTCGATTCCAATGGCGACGTCATTGGCATCAACACCGCCATCATCCGCGGCGCGCAGGCCATCTGCTTCGCGGTGGCGGTGGACATCGCGCACTGGGTGATCCCGCAGCTGCTGCAGCATGGGCGCGTGCGGCGCGGCTACCTCGGCGTGGCCGGGCAGACGCAGCAACTGCATCGGCGAGTGGTGCTCACCTACGAGCTGCCCAATTCGAGCGGCGTGCGCGTGATGAGCGTCGAGCCCGGCAGCCCCGCGGCACGCGTGGGCGTGCAGGAGGGCGACGTGATCGTCGGGCTCGACGGCGTGCCGATCGCCAGCGTCGACGCGCTGCACCAGACGCTGGACGCCAGCCGCGTCAACCGCGACTGCGTGCTCAAGCTGATCCGCGGGGTGCGCACGCCGGCGCCGCTGTACCTCACGGTGCGACCGTCGGAGGCGTTGCGGGCATGAGAACCTGTGAACGAATCCCACACGCCCGCTCCGGCCGCCCAAAGGCGCCCGCTCTTCGTTGCAAATGCTCGCCGTAAGTACCGCTACGACTCGCATTTGCGCCTCGATCGGACACCTTTGGACGACCGGCTCGGACGCGCGGAATCCATTCA
>CAIMXF010000108.1 GCA_903845345.1 uncultured beta proteobacterium
CACCAGCCCTCCGCCGGCGGCGATGTAGTCGACCTCGGCGCGATTGGCCATCGGATGGTCGACCGGGCTGTAGACCAGCCTCAGCCACGCGACGGTCAGGATGATGCCCAGCCCCCCCATGACGCCGAATACCCAGGGCCAGCCGAAGGCGTAGGTGATCCAGCCCATCAGCGGGGCGAAAATTACCGTGGCGAAGTATTGCGCGGAATTGAAGATCGCCGAGGCGGTCGCGCGCTCGCGGCTCGGGAACCACGCAGCGACGACGCGTCCGTTGCCCGGGAAGGACGGCGATTCCGCAACGCCGAGCAGGAAGCGCAGCGCAAACAGCACGACCACGGCCATGCCGCCTGTGATGAAACCGACGAATCCCTGCGCCACGGTGAACAGCGACCCCTGTACAAGCCGGTGCTCGATGCCATCGATGCGCGCGAGAAGCGCATCGCGGACGAACTGGCCGACGCCGACCGCAAGAAGGCCGATGCCGTCAAGGACGGTGACGACTTCTGTCGCAAGAGCGCCGAGTTCGACAAGCAACGGGCCGATCTGCTGAGCAAGGCGACGGCGGATGCGCAGGCCCAACGCGACGTGCTGCTCGCGGCCGCCCACAAGGCTGCCGACGACGTCTCCGCGAAGCGTCAGGCGGAGTTGGTCAGCGACGCGCGCAACCTGAACAAGGCACTCGTCCAAACCGCACAGGCCCAGGTGTTCGCGGTGACGCGCCAGGCGCTGACCGACCTTGCGAGCGCCAATCTCGAGGCCAGTGCCTGCGACGTCTTCGTTTCCCGGCTCCGGGCATTGGTCGACCCGGCCAAGGCCGATCTTGCCAAGGCGCTCAGCGCGACGACCGGGGTGGTGCTCGTCCGCAGCGCATTCGAGCTGCCGACCGTGCAACGCACCGCTGTCCACAAGGCGATCAACGACACCTTCGGGATGAAGGTGGCGTTGCGCTTCGAGACGGCGCCGGACCTCGTGGGCGGCATCGAGCTCAGCGCCCAGGGGCAGAAGTTCGCGTGGAGCATCTCGGACTACCTGGAGGCGCTGGCGCATGCAGTGGACGAGTTGCTCCAGGACGCACCCGTCACCCCCAAACCAAACGACGCTGCGCCGACGGCGGCCAAGACGCCGTCCGCAGATGTGCCGGCAGCCGACACCGCCTCCAGGCCTGCGACCACGGCCAAGCCAGCATGAACGCCGCATCCGACAGCCTGCAAGTCGCCTTCGACCGCGTCTTCGGCGCCATCGACCAGGCCAGGCGAGCCTTCGTCCCCGCCATCGTGGCGCGAGAGGTCGGGACCGTTCTCTCGGTCGCCACGGGAATCGTCCGGGTCGGCGGCCTGCCCGGCGTCGGCTATGCCGAACTCATCCGCTTTCCCGGAGACGTCTCGGGGATTGCCTTCAATGTCGACGACGCCGAGGTCGGGGTCGTGCTGCTGGGCGAGAACACCCTGGTGCATGCAGGCGACCAGGCGTTGCGCGAGGGCCGCGTGACGGACGTGGCGGTCGGCGATGGCTGGTTGGGGCGGGTCATCGATCCGCTGGGACGCCCGCTCGACGGCCAGAGCGCGCTGCCTGGCGAGCGGCGGGCGCCGATCGAGCGTCCAGCCCCGACTATCATGGCGCGCTCACCGGTCGTCGTCCCGCTGCAGACAGGCCTGAAGGTGATCGACGCACTCATCCCCATCGGGCGTGGGCAGCGGGAACTGATCCTCGGAGACCGGCAGACCGGCAAGACGTCGATCGCCATCGACACGATCGTCAACCAGCGCGGCCGCGATGTCGTCTGCGTCTACTGCGCGATCGGCCAGCGGGCCTCGGCGGTGGCCAAGGTGGTGGCAGTGCTGCGTCGGGAAGAGGCGCTGGCCTACACCGTCGTGGTCGTGGCAGAAGGCAACGACGCCCCGGGGCTTTCCTACATCGCGCCCTATGCCGCGACCAGCATCGCGGAGCACTTCATGGAGGCGGGACGCGATGTCCTCATCGTCTACGACGATCTCACGCAACACGCCCGCGCTTACCGCGAGCTCTCGCTGCTGCTCGGACGGCCACCGGGGCGCGAGGCGTTTCCCGGCGACATCTTCTATATCCATTCGCGGCTGCTCGAACGCGCCACGCACCTGAACAAGGCGCACGGAGGCGGCTCGTTGACGGCCCTGCCCATCATCGAAACCGAGGCCGAGGACATCTCCGCCTACATTCCCACCAACCTGATTTCCATCACCGACGGACAGATCTACTTGTCGCCGACGCTGTTCCAGCTGGGCGTGCTCCCGGCCGTGGACGTCGGCAAGTCGGTCTCGCGGGTCGGGGGCAAGGCACAGCTCGCCGCCTTTCGCGCCGTGGCCGGCGACCTGAAACTGGCCTACGCCCAATTCGAGGAACTGGAGACGTTCGCTCGCTTCGGCGCCCACCTGGACGACGACACGCAGCAATCGATCACGCACGGCCAGCGCATTCGGGCGTGCCTCAAGCAGCCGGAGCTGGCGCCGGTCCCCGTGGAGGCGCAGATCGCGATCGTTCTCGCGTTGAGCGCCGGACTGTTCGACCGAATACCGATGGAGCGTATGAGCGATGCCGAGCACGCTGTGCGCGATGCTGCGGAGAAATCCGTTCCCGATGCCGTCCGCCAGCGCCTGCTCGGTGCCGACAAGCTGAGCGACCAAGACCGCGCCGCGGTGATCGCCGTGGCACGCCAGGCGCTGATGCCGTTCGCGCCCGCGCCGCAGGCCGGTGCTCCGGCGACGCCGGTCTGATCGAAGCCTGGCCGTGGCAGATAGCACCGCCAGCCTGCGCCGCAAGATCGGGAGCGCCGGCGACCTTCGGTCTGTCGTCCGCGCGATGAAGGCGCAGGCGGCCGCCAGCGTGGGGCAGTACGAGCGGTCGGTCGCCGCACTGGCCGACTATGCCCGCGCCGTGGAACTCGGGCTGGGGCTCTGCTTTCGGCAGATTGCGCCCATGCAGGTCGAAGCACCGAAGCGTGACGGACCGAAGGGCAAGAAGATTCGCGCCATCGTCTTCGGTTCGGACCAGGGCCTGGTCGGACGCTTCAATGACGTCGTGCTGGACAAGGCACGACAGTCTCTGGCCGCCTTCCAGGGCCCTCCGCAGATATGGGCGGTCGGCGAGCGACTTCGTGCCGCGGTCGCCGATACACCACTACCCCTGCTGGGCGTCTTCCCCGTTCCGGGATCCGTGCAGTCGATCGCGAGCCTGGTCGGAACCCTCCTGGTGACGGTCGTCGGGGAAACGGAGGCGCTCGAGGAACCAGGATCCGGCACCGAATTGCATCTGTTCTACAACCGACCCACGTCCGGCTCGGCATACGTGCCCGTCGGTCAGCGGCTGCTACCCCTGGACGAGACGTGGCGACGCGGGTTGGCGCAGCAAGTTCGCCCGACGGGCATGCTCGCCGAGGTCATGGGCCGCAAGCCATCGACCTTGCGCGCCCTGATCCGCGAGTACCTCTTCGTTTCCATCTTTCGTGCCTGTGCCGACTCGCTCGCGAGCGAGAACTCGAGTCGCCTGGCAGCGATGGAACGCGCCGACCGCAATATCGACAAGATGCTGGTGTCGCTGCATGACAGCTTCCACCGGCTGAGGCAGAACACCATCGACGAGGAACTTTCCGACGTCATTTCGGGTTTCAAGGCGCTGCATGCCGACGGATGACGTTCCAGCAGCCGGACTGCAGGCGCCACGCATGAAAATGCCTACACGCCCGACGGAAATGTTTCTGGCGCTTCGCGGCTATGCCAGCTCTGATCGACGTCCAACGGCTCCAGAGCGGTGGTTTCGTCGATGTGGACGACGGCATCGAACTGCTGGTCGAGGTGGGTGTTGAAATAGTGGCTCTGCCGCTCGGTGTCGGGCCGATAGATCACGCCGATGGCACGCTGCAGCCGCGCACCGGCGACGAGAGCGCGTAGACCGGCTTCGCCCCGCAACGGCAACAGGAAGCGCGGCGTTCCGGTGTTGTGGAAGACGTCCTCCCAGCTTCCTGCCAGGCCGACGCGAACACGCTTTCTCTCGGGCGGTTCGTCCCAGTTGGATGCGGCGGTCACCCAGCCGTGGTGCGTGCTGAAGCCCACCAGTACCGCATCGTTCCCGTAGCGTTCTCGCACCAG
>CAIMXF010000109.1 GCA_903845345.1 uncultured beta proteobacterium
AGATCTACTTGGTGTTAGTCCGACGCGCAGCGTCATGGGACTGCAAGAACTTCTACAAGAACCCGGCCCTCTCGATTTCCGCAAACGCAGTAACCATGCGCCCTAGCGGGCTTTTTTCGATAGAGCCCCAGCCACCACGAATTTCATAGGAAGCCCCGTACAGTTCTGCTGTCCGGGGCTTTTCTACAATTCGGGTCAATTCTCTACAATTCCTGAGGCGACAAGTCGCAAGCGGACTCCAGGCGAGCTTCGAGGTGCACTATCGGATCAAGTGCAGTTGCTGCTTTTGTCAGCCGCGAATTTCGATGCCGGCAAAATTGCAGGTGGTCGCCAGCTTGCGACAGGCTTGAGGACTTTGCGGTATGCCCCTACCAAGCCAAGGAAGGGGAATCGCACATCGCCACTTCTGACGTAGCGGTCGCGGCCAGCCTCTGTGAAGCCCGTTACTCCCTGGCAAGGGTGCGGAGCGTCCGTAACGCGACACGCAGGGATGTTTCCGCGCCATCCCGGTGGCCGCGGCGGCGGGAGACTCCGTCCATGGGTGGCGAGCTCGGCAGTGCCGTTTCAGCCCGGCGCCAAGCACCGAAACTCCCCCATCTTGGGGAGAACAAAAGCCCCCCGAACGACCTCGCCCGTCCTAGACTTGAAGCACATACAAAGTGCGGCGGTGTCGAGAGAAGCAGCTTCCTGAGGGGCGGGAAGCGCCAGGGGTCGACCGGACATCGCGCGGAGGGTCAAACGATGAGCCAACTCTTGACGCCTGATCAGGAAATCCTGCGGACGCGGATCCGATTTGCGCTGCGCCGGGCTACCGGCTTCGTGTTCGACATCGACGCGATGCTGCGCCGGCCCGAGTTGAGGTCGCGGCGCATCGGGCTCTGGCGCGACGTCGCCACCGAGGAATTGAACAGCCTGCTCGACCAGCTCGAGACGGAGTTGCAGGCCGACACCGAGCACGAGCAGGACGACGAGGAACGTACCGTCGTCATCCGCCGCGACGAGCTGGATTCCCTGCAGCGCTGATCATGAGATGCCGGGCGCGGCGCCATGGCACCTCGCGGCGATCCGGCCAGCGGCGCGTGTCCGACGCGCCGCCTGGTCCTCAGCCGCGCGAGCGCGCTGGCCGGCGACGCAGGGCTAACGCCAGGGCGCCCATGCCGGCGAACATCAGCGCGAGGTTGTCGGGCTCGGGAACGGCCGAAGGGCTGCCGCCGCGGAGCACCAGCGACAGGTTGTCGGCGTAGCCGTCGTCGTAGCTGCCTTCTTCGCGGGTCAGCGTCAGCGTGACGTCGATGCTGCGCGTGCCGACCGGCACCAGTCCCATCAGGTCGCGAAACAGCAGTCCGGTGTTGCCGCCGCGTTCCGGTTCGGTGACCGGGCCCAGCGAGGCGGTGCCGAGCTGCGCGGAATCGGTGTCGAGGAAGGCCAGGGTCAGGACGGCGTTGTCGTCCTGCGTGGCGTAGCCGCCCAGCCAGGCCGACAGGTCGTATCCGACGGTGCCGCTGTCGATGGCCGCCGAGGCGTCGCCGACCTGGATGACCTGCGACCCCGTGGACTGCCCCGCAGAGGGGCCGCCGGCGAAGAAGTTGTTGCCGCGATCCGTCGGGCCCGGGTCGGTGGCTTGCGGGAAGCCGCCGCCGGCACCGTATTTGACGACCGTGAACTGCCCGGTCCTCGTGAAACCCGTCACGGGGCCGATCTCGCTTCCGTCGCTGGAGCCGACGTCGGCTTCGGCGTTGCCGTTGACGATGAGGTTGCTGCCGAGCGTCGTCGCGAAGCTCGCGACGGGAACAGCGAAGACAAGCGCGGCAGTGCAGGCCAGCGCGATGCGGTTGAACATGGAAACCCCCGAATTGTTTGACCAGCGATTCTGGTGGGCATCCGATCGTTCAGGGACGGCCCGATGCGCTCAACCTAGGGGCACGGAGGCAATCTAGGGGGATACATCGGATGGGTATGCGCAAAGGCCCCGCCGAGGCGCGGCCAGGCTGTGCCGTCGCGCCGCTCGACGCGCTTGTTGCGGAGCCTGTCGCGATGCCTGCAGCGCGCCGGGCTCCTGCTTGAGCAATCCGGTGGCCGCAGACGCGACCGCGGCTTCGTCACGGGCGATCGGGGGCAGCGGCTGCGGATTCAGCTCGACGGTTTAGGAGCGGATCGCGACCGTCGACGGCGTTCAGCCGTGGCGACGGCGGGCGACGAGGCCCACCATGCCGAGGCCCGCGAACAGCAGCGCCATGTTCTGGGGCTCGGGCACCGCGGCCGTCTGGGTCGTCACCTCCGCGAACAGGTCGGCCGAGGCGGTGCCGCCTTCGCGCACGTGCAGCTCGGTGGCGTCCGACGTGAGGAAGCCGTCGCCGACGATGTCCGAGAAGCCGGTCAGCTTGACGTTGTAGGTCGTGCCGCCGATCAGGAACGACGTGGTGCTGAACGTCGTGGGCAAGTACAGGTAGTCGGCGCTGGCGTCGGGGTCGCTGGTGTTGGTGGTGCTGACGATGTTGAAGGTGTAGTCGCTGGTGACCGGGCCGAGCGCCGGATCCGTGAAGTCCAGCTTCAGCGCCAACTGCACGGAGTCGGGCGAGGTGCCGCCATCGGTCGTGCCGTTGAAGTAGGTGATCGTGCCGACCTTGAACGGCGTCTCGGTGCTGCTCGTGAAATTGCCGCCGCCGTTGTCGAACCTGACGCTGTTCGCGGGCGTGCCATCGGGCGTTCCCCACTTGAACGTCGAGGTGCCGACGCCCGAGACGACGACCGGCGGCGCGCTCGGGTTCGGATTGATCCAGGTGCCGTCGACGCTGCCGGAGACGGGGGCGGCGAAGCCGGGAAGCGCGGCGGCGCCGAGGGCGGCGGCCAGGAGACAGGTGTTGAGACGCAAGAAAACCTCCAATGTGTTGCACGGCGGTCGCCGCGTGCGCACACTGTCGTTTCCAACGCCTGTCGTGGTTATCCCCTGCGCGAGGGGGCTTCGCTAGAACGAAGGCGAGCCTGGCCGGCAAATGCCCCTGGCCGCATCTTCAGGCGAGGGGGCTTCGCGTGACCCGCCCGCTCGTGCGAGCTACCACCAGGTTTCGCAATCGACGCCCGAGCTGTCCGGCGCGCCGCCGCACACCAGCACCGAGCCGTCGGGCAACAGCGTCGCGGTGGGATTGCTGCGCGTCACCAGCATCGTCGCGGCGGCCGACCACGTGCCGGCGGCGGGATCGAACAGTTCGGCGGCCGGCTGCGCGGACTGCGTGCCGCCCACCACCAGGATGCGGCCGTCGGCCAGCAGCACGGCGCCTTGCGACGTGTGCGCGGCGGCGGTCGCGCCCTGCGTCGTCCAGGTGGCGGCGACCGGATCGAAGATCTCGGTCTGCGTCGTGTTGCCGCCGACGACCACCACGCGGCCGTCGGCCAGGCGCGTCGCGCTGGCGCCGTAGTGCATGAAGGACATCGGCGTGGTGGCGGTGAAGTCGAGGCCGCCGGTGACGACCGTGGTCGTCGTGGTGACGCCGTTCCCGTCGGTGGTGGTCGTGGTCTGCGTGTGCAGCACCGGGTCGTACAGCTCCGCGGAATTCAGCGGCGTCAACAGGCCGTCGACGATGTCGAAGCCGCCGGCGATCAGCACGAGGCCGGACGGCAGCAGCGTCGCGGTGTGCTGCGAGCGCTCCGCGATCGGCTCGGCGCGCGGCGCCGACCACGTGTTGGCGACGGGGTCGTAGATCTCCGCCGTCGGCTCGACCAGGTACAACGCGTTCTCGCCGCCGACGACCAGCACCTTGCCATCGGGCAGCAGCGTGGCGGTATGGTGCGAGCGCGCGGCGCTCATGGGCGCCGTGAGCGTCCAGGTGTTGGCCACCGGGTCGTAGATCTCGGCGCTGGTGTTGTTGACGTAGCCCTTGGCGGCGGACGTCGACACCGTGGAGCCGCCGATCACCAGCACTCGCCCGTCGGGCAGCAGCGTCGCGGTGTGCGACGAGCGCATCACGTTGGTCGACGCGACCTTCGCCCAGGTGGCGGCGACCGGGTCGAACGCGTCGGCCTCGGCGATGCCCATGCCGGTCGACGTCACGCCGCCCACGACGAGGAGCTTGCCGCCTGGCAGCAGCGTGGCCGTGTGGCCGGCGACGCGCTCGATGGGCATCGCGGGCGCGGCGGTCCACGTGTTGGTGGTGACGGCGACCGACGCGCTGGCCGCGACGTTGCCGAGGGTGGCCGTGACGCTCGTCGTGCCGAGCGCGAGGCCGCTCGCCGCGCCGTTGCTCACCGACGCGATGCCGGCGACCTGCGTCGCCCAGGTGGCACTGGCGGTGACGTCGGCGACGCTGCCGTCGGAAAACGTGCCGGTGGCCGTGAAGTGGCGCGTGATGCCCACGCCCGTCTGCAAGGTCGCGGGCGCCACGACCATGGACTGGATCGTCGCCGCGATCGTGTTGAGCGACAGCGTGCCGCTGACCGTGCCGGATGTCGCCGTGATCGTCGTCGTGCCCAGCGTGAGCGCATCGGCGAGCCCGGTGGCGGCGCCGATGGTGGCCACCGCGGGCGCGCTCGAGGTCCATGTGACGGCGCCGGTGACGTCCGCGCTGTGGCCGTCGGCGAAGATGCCGGTGGCGACGAAGCGCTGCGAGATGCCCAGCGGCAGCGTGCCGGTGGCGGGCGTGACGGCCACGGCCGTGAGTCCCTTGACGAACGTGACGCGCGCGACGCGCGTGCTGCCGACCTGCAGGTAGGCCTTGAGCGTGCCGTCCGCCAGCGACGCGGGCGCGGCGAGCGCCACGGTGTCGGTGGCCGCGAGCGTGGCGCTGGCGACGGCCGCGCCGTTGACCACCAACTGCCCCGCCGTGGCGGACACCGTCGTGCCGGCGTGGGCGGCCGCGAAGTCGGCCGGCAGCGTGAAGACGGAGGCGGACGTCGCGTCGTCGACGCGGAACTCGTCGTGCGCGATCACGCCGTCGCCGTCCTGGTCGAGCCATTCGGCCAGCGCGTTCGCGTCGAAGGGCTTGCCGTAGATCGTGGACAGGTGGGCGGCGACCTTGTCGAGGTCGAGCGCCTGTTCGCTGAGCATCAGCGCCTGCAGGTTGCCGCTGCCGACGTTGGCGCCGTTGCTGGCGATGTCGGTCTGCAGCCCGGTGAGCAGCGCGTTCACTTGCGCCGATGTGCGGCCCTGCACGATGACGCTGGAGAGCGCCGCCAGGATGTGGCCGCCGTCGGTGTCGGCGCTCGCGTCGAGCGAGCCGAAGGCCCCGGGCGAGGTGCCCAGCGCGATGCCGAAGGTGGCCAGCACCTCGCGCTCGGCCTGCGCGCGCGCGTCGGCGAACGCCATGCCGTTGACGTTGAGCAGCGTGTTGATCCGCGTGTAGGCCAGCGTGGTCAGCACGTTCGCGTTCAGCACCGACTCGGTGTTGAGGTTCGCGTACGACTTCAGCGTGACCGGCCCGTCGGACGCCAGGCCCGTGACCTCGTCGGTGTAAGCGCCGTTGGCCGCGATCGCGAGCAGCGGCGACGCGTACTTGTCGGTCGGCGTGAACGCGCCGGTGGCCGAGGTGGTGTACGTGTACAGCGTGCCGGTGGCCGACAGGTTGAGGCCGAGTTCCTGCGCGGTGACGGTCGACCCGGCCGCCAGCGGCCCCTTCTGCGCCACGCCGGCGGTTGCTGTGTAGGTGGCGGCCGGCGGCACGGGCGTCGTGCTGCCGCTGGGCGATCCGCCGCCGCAGGCGGTGAGCAGCGTCGCCATGGCAAGCGCGAGCGCGGCGGACGGGGCGGACTTCAGGCGGCGAAATGGCATGGCGCGGGGGACTCGCTTTGACGGAGGCTGGTGGATTTACGCACCGCGTGCCGGAGGCGTCAATCGACGTTGCCAAGTGTCACGGGTGGACGGGTGCGCGCCGGCCGGGGCGTGCGGTCCGTCACCGTTTTCAGGGCGGCGGAGGGCTCGAGGCCGGCAGCGCCGCTGCGATCGCAGCCTGCATCGCCGCGGGCTGGTCGACGTAGACGGCGATGCGGCGCCGCAGCGGCCTGCGCGCGCCGTTGCGCGTCCACCAGGCGCCGTCGGCACCGGCTTGCAGCTCGATCAGCAGCGTGGGCTTGTCCAGCGACGTGAGCAGCGTGACGTCGCGCGGCTTGAGGCCATGCACGTCGAACCAGTCGGCGTGGCCGCGCACGGCGCGATGATCGATCACCTGCACGCCGGCGATCGCCGCGAGCGGGATGCGGCACAGCTGCCTGAAGCCGACCGCCAACGTCAGCGCGTACGCGTCCAGCACGTGGTCGACATGGCGCGTCGCGCTGCGCAGCGACACGGCCCACACGACCGTCCACAGCGAGACGAACAGCAGCAGCGCATGCAGCATCCAGCGCTGCACCACGTCCGTGACGGCGATCTGCAAGGCCGCCTGGCACAGGAGCACGTCGACGAACTGCGAGAACACGACCATCGGCACCAGCACCGACATCCATGAGCCGCGCTGCAGCGCGAAACGCCGGCCTTCGCCGAGCCGGCGCGCGTAGCGGGCGCTGGGCAGCGGACGACGCGTCCACTTGCAGAAGGCTTCCGTCCACATCCAGCGCTGCGCTTGCGCGGCGCCGAGCAGCCAATCCGCGCCGAGGAATCGGGGTAGGGCGGGCGGCGAGAGACCGTCGGTCATGGGTGCGTTCCTGAGGGGTCGTCCGATGGCGAACCTGCCTGTCGAATTCTAGGTCGGCGCCGGGGGAGAATCGCCGCATGTCCCACCCACCGCCCGCCCCGGCCGCCGAACCGGCGCCGCCCGCCGCCCATCGTCCCGGCGACGCCTTCGTGCAGTCGTTCTCCCGCGGCCTCGCGGTGCTGCGCAGCTTCGGCGCCGACGCGCCGGCGCAGACGCTCACCGGCGCGGCCGAGCGCAGCGGGCTCACGCGCGCGGGCGCGCGGCGCATCCTGCTGACGCTTCAGCAACTGGGCTACGTCGAGTCCGAGGGCCGGCTGTTCCGCCTGACGCCGCGCGTGATGGAGCTGGGCTTCGCCTACCTCAGCTCGCAGCCGGTGTGGCATCTCGCGCAGCCGGTGATGGAGGAACTGGTGCAGGACATCCACGAGTCTTCCTCGGCCGCGGTGCTGGACGGCGATGACATCGTCTACGTGCTGCGCGTGCCGGCCAAGAAGATCATGGCGATCAGTCTCGGCCCCGGCAGCCGCCTGCCGGCCTTCTGCACGGCGATGGGCCGCGTGCTGCTGGCCGGATTGCCGGAGACGGAGCGGCGCGCGCGTCTCGCGCGCGCGCCGCGGGTGGCGCGCACCGGGCGCACCGTGACCGACGTCGACGCGTTGATGGCCTTGCTCGACACCGTGCGCCGCGACGGCCACGCGCTGGTGCACGGCGAGCTCGAGGAAGGGCTGGTGTCGATGGCCGCGCCCATCGTCAACCGCGCGGGCCGCGTGGTGGCGGCGATCAACGTCAGCGCCCAGGATCAGCGCATCCCGCCCGACCAGATGCGCAAGCGCCTGCTGCCGCGCCTGCTCGAGTCGGCCGCGAACATCAACACGCTGATGCGGATGCAGGACTGACGACCGCCGCCGGAAAGCGCTTTCGTTGCATCGGCGCCGAGTGCAGCGACATTTGGCACGTCGGGCGACATCCTGGCCGCTGCCGGCGCGGCGCTTGTGCTCAACTTGGCGCCACTGCGGCCGATCTGAAGGGTTCGGGCGGCTGCGGGCCGGTTTCTTGCGAGCGATTTCCAGGAGATCCGACCCGACCCTGCCCCGCATCCGGCGCCAAGAGCGCCGGGTGACCGACTCGCCGTGCCAACTGCCCCGTCCATGACCGCCGCCACCGACCCGACCCCTGACGCGCCGCCGCCGACGCCGGCCGGCACGGGCTCGGCCGCCACGACCGCGTACCAGGGCTACCGGCTCGCCTCGCACTTCCAGCCGATCTACAGCCTCACCCACCACCGCGCCGTCGGCCACGAGGCGCTGCTGCGCGCGACGTCGCTGCCGACCGGCGTGCCGGTGCCGCCCATGGAACTGTTCGCCAGCTTCGAGGGCGACGACGCCCGCGTGAGCCTGGATCGCGCCGCGCTGCTGCAGCACCTGTCCGCCTACGCGGGTCGCGACGCCGACGAATGGCTGTTCCTCAACGTGCATCCGCGCTCGCTCGCCGCCAGCGCCGGCCCGGGTATCGGCGAGATCGCCGGCGCGCTGGCCGCGCACGGGCTGCGCCCGGGCCAGGTGGTGATCGAGGTGCTCGAGTCGACGCTGCCGGACGACGCCGACTTCGACCGCCGCATCGACGAGCTGCGCGAGCTCGGCTGCCTGGTCTCGCTCGACGACTTCGGCGCCGGCCACTCCAACTTCGACCGCGTGTTCCGGCTGCGGCCCGAGATCGTCAAGCTCGACCGCAGCGTGGTCGTGCGCGCCGAGGTCGACCCGCATGCGCGGCGCATCGCGGCGCAGATGGTGTCGCTGCTGCACGAGTGCGGGTGCCTGGTGCTGATGGAAGGCATCGAGACCGACGAGGGTGCGTACACCGCGTTGCGCTGCGACGTGGACTTCGTGCAGGGCTACCACTTCGGCCGGCCCGCGCCGGCCCTCGCAGGGGTCGCCGGCCTGCCCGCCCTGCACGCGGCCTGGGACCGCTTCGACCGCCAGTCGGCCAGCGACGACCGGCTGTGGCAGGAACAGATGTCGCCCTACAAGCAGTCGATCGAGCTGGCCAGCGTGCTGCTGGCCGGCGGGGCGACCATGGACGACGCCTGCGCCCGCTTCCTGTCGCAGCCGGGCGCGGACATGTGCTACCTGCTGGACAAGCAAGGCCGCCAGGTGGTGGCCAACGCGTTCCGCGCGGGGTTGTCGCAGCATCAGCTGGAGAACGTCGAGCGCTTCGCGCCGCTGCACGACACGCGCGCGGCGCGCTGGTCGCGCCGCGCCTACTTCCGCGGCGCCGAGGCCTCGCCCAACATCGCGCAGGTGACGCGCCCGTACATGACGCTGCAGGGCTCGCGCATGTGCTTCACCGTGTCGATCCAGTTCGACATGGGCGGCCGCACGCTGGTGCTGTGCGGGGACGCATCGCTGTAGACGCCCCGGCTCGCTCCGCAGCCGCGGAGCGCGGTGTCGGCGTTTGCGGGGGACAATGGGCTCATGGCCCTCAAAGCAACGATTCACAAGGTCCGGCTGCAAGTCGCCGACATGGACCGCAACATCTACGGCGACCACGAGCTGACGATCGCGCGCCACCCGTCGGAGACCGACGAGCGCATGCTGATGCGCGTGCTGGCCTACGCGCTGAACGTGCCGGCCGACCGCGAGAAGGGCGACCTGGTGCTCGCCAAGAGCCTGTGGGACGTCGACGAGCCCGACCTCTGGCAGGTCGACCTCACCGGGCAGGTGATCCACTGGATCGAGGTCGGCCAGCCCGACGACCGTCGCCTCGCCAAGGCGAGCAGCCGCGCGGAGAAGGTGACCGTCTACAGCTACATCGCCTCGACGCCGATCTGGTGGGCGGCGCTGGTGGGCAAGCTGAATCGCGCGCCGAAGGTGGAGGTGTGGTCCATCGACCCCGACGTCTCGCAGGCGCTGGGCAAGATGGTGGCGCGCACGATGGCCTGGCAGATCACGATCCAGGACGGCACGGTGTGGGTGTCGGACACGGTCACCACGGTGGAGATCACGCCGAAGCTGCTGAAGGCACGGGACGAGCGGGACCCGTACTCGAACTGATCCGTCGTCTGGCCGTCCGGCGCGGATGGACGCGGCGCAGGAAGGCTTTGCAGGGCTGCGTCCTTCGGAAAGGGGGTCGGCCATGCCCTTGAACTTCGCACGCCGTCTCGTCGGGGCCGAACGCAGCGCCGCCGACGATCGATTGCTCGGCACGACGCTGGCTTTCGTCGCGGGCGCGATGAATGCGGGCGGCTTCCTCGCCGTCCACCAGTACACGTCGCACATGACGGGCATCGTCTCCGCGATGGCCGACAACCTGGCGATCGGCTCCATCGACGTGGTCGGGGCGGGCCTGGTCGCGTTGACGGCGTTCGTGGCCGGCGCGGCCTGTTCGGCCGTGATGGTCAACTTCGGCCGCCGTCGTGCCCTGCGCAGCGTGTTCGCCGCGCCATTGCTGCTGGAGGCGCTGCTGCTGATCTTGTTCGGCCTGCTCGGCGCGCGGCTCGCGGGCATGGCCGCCCTGTTCGTGCCGCTGACGGTGGTGCTGCTGTGCTTCATCATGGGCTTGCAGAACGCCCTGATCACCAAGCTGTCGCATGGCGAGATCCGCACCACGCACGTCACGGGCATCGTCACCGACATCGGCATCGAACTGGGCAAGATGCTTTACTGGAACGGGCCGTCCGACTCGACGCTCGCGCCCGTGCGCATGAACCCGGCGCGGCTGGCCGGGCTGGCGATGCTGGCGGGCGCCTTCGCCATCGGTGCCCTCGTCGGCGCGCTGGCGTTTCGCCATGCCGGCTACGTTGCCACGGTGCCGCTGGCGGCGATCCTGGTGATGCTGGCGTCGGTACCGGCGGTGGACGATGTTCTCGCCGCGCTGCGCGGCCGGCCCTGAATGCGGAAGGCGCGACGCCTACTTGCGTGCCAGCCACACCCCGAACACCGTCACCGCCATTCCCGCCAACGCGAGGCCCGTGAGCGTCTCGCCGAACATCGCCCAGGCGATCAGCGCGGTGACCGGCGGCGTGAGGTAGAACAGGCTCGCGACGTTGACGGCGCTGCCCCTGCGGATCAGCACGTTGAGCAGGCTCACCGCGCCCAGCGACAGCACGAGCACCAGCCAGCCCAGCGCGAAGACGAACGCGGGCGTCCAGTGCACGACCATCGTCTCGGTGCGCCAGGCCACCAGCGCGGTGACGACGAGGCAGGGCAGGAACTGCACGACCGAGCCGGTGCGCAGGTCGAAGCTCGGGCAGAAGCGCTTCTGGTACAGCGTGCCCGCGGTGATGCCGACGAGCGCGGTGACGGCCGGCACCAGCAGCCTCGCGGCCGCCGGGCCGCCCGAGCCGGCGACCTTGTGCGCGACGACGAGCACGACGCCCGCGAGGCCCAGCGCGAGCCCGGCCCATTGCGTCGCGCGCACGCGTTCGTGCAGGAACAGGCCGGCGCCCAGAGCGGTCAGCACCGGCTGCAGCCCGACGACCAGCGCCGTGACACCCGCGGGCAACCCCAGACGGATCGCCGTGAAGACGCCGCCCAGATAGACCGCGTGGATCAGCAGCCCGGCCACGCCGATGTGCAGCCACTGCGCACGCGTGGCGGGCCAGGGCGCGCGCGTGGCGAGCGCGACGGCGCCCATCAGCACCAGCACCGATGCGTAGCGCAGGCTCAGCAGCGTGAGCGGCTCGCAGTCCGGCAGGCCCAGCTTGGCGCCGATGAAGCCGGTGCTCCAGAGCACGACGAACAGCAGCGGGACGAACGGCGCGAGGGCTGTCGCGCGCAGTGCGGTCAAGCTTCGAGCACCCGCAGGATCTCGCGCCCGTAGGCCTCGAGCTTCTTCGCCCCGACGCCGCTGATGCCCGCCAGCTCGTCGAGGGTGGACGGCGCCGTGAGCGCCATCTGCGCCAGCGTGGCGTCGTTGAACACGATGTAGGCCGGCAGGTTGTGCTCGCGCGCGACCTCGGAGCGCCACGCCTTCAGCGCGGCCAGGCGCGCCTTCGCATCGGCGTCCATGTCGGCCTGCAGCGCCGCGGCCGCCGGGCTCTTGCCGCTGCCGCTGCCGCTGGTGCGCCGCGTGCGGCCCGAGCCCCGGGTCGTCTCGCGCTGCTCGCGCAGCGTGATCGTGACTTCGCCCTTCAGCACGGCCCGCGCGCTGTCGGTCAGCACCAGCGTGGTGTATTCGCCTTCGGATCGCAGGTGCCCCAGCGACAGCAGCTGGCGGATGACGCCGCGCCACTGCTGCTCCGACCACTTCGCGCCGATGCCGAACGTCGACAGCGTGCCGTGGCCATGCTGGGTGGTCTTGTCGGTGACCTTGCCGCGCAGCACGTCGATCAGGTGGCCGGCGCCGAAGCTCAGGCCCGAGTGCTGGCGGAAGCGGTAGACGGTCGACAGCGCCATGCGCGCGGCCTCGGTCGCGTCCCAGGTGGCCGGCGGGTTGAGGCAGTTGTCGCAATTGCCGCAGGCCGAGCTCATCTCGCCGAAGTACGACAGCAGCCGCACGCGGCGGCAGTCGTGCGACTCGGCGAGCGTCAGCAGCGCGTCGAGCTTGCCGCGCTGCAGCTTCTTGAACTCCTCGCCGGCCGGGCTCTCGTCGATCATGCGGCGCTGGTTGACGACGTCGGCCAGGCCGTAGGCCATCCAGGCGTCGGCCGGCTCGCCGTCGCGGCCGGCGCGGCCCGTCTCCTGGTAGTAGCCTTCGATGTTCTTGGGCAGGTCGAGGTGGGCGACGAAACGCACGTCGGGCTTGTCGATGCCCATGCCGAACGCGATGGTGGCGCACATCACGAGGCCGTCCTCGCGCAGGAAGCGATCCTGGTGGCGGCGGCGCACGTCGGCGTCGAGGCCCGCGTGGTAGGGCAGCGCCGAGATGCCTTCGGACGTGAGCCACGCGGCGGTCTCTTCCACTTTCTTGCGGCTCTGGCAGTAGACGATGCCGGCGTCGCCCTCGTGCTCGTCGTTCAGGAAGCGCAGCAGCTGCTTCTTCGCGTCGTCCTTCTCGACGATCGCGTAGCGGATGTTGGGCCGGTCGAAGCTGGAGATGAACTCGCGCGCGCCGATGAGCGCGAGGCGCTCGCGCATGTCGGCGCGCGTGTGGTCGTCGGCCGTGGCGGTGAGCGCCACGCGCGGCACGTTCGGGAAGCGCTCGTGCAGCTGCGCGAGCTGCAGGTAGTCCTCGCGGAAATCGTGGCCCCACTGGCTGACGCAATGCGCCTCGTCGATGGCCACCAGGCTCAGCAGGCCGCGCTCGTCGAGCGCGGTGAGCATCGCCATGAAACGCGGGTTGGTGACGCGCTCCGGCGCGGCGTAGAGCATCACCAGACGGCCGCTCATCATCTCGCGCTCGATGCGCTGCGCGTCCTCGCCGGACAGCGACGAGTTGAGGTAGGCCGCGTGCACGCCCAGCTCCTCGAGCGCGCCGACCTGGTCGTGCATCAGCGCGATCAGCGGGCTGATGACCAGCGTGACGCCCAGCCCCGCGCGGTGGCGCGCGATCGCCGGCACCTGGTAGCACAGGCTCTTGCCGCCGCCGGTGGGCATCAGCACCATGGCGTCGTCGCCGGCGGTCACCGTCTGGATGATGTCGTGCTGTTCGCCGCGGAAGGCGTTGTAGCCGAAGACCTGCTGCAGGATGCCGTGCAGGTCGGCGTCGTTCGCGCCGCGGCGCCGGGCCGGATCCGCCGCGACGCGCACGGCCTCTGGGGCCGCCGGCCCCGCGGGGCGCGTGGTCGGCAGGGAATCGAAGTCGTAGTCGTCGTCGAAATCAGACACGGAAAGGGCCGGTGCGGGCAGTCGCGGCCGCGCGGGGCGGACGGATGCCGGGGAACAAGGCCTCCATGGTACAGGGCGCCGGCAGACCGGATCAGCGCCAAAGCGCCGATTCCGGCCGGAACCGCCGCGCCGCGCCCGCGAAATTCCCGCGAGCGGGCCGGCCGCCTCAGGTCGGCCGGCTCATGCGGCCGATCGCGCTCCCCTGCCGGACAGGCTGCTGCGGCCGACCCTCGAGCCGAACGGCGCAGCCGGCCTCGAACACCATCACGAAGTCCGAGCCGCCGGACTGGACGTCGCCCATCGCCTCGCCGTTGCGAAGCACGGCGCCCCCCTCCGCCGTGACGACCACCGACGTTGGTCGATCCACTCGACCAGCGCCGCGACGATGGGTGCGCGTGCGCCCGTCACGCCGCGCCCGCGCGGAGGATCTCGAAATCGATCGGCTTGAACGTGCCGTTGTTGGAGCCTTCCGCGGAGCAGGCCGTCAAGGCGCAGACCAGGTCCATCTCGGCACGCAACTCGATCCGGTCGCCGGCCTTCGACAACGGCGGCTTGACCGCGACGGCCCCGTCGGGCGCGACGTCCACCCGCATGAAGATGTTGAAGGTCGTGGAGATCTGCTCGGGCCGGATGCCGTAGGGCGCGAACGCGTCGAGCAGGTTCTCCAGGCAGCTCGGGTGATGGCCTCGGTGCCGGTAGAGGATCTCGAACATCTCCTGGCTGCACGGCGTGAGCAGGAAGTCGTGCCGGCCGACGTCGTCGGCGATGATCGTGAACATCGGGCGGCTGTCGTTGGACCACAGCACGTCGCCCGTCGTCAGGTAGATCTTGCCGGCGTAGTCGATCGTGCGCCCGGACGACAGGCTGCAGGCCGGTTCGCCGTCGCGGAACGCGAACAGGTCCGACACCTGTTCGCCGTCGGGATCGACGACCCGCAGCACCTCACCCTTGCGCAGCCGAAAGCCTGCGCCCGATTGCGGCGCGATGCGCGTGCGGCAATGGCCCGGCCCGGCCATCAGGCGCGCCTCGCCGCGAACGCGACGCCGCCCGGATCGGCCTGCGCCCGGCCGGAATATTGATGCGCCTCCGACGCCTGGCCGAAGCGCGCCAGCACCGGGTTGATCGCGCCCTGCAGCGCGACGTCGCGCGCGCGGATCGCGGCCTGCAGCCTGTCGTACCTGCCGTCGTCGCGCATCGCCTCGAACTGGTCGTGGAAGTTGAAGACCAGGCACGGGAAGGGCGCCCGGCGCGCCAGGCGCGACGACCGCGGATGCAGGCCCACCACGAAGAACGCCCGCGACGCGATGCTGAAGGAGAACCGCGGGTCTTCGACGTCCGAGCTCACCGCGGGGTCCCACGCATGGTTGGCCGGGTCGAGGTCGTGCATGGCCTGCAGGTGCGTCCACAGGCGGCTATGGAACTCGTCCTCGTTGGCCACCGGCTCGCGGAACATCGCGACGAACGAGACCGGATCCACGCCCGGTTCGGGGAACTGGCGCGAGAACTCGGCCAGCTGTTCGCACAGCGCGGCCGCGTCGTCCTCGTCGGCGAGCGAGTCGTACAAGCCGAACGCCATGCGGCCGCGGTTCATCGCGGACTTGGCGCCGACGCACGGAAACGCGGGGCTGCCGACGAAAGCCTTGAATCGGGCGATGAAGCCCTGCTTGAGACCGGCCAAGGCGCGGGTGGTTGTCGTCAACGTGTTCATGGCGACGAACAGGCAATCGGGAAGCCGGCACCCGGCGACGGCGCACTCGCCCGGGATCGCGACATGCCATGGATGAAGGGCGCCGATCCGGCGCGAAACGCCCGTCCCGCCATGCTTCACTCCACCGCTCCATCGTCGCCGGACGCCTGTCCGGCCTCCGCCGTGATCACGGCGACGCGCCTCGCGAAGACGCCGCTGGCGATCGCGGATGCGCACGTCCCTGGCGCGCCCATCCTGTTCGCCAACGAGGCCTTCGCGACGCTGGTCGGGCTCGACGCGGCGGCGTTGCTCGGGCGGCGTCTGGGCAGCCTCGCCGGCGCCGCGCCCGTCGACGTCGGGCGCGGGGCCACGCACCGGTTCGAGCTCGCGCTGCACGACGGCGGCTCGCTGGCGGTGGCGTTGTCCACGGCCGCGGTCCCCGGGCCCGACGGCCAGCCTTGGTGCCTGATGTGTTCGCTGGTGGACGCGCGCGGCGAGGGCGCCGATGCCGCCATCGCGCGCGACGCCGAGCTGCTCGCCCAGGTCGCCCGGGCCGCGGGCGATCTCATGCGCGAGTCCGCCGTTGCCGCACGCACGGACGGCGCGATCGAGCGCGACGCGACCGCCGCCGACATCGCGCTGGCAGCCATGGCTCGCGCCACGTCGGCGGCCGGCCAGGAGCGCGCTGCATGACGCCCGAAGCCCCGCGCCTTCGCCCCGAAGGCTGGCCCTGGCCGGCAACGCCGGCTTGCTCGATGAATGACGAGAGGGCGCTGCGCGAAAGCGCGGCGCTCGTGCAATCGACGGCGCTGGCCGTCGCTCGCCTGACCGAGGAGTCCAGGCTCGCGTTGCGCCAGCTCGACGAGGCGCAGGCCGAGGCGCGCGCGGCGTCGCCATGCGCGGCGGCCCGCACCGCGACGCGCGTCATCGCGCACGCGCGACGTCGGTCCGACTGAGCGCGGGAACGACGCCGCCGGCTCGGTCGCCGGCGTCAAGCCCGGCAGGGCGCCGGCCGGTCGCTCAGGAGATCGCCTCGACGACGCGACTCAGGAGGCCCGGCTTGTCTTCCGACAGCGGCCACGACGCCTTCAGCTCGTCCTTGCGCGCCGCGATCTGCGCGCCCAGCGCCTTCATGTCGAGCCTGGTCTTGCGTGCCTTGGGAAACATCTCGGTCTCCTCTTCCTTGACGTGATGCTTCACGTACTCGGACAGCACCTTGATCTTCGCGTCGAACATCTCGCCGTCCGGCATCCGGCCTTCGACCTGGGCCATCAGTTCCTTCATCGTGGCGTGCTCGACGGTCGCCTCGGGAACCAGTTCCTTGTCCTTCAGCGCGGCCTTCACGGCCGGATAGAAGATCTCTTCCTCGGCCTTGGCGTGGATGCCCAGTTCCTTGCAGATGTCGTCGACGAGCGTCTTCTTCTTCGCGGTCGAACGCGTCTTCTCGTACTGGTCGAAGAGGTCGGCGACGCGCCGGTGGTCGGCCTTCAGCAGCGCGGTCGCTTCCTGGGCGGCGGGCGCCTTGGGAGCGCGCGAAGCGCGGGGCGCGGACGTGCTGGCGACGGCGCTCGTCGCCCGCTTCGCGGGGGATTGGCGGGTCTTGCGGCTTGCAGTGGTGGCCATGATGTTCGACTCCTGGTGGGGGTTCGGTGCGAGAACAGCGCAATGAGGACGAGCTGCGCGATGGTTCGAAGCAAACCATCGGCAAGACACGTACCGGCACGCGTTCAGCAAACGCCGCGCCACACGCGACCGCGAGAACGCCCGGCGCTAAACGAGCCCGAGGTCGCGCGGCTCGCCGCCCGGGAACACGCGCTGCAGCGCCTGCGCGTCCAGCCCGTACAGGCGCTGGAACAGGCCGCCGAACACGCCACGGTATTCGTTGAGCACCGGCCAGTCGCGCCCCTGGTTCAGCGCGGCCGGCCCGGTGAGCGCCACCTGCTCGCCACGCACGCCGCCCTTCACGCCGCCGCCCATCACCCAGTAGGCCGTGCCGTGGCCGTGGTCGGTGCCGCGGTTGCCGTTTTCCTTGAAGGTGCGGCCGAACTCGCTGATCACGACGACGACCGTGTCCTTCCACGCCGGGCCCATCTCGCGGGCGAAGGTGTCGAGGCCGCGGCTGAGGTCGCCGATGCGGCCGGCCAGCGCGCCGGTGGCGTTGCCCTGGCCGACGTGGGTGTCCCAGCCGCCGACGTCGACGAAGCCGATGCGCACCTGGTCGCGCATCAGGCGCGCGATGCGCGTGGCCTCGAGGTCGAAGCCCTTGGGCGTGATCGCGTTGCGGCCGGCCTGCTGCATCTCGTCGGCCATCTGCTGCGCGACCTGCCTCTGCGTGTCCAGGCCTTCGGCGACGCCCTTCTCGAGCGTGGTGCCTGCGTACATCCTTTCCAGCAGCGCGGCCTGGCGCGTGTCGGTGCCGGGCTTGCGGGTGCGACCGAGATTGGTGTTGGGCACCATGCGCCGCCCCTGCAGCACGGTGGGCAGGCGGTCGGTGAAGGACATCACGCGCTGGTCGGAATCGAGGCGCGTGCCCAGCTCCTGCGCGAGACGGTTGAGGAAACCCTGGGTGGTATCGGGACGCGGCGTTCCCGGCGCGAGCGCGTCGCCCGGCAGCGGCAGCCCGAGCTCGACGCGATCCTGCGTCTCGAAGTGGCTGCGCGACAGGTCGCCGATGCCCGCGAATGGAATGAACGCCACCTCGCCGGCCTGGATGCGCGGGTACAGCGTGGCCTGCAGCGACGGCATCAGCGCCCAGTCCGCGTTCAGCGCGAGCGCCGCGTTGCCGCCCGTGCCGGGCCGCGCGATCGCGATGTTGGGGCGCGACTCGGCGTAGAACGAGGTCTGCGGGATCAGCACGTTGCAGGCGTCGTACGCGCCGCGCAGGAACACGACCAGCAGCCGGCTGTCGACCGCCGACCCGGCGGGCGCCGCCCAGGTGCGCGTGGCGTTGAGCGTGAGGCCGCCGGCCAGCGCGGCGGCTGCGCTGGCGTGAAGGAAATGGCGTCGTTGCATGGCGGGCTCCTCGATCAATTGCGCATGAATTCGGGCGACACGATCGCCACCCACGCCCAGTCGCCGGGATGCGCCTGCAGCGTCTCGAACAAGGCCTGGCGAGTCGCCTCGGACTCGCGCGGCGCCTGCGTGCGCAGCCACGCCGCGCTCTCCACGCGCGCCCTGGGCAGCGGCGCCGGCGGGGCCAGTCCGTCGACCTTGAACAGGCCGCCGTTGCCGTTCCCGTTGCCGCCGACGAGGTTCTTGGCGATGTCGAAGCGCATCGTCATCTGGCCCGGGCTGGCCCACGCGGCCTCGATCATCGGATAGCCGTCCGGCGTCTCGCGCCCGAACGGCGGCTCGCTGAGCTGGCGCAGCGCGTCGAGCATGGGCTGCGGGTTGACGACGATGTTGCCGTCGTAGGCCAGCCGCGTGGCCGACACCACGTATTCCCACGGATCCTTGAAGTGCTTGCCGAGCGACGCGTCGTACTCGGGCGCGGTCAGCAGCGTCTTCATCACCTGCGCGATGTCCCCGTCCGTCGCCAGCCAGCGCTGGGCCATCCGGTCGACCAGCGCCGGCGGCGGCACGTCGCCCAGGAAGTACTGCGCGAGCTGCGTGCTCACGTGGCGCGCCGTGGCCGGGTTGCGCGACAGGCGGTCGAGGATCTGGTGCACCTCGGCGATGCCCGCCGGTTGCACCGCCTGGCCGAGCACCTGCTTGGGCCTCTGGTCGTGGCGGTTCGGATTGAACTCGAACGCGCCGATGTGCACGTACTGCGCCTGCAGCGGCGTCCTGACCTTCGCGTCGCCGGCGTCGATGCGCACGCCGAGTCCGGTGAGCACGCGCGCCATCTCCTGCACGTCGGCCTGCGTGTAGCCGGCGTCCACGCCCAGCGTGTGCAGCTCCATCAGCTCGCGCGCGTAGTTCTCGTTGATCTGGCCGGCGGCGTTGCGCTCGTTGTCGAGGTAGCGCAGCATGGCCGGATGCGTGGCCGAGGCCTCGAGCAGGTCGCGGAACCTGCCCAGTGCGTGCGTGCGCAGCGTGGCCTCGTAGTCGCCCGCGAACACGCGCAGGTTGGCCTTGCTCTGGGCGATGCTGAAGTGGTTCAGCCAGAACCACACCAGGCGTTCCTGCACCTGGTCGGGCGAGTTGGCGGCCAGCAGCAGCCAGCGTTGCGCGGCCTCGTTGGCCTGCACGTTCAGTCCCTTCTGGTACGACTGCTGCGCCGCCTTCTTCTGCTCGTCGTCGACGACGGCGTTGGCCGCCTTCTGCACCGCGACCTCCTCGCGCAAGCGCGCCGGCAGGGGCTCGCGCGTGATCTTCATCGCGAGGATGCGGTCGTTGACGGACGGCGGCAGCGTGAAAGGCTTGGGGTGAAGCTGCTCGTCGACCCAGCGCGCGTAGCCGAGGCGGCCGACCTGCTGCAGCACGGTGGCGTCGACGCCGAAGGTGGCGCGGTCGACGCGCTGCGCGTCGAGCGTGCTCACGCGCATGGCGTCGGCTTCCTGGTGCGTGTCGGGCAGCACGATGGACGGCGCCGGGCCCAGCTCGGGCGCCTTGGTGCCGGCGGGCGGCGTTCCGCAGCCGGCCAGCGCGGCCGCGACGAGCGCGCTCGCGCACGCCAGCGCTGCGGCGCGTTCGCGCGCGGCATGGTCGGAGTGGGAGGGAGTCATTCGATGGGGATGTCTTTCCTGATCAACGGCCGACGAGGCCCGGCGGTTGATAGCACCGGTCGTCGGGCAGGGTAAAGGTGTGTATCGCAGAATGGCTTGCACGACCCTGAACCGGAGCACAGACCCGATGACGACCCGAGCCGAAGAACTCCGCGCCAAGCTCATCCGCAACTTCAACGACGCCCCGCGGACGCACGACGTGCGCGAGCCGCTGTACGACGGCATGGGCGCCCGCCTCGCGCGCGGCACCGCGGCGCTCAAGCTCGGCGCGAGCATCGACGTGCTGGCGCCCGGCAAGCGCGGCTGCCCGTACCACCTGCACCATGCGCAGGAGGAGATGTTCATCGTGCTCGAAGGCCACGGCACGATGCGCGTGGCCGGCGAGATGCTGGCCGTCGGGCCGGGCGACGTCGTGTTCGTGCCGCCCGGGCCGGACTATCCGCACCAGATGATCAACACCTCCGACGCGCCGCTGAAGTACCTGTCGATCGGCACCAGGGACACGCCCGAGGTGGTCGAGTACCCGGATTCCGGCAAGGTGCTGACGAACACCCGTGTCGCGGGCGACGACTTCGGCTTTGCGCGCATGAACCGCCTCGACACCGACCTCGACTACTGGGACGGCGAGCCCTGACCGCGCCCCGGCGCGCTCAGCGCCGCGGCGTTGCCGGCCGGAACCCGGCGCTGGTGACGAGCGGCTCCTCGGACGGCGGTGCGCTGTTCTCGTAGTAGGTCATCGCGCTGCCGGTCTGCAGCGCGTACGCATACTGCGAGGCCATCTCGCGGTTCTGCGGCCTGTCGAGCACGGCCGGATCGACCAAGGCGAAGCGCTCGATCGCGGCGTCGTGGGCGCCGAAGCTTGCGCAGGCCGCGATCGCGGCGACGTCCGAGCGCGCGTCCGTGTCCTGGCGCAGCAGCAGCAGCCCCTCGCGCGACAGGCCGTCGCGCGGCAGCGCGTGCTGGACGGTCGGGGTGGAGCGGAAGGTGGCGCGGAACTTGTAGACGGCGACGATGGGCATGGCGAACTCGGGTTGACTCAGCGCGAAGGATACCGGCCCGCGCCGAACGGGCGCCCAATCGCAGGTTTTGCCCGAGGCGTCGCCCCGGCCGCCCCGGCATAATCGAGCCTCACCTTCCGGCCTCGGAAAGTCGTTCCGGCCCGTGCGGGCGCTGCGAGGCCAGGAAATCCTGTAGCCGCCAGTCCTGGCGGCCGGCCACGGGGGAGCCGTCCCCCAAGTTTCTGGAGCACGCACATGGCGTCAGTCAACAAAGTCATCCTCATCGGCAACTGCGGGCGCGACCCGGAAGTTCGCTACACGCCCAGCGGCACCGCCATCTGCAACGTCTCGGTCGCCACGTCCAGCCGCCGCAAGGACAAGGCCAGCGGCGAGAGCATCGAAGACACCCAGTGGCAC
>CAIMXF010000110.1 GCA_903845345.1 uncultured beta proteobacterium
ATCGGAGAACTCAACCGCAAGCATCTGCTGCACGAACAGATGCGCGTCATCCAGCACGAACTGGGAGAAGGCGACGAGAGTTCCGCCGAAATCGAAGAGTTCGACAAGGCCATCGTCGCTTCTCGAATGCCGGCGGACGTCACCAAGATCGCGCAGAAGGAACTCAAGCGCCTCGGGCGCATGAACGACAGCGCTGGCGAGGCGTCGGTCGTTCGCACCTATCTCGACTGGCTGACGGAATTGCCGTGGGCTGCGGAGCCCGAACCGCCCATCGACATCAGGGAGGCCCGGCGCATTCTCGACCAGGATCACTTCGGCCTCGAGAAGGTGAAGAAGCGCATCCTCGAATACCTCGCGGTGCGCAAGCTCAACCCGGCGGGCAGGAGCCCCATCCTCTGCTTCGTGGGGCCGCCCGGCGTCGGCAAGACGTCGCTGGGACAAAGCATCGCCAAGGCCACGGCCCGCGAGTTCGTGCGCGTGAGCCTGGGCGGTGTTCATGACGAAGCCGAGATCCGCGGGCATCGCCGCACTTACGTCGGCGCCCTGCCGGGCAACATCGTGCAGGGCTTGCGCAAGGCAGGCACGCGGACCTGCGTGATGATGCTTGACGAAGTGGACAAGCTCGGTGCCGGCGGCTTTCACGGCGACCCTTCCTCGGCATTGCTCGAGGCGCTCGACCCGGAACAGAACTCGACGTTTCGGGACACCTACCTCGCGGTGCCCTTCGACCTGTCGCTGGTGATGTTCCTGTGCACGGCCAACGTCCTCGACACGATCCCGGGACCGCTGCGCGACCGGATGGAGATCATCCAGTTGCCCGGCTACACGACGCACGAGAAGCTGCAGATCGCGCGCCGCTATCTAGTCGCCCGCCAGCTGTCGGCCACCGGACTCGATGCGGCGCAATGCGAGATCAGCGACGCGGCGTTGGTCGCGATCATCGAGGACTACACGCGAGAGGCTGGCGTGCGAAATCTGGAACGCGAAATCGGCAGCGTGTTCCGCAGCATTGCGGTCCGCATCGCAGAAGGCAGCGTCAAGTGCGTCGCAATCGATGTCCAGGATCTGCACGACAGCCTCGGCCGCAAGAAGTACGAGGCGGAGATGGCGATGGGCAGCGATACACCGGGCGTTGCGACGGGCCTCGCGTGGACGCCGGTGGGCGGCGACATCCTGTTCATCGAGGCCTCGAAGGCACCGGGAACCGGTCGCCTGATCCTCACCGGGCAGCTTGGCGATGTGATGAAGGAAAGCGCTCAAGCGGCGATGTCGCTCGTGAAGGCCCGTGCGACGACGCTGGGCATTGCGCCGGGGATTTTCGAGAAGTCTGACATTCATGTCCACGTTCCCGCCGGTGCGACGCCCAAGGACGGGCCGAGCGCCGGGGTCGCGATGTTCGTTGCGCTGACATCGCTGCTGACGGGGCGGCCCGTGCGAAGCGACGTCGCCATGACGGGCGAGATCAGCCTCCGAGGACTGGTGATGCCCATCGGCGGCGTCAAGGAAAAGGTGCTCGCCGCGTTGCGTGCCGGCGTCAAGACGGTCATGCTGCCCGCGCGCAACGAGCGTGACCTCGATGACATTCCGGAAGATGCGCGTGCGCAGTTGGAGTTCGTCTGGCTCAAGGACGTCGACGATGCATTGACGGCGGCCATCTCCGGCGACCACCCGTTGCCCGCAGAAACGTAACTCCGCCAGCCGTGCCATGTGTTCGTCAGCGCACCGACACCCCTTCCTCGGCTCTCTAGGCTGAAGGTTTTGGGGAACTCTCAATGAGCGATTCGACGCAGTCCGCACGACTGGCACCCTCGGCGAGCGCGGCCAACGGAAAGGCCGCGGTCGGAGGAGCCGTTCCGCATGAGTTCAGCCTCTCGACATTCAGTCCGGACCGTGGCCTGGCAGCGGCTGCAAGCCTCTTGAAGAGGCTGTTCAGCAAGTTCGAGGGCAATCTGGCGATGCAACTTTGGAACGGCGATCCCCTGCGACTGGGCCGCGTCGCACCGCATGAAGGCCCACCGCCCTTCACGCTGGTCATTCGAAATCCCGGAGCCATCGCAGCCATGGTGCTGGGGTTCGACCGGCTGCGGTTCGCCGAGGCCTATTTTCGAGGTGACGTCGACATCGAGGGCGACTTCTTCGCAGCACTCGGGCTCAAGGATCATCTCGACACGATCAAGTTGTCCTGGCGAGACCGGTTGGCGGTGTTGCTGCCGGCCCTCCGTCTTCAGGCCCTGAAGAAGGCGTGGCCGAAAGCCGTCGACAGCGTCTCGCCATCGCAGAGCCTGTCGGTCACGGCGCACTCCAGGAACGAGAACCGGGACGCGATCCATTTCCACTACGACGTCTCCAATGCCTTCTATGCGCTCTGGCTGGACCCGGCGATGGTGTACTCCTGCGCCTACTTCGAGACGCCCGACACCGACCTCGCCTCCGCCCAGTTCGCCAAGCTCGATCACATCTGCCGCAAGCTCGTGCTGCAGCCCGGCGAGAGATTCCTGGACATCGGCTGCGGTTGGGGCGCGCTGTTGATCCATGCAGCAACGCACTTTGGCGTGGTGGCCCACGGGGTCACGCTGAGTCAGGAACAGCTGGCTCTTGCACGCGAGCGCATTGCCCAGGCAGGGCTTCAAGATCGCGTCACGGTGGAATTGCTGGACTACCGCGACCTTCAGGGCGAGTCGCTCTACGACAAGGTCGCCAGCGTCGGCATGTTCGAGCATGTCGGCCTGAAGAACCTGCCGCTGTACTTCGGCACCGTTCGCCGCTTGCGCAAGCCGCAGGGATTGTTTCTCAACCACGGCATCACCCACGATGTCGAAGGCTGGAACAATACGCTCTCCACCGAATTCATCAATCGCTACATCTTTCCGGATGGCCAACTCGACACGGTCAGCAACATCCTGCGCGGCATGGAGCGCAGCGGCTTCGAGATTGCGGATGTGGAATCGCTGCGTCCGCACTATGCGTTGACGCTCAGGCGCTGGGTGGAAAGCCTCGAACGACACCACGACAACGCCCTGGAACACGTCGAAGAGTCGACCTACCGGTGCTGGCGCCTCTACATGGCTGCCTGTGCGCTCGAATTCGAATCTGGCGAAATCGGGGTGTACCAATTGCTGGCGAGCAAACGCACGTCCGCCCTGCCCATCCTGCCTTTGACGCGCGGACATCTCTATTGCAGCGACCCCCTCCTCGAAGGAAAAGCATCATGACCGCCAAAGGAACGCACGAACGCATTCAGTCGAAAGAGATCGCCAGGGTCTTCGCGGTCTCGGGAATCCGGCTGGATGGCACAGGCCAGGTCGCGGACGTTCTCTGGGCCGAAGTCAACGAGAAGTCGAATCTCGAGGTCAGCGGCGCGATGCGAGCCGCGGCTTCCGAAGTCATCACGGCGATTCACGCGGGGCAACGGGTGCTGGCCGTATTTCCCAAGACCCATGACGACCGGCCGGACCGA
>CAIMXF010000111.1 GCA_903845345.1 uncultured beta proteobacterium
CCAGCGTGAAGAACGGATGCAGCATGCCGTCGTGGCGCTGGCAGTCGACCGCCACGCCGGCCCCGCCCTCGTTGCACGGCGGGTCGCATTCGGCGACGATCGCCAGCGTCGGCATGCGAACCTGTCATGTTTTCCCGCCCGGCCCGCCGGTTGCCCACCGTCGAGTCGATCCTCCACGAGACCCGGAACCCGCATGCCCAGCCGCATCGAAGACTACGCCCTGATCGGCAACCAGGAGACCGTCGCGCTGGTCGGGCGCGACGGCTCCATCGACTGGATGGGCATGCCGCGCTTCGACAGTCCCGCCTGCTTCGCCGCGTTGCTCGGCGCGCCCGGGCACGGCCGCTGGCAGGTCGCGCCGGCGGATGCCAGGGTCGACGTCCGGCGCGCGTATCGCGACGGCTCGACGGTGCTCGAGACGCGCTTCTCGACCGCCGACGGCGAAGTCGCCGTGATCGACTTCATGGCCCGGCGCACCGGCGGTTCCGACCTGATGCGCATCGTGCGCGGCGTGCGCGGGCGCGTGGCGATGCGCACCGAACTGGTGGTGCGCTTCGACTACGGCGCGGCCGTGCCCTGGGTCTCGCGCCAGGAAGACGGCCGGCTTCACTTCACGGCCGGCCCCGACCGCCTCACGCTGGCCACGGCCGTCGAACTGCGCGGCGAGGACCTGCGCAGTGTCGGCGACTTCGAGGTGGGCGAGGGCGACGAGGTGGCGTTCTCGCTGACCTGGCAACCCTCATGGCGCGACGACCTGCCGGCGCCGGACGCGGCCGCGGCGTTGACGCAGGTCGAGGCGCAGTGGGACGCATGGTCGTCGAGGCTGCCGGAGGGCGACCACGTGTCCGAGGCGGTGCGGCGCTCGCTGGTCACGCTGAAGGCGCTGGCGCACTGGGAGACCGGCGGCATCGTCGCGGCGGCCACGACATCGCTGCCCGAGAAGATCGGCGGCACGCGCAACTGGGACTACCGCTTCTGCTGGCTGCGCGACGCCACGTTCACGCTCTACGCGCTGCTCGGGCTGGGCTTCGTCGACGAGGCCGAGGCCTGGCGCGCGTGGCTGGTGCGCGCGGTGGCGGGCAGCCCGGACGACCTGCAGATCATGTACGGCGTGGCCGGCGAACGCCGGCTCGACGAATACGAGGTGCCCTGGCTGCCCGGCTACGAGAACTCGGCGCCGGTGCGCGTGGGCAACGCCGCCGCGGGGCAGGTGCAGCTCGACGTCTACGGCGAGGTGCTGGACGCGCTGTACGTCGCGCGCCAGGCCGGCCTCGCGTACGACGAGCGCAGCTGGTCCGTCGAATGCGCGATGGTCGGCCATCTCGAGAAGATCTGGAACGCGCCGGACGACGGCATCTGGGAAGTGCGCGGCGGCCGCCGCCACTTCACGCACTCGAAGGTGATGGCCTGGGTCGCGTTCGACCGCGCGGTGCGCTCGGCCACCGAGTTCGGGCTCGACGGTCCGGTCGAACACTGGCGCGAGGTGCGCGACGCGATCCACGCGCAGGTCTGCGAGCGCGGCTTCGACCCGCAGCAGAATTCCTTCGTGCAGTCCTACGGCTCGAGCGCGCTCGACGCGAGCCTGCTGCTGATCGCCCTCGTCGGCTTCCTGCCGCCCGAGGACGCACGCATCCGCGGCACGCTCGCCGCCATCGAGAAGGGCCTGCTGCGCGACGGCCTGGTGCTGCGCTACGACACCGGCGATTCGACGGACGGCCTGCCGCCCGGCGAGGGCGCCTTCCTCGCCTGCACGTTCTGGCTGGCCGACAACTACGTGCTGCAGGGCCGCATCGACGAGGCGCAGGCCCTGTTCGACCGGTTGCTCGCGTACCGCAACGACGTCGGCCTGCTGGCCGAGGAATACGACCCGGTCGCCAAGCGCCAGCTCGGCAACTTCCCGCAGGCGTTCTCGCACCTGGCGCTGATCAACACGGCCACCGGCCTGGCCGCCGGACGCGCCGGCACCGCGCACCAGCGGGCGGCGGGCAGCGCCGAGACGAAGGCCTGAGCCGATGTCGCACCTGGGTCAGTCGTCGCTCGTGCTGTGGGTGCTGATCGTGGTGGCGGCCAGCGTCGGGCAGCTGTCGTTCAAGGCCGCCGCGATCGGCCCCGCGAGCGACGGCCTGCTGGCCGGCTGGCTGCGGATGCTGCGCCGTCCGTGGATCTGGGCGGGCATCTGCAGCTTCCTGCTGCACTTCGTGCTGTGGATCGCCTTCCTGTCGGCGGTGCCGCTGTCGCAGGGCATGCTGCTGGCCGCGATCCAGATCGTCGTCATCTACGCCGCGGGTCGCGTGCTGTTCCACGAGCCCGGCTCGTGGTTGCGGCTGGCGGGGGTCGCGGTGATCTCGCTGGGCGTGGCGATCGTGGCGGTGGCGTGATGAGCCGTCGTGCGCTGCTGGCCGGCTTCCTGTTGCTGCTGGTCTTCAACTCGGCGGCGCAGCTCGCGCTCAAGGCGGCGAGCACGGGCGCGTTGCCGCTGGCGTTCGACGTCGCGTGGTTGTCGCGGCTGCTGCACCAGCCTGCGCTCTACGGCGCGATCGCCGGCTTCGTGAGCGGATTCATCGTCTGGATGGCGTTGCTGCGGCACGCGCCGATCGGGCCGGCGTTCGCCGTCTCCAACCTGGACATCGTCACCGTGCTGATCGCATCGCAGTGGGTCTTCGGCGAGCACGTCGGCGGGTGGCAGGTGCTGGGGGCGGCGCTCATCGTGGCGGGTGTCGGTTGCCTGGCGATCGCCTCGGGCAGGGACGCCCCGCCGCGCGCCTGACCCTGCCGGTGTCTCGTGCGGGACGGACACTCCACCCGACGCGATGATTCAATACGGCGACCCGATTCCGCTAGGAGACACCGATGATTGGCGACTACTCGACGAAGACGCGCGACCTGCTGCAACGGCTGACCGCGTTCTTCGACCAGCACATCTATCCGAACGAGGAACGCTACCTGCGCGAGATCGACGCGAACCGGCGTGCCGGCAACGCGTGGATCCCGTCGAAGGTCATCGACGAGTTGAAGCCCATCGCGCAGCGCGAGGGACTGTGGAACCTGTTCCTGCCGCATCCGTATGAAGGGCAGGGCGGCATCTCCAACCTCGACTACGCGCCGCTGTGCGAACAGATGGGCCGCGTGATGTGGTCGGGCGAGGTGTTCAACTGCTCGGCCCCGGACACCGGCAACATGGAGACGCTGGAGCGCTACGCCACCGATGCGCAGAAGCAGCGCTGGCTCAAGCCGCTGCTGGCCGGCGAGATCCGGTCAGCGTTCCTGATGACCGAGCCGGCGGTCGCGTCCTCCGACGCCACCAACATCCAGTGCACGATCCGCCGCGAAGGCGACGAATACGTGATCAACGGCCGCAAGTGGTACAGCTCCGGCGCGGGCAATCCGCGCTGCGCGATCTTCATCGTGATGGGCAAGACCGACACCGAGGCGCCGCGCCACGCGCAGCAGTCGATGGTGCTGGTGCCGCGCGACGCGCCGGGCGTGACCGTGGTGCGTCCGTTGACGGTGTTCGGCTACGACGACGCGCCGCACGGCCACATGGAGGTGACGCTCGAGAACGTGCGCGTGCCCGTCTCCAGCATCCTGCTCGGCGAAGGCCGCGGCTTCGAGATCGCGCAGGGCCGCCTCGGGCCGGGCCGCATCCATCACTGCATGCGCTCGATCGGCGCGGCCGAGCGCGCGCTCGAATCGATGATCGACCGGCTCGCGGTGCGCGTCGCGTTCGGCAAGGCCTTGTCCGAGCAGTCGATCTGGCACGAGCGCATCGCCGAGTCGCGCTGCATGATCGACCAGGCACGGCTGCTCACGCTCAACGCCGCGCACAAGATGGACACCGTCGGCAACAAGGACGCGCGCTCCGAGATCGCGATGATCAAGGTGGTCGCGCCCAACATGTCGTGCAAGGTGGTCGACTGGGCGATCCA
>CAIMXF010000112.1 GCA_903845345.1 uncultured beta proteobacterium
ACGAGGCCGAGCTGCGCGCCACCGGCGTGCGCATCGTGCCGCCGGCGGTCGCCCGCCACGGCTGCTTCATCGGCCGCAACGCGGTGCTGATGCCGTCGTACTTCATCATCGGCGCCTACGTCGACGAAGGCACGATGGTCGACACCTGGGTGACGGTGGGCTCGTGCGCGCAGATCGGCAAGAACGTGCACCTGTCCGGCGGCGTGGGCATCGGCGGCGTGCTGGAGCCGCTGCAGGCCAACCCGACCATCATCGAGGACAACTGCTTCGTCGGCGCGCGTTCCGAGATCGTCGAGGGCGTGATCGTCGAGGAAGGCTCCGTCATCTCGATGGGCGTCTACATCTCGCAAAGCACCCGGATCTACGATCGCGCCACCGGCGCGGTCACGTACGGCCGCATCCCCGCGGGCTCGGTGGTGGTCAGCGGCTCGCTGCCGGCGGCCGACGGCTCGCACAGCCTGTACTGCGCGGTCATCGTCAAGCGCGTGACCGCCGAGACGCGCGCGAAGACCAGCATCAACGAGCTGCTGCGCGCTTGACGCCGCGCTGCGCCAGCCGATAGACACTCTGACAGTTCCCCGCCGCATTCCCGCGGCACGCACTTGAACCCCGCGCCCGACCCGGCGCCACCAGGAGACGCTCGATGGACGGCGGAAACATGGAACGCGTGCTGCATCTGATGGCCGACAAGGGCGCATCGGATGTCTACCTGACGGCCAACTCGCCGATCCAGCTGAAGATCAACGGGCAGCTGGTGCCCGTGTCCGACCAGATCCTCACGCCCGGCCAGCCGCGCGCGCTGCTGGCCGAACTGCTCACGCCGGTGCAGCTCGAGGAACTCGACCAGACCGGCGAGCTGAACCTGGGCATCGGCATCCGCGCGGTGGGCAGCTTCCGGCTGTCGGCGTTCAAGCAGCGCGCGTCGATCGCCGCAGTGATCCGCTGCATCCCGCACAAGATCCCGACGATGGACACGCTGAACCTGCCGCCGGTGCTGGCGTCGCTGGCGCTCGAGCGCCGCGGCCTGGTGCTGATGGTGGGGGCCACCGGCAACGGCAAGAGCACGTCGCTCGCCTCGATGATCGAGTGGCGCAACACGCAGCTGTCGGGCCACATCCTCACCATCGAGGATCCGATCGAATTCCTGTTCTCCAACAAGCGCTCGATCATCAACCAGCGCGAAGTCGGCCGCGACACCGCATCCCTGCACATCGCGCTGAAGAACGCGCTGCGCCAGGCGCCCGACTGCATCATGATCGGCGAAATCCGCGATCGCGAGACGATGTCGATGGCGATCTCGTACGCGCTGTCGGGCCACCTGGTGCTGGCCACGCTGCACGCCAACAACAGCTCGCATACGCTTGGCCGTATCCTCTCGTTCTACACGCCGGAAGCGCGTCCCGCGCTGCTGGGCGACCTGGCGGCAGCACTGAAGGCGATCGTCTCGCAGCGGCTGATGCGCTCCACCGCCGGCGGCCGCGTGCCGGCCGTCGAGGTGCTGCTGAACAGCCGCTTCATCTCCGAGCTGATCGAGAACGGCGACATCCAGGGCGTGCGCGAGGCGATGGACAAGTCGCTGGCCGAGGGCTCGCAGATGTTCGAGGCCGACATCGCCCGCCTGATCGGCCTGGGCCTGGTCACGCAGGAAGAAGGCCTGCTCGGCGCCGATTCGCCCACCAACCTGCTGTGGCGCCTGCAGAACGACATGGCGCCGGTCTCGCGCGTGCAGGCTGTCAAGGTGGAGTCCGACGCGCCGTCGTTCACCGAGATCACGCTCGACGTGCTGCCCGAGGCCCCGCCCGTCGCGCCGCGCCAGCGGCTGGCCGGCACCGAACACCTGCACCGGTCGAAGCACGGCTGATGGATGCCACGCTCCGCCTGCTCGAGCAACTGATCGCCCGTGCGTCCGTCACGCCGGACGACGCGGGTTGCCAGGCGCTGATCGCGCAACGGCTGGAGCCGCTGGGCTTCGTCTGCGAGCACCTGCCGTTCGGTCCGGACGGCTGCCGTGTCGACAACCTGTGGGCCGTGCGCACGGGCGCGGGCCCGGGCCCGACGCTGGTGCTGGCCGGCCACACCGACGTCGTGCCCACCGGCCCGATCGACCAGTGGCGCAGCGCGCCTTTCGTGCCGACCTACCGTGACGGCAACCTGTACGGCCGCGGCACCGCCGACATGAAGACCTCGCTGGCCGCGATGGTCGTCGCCGCCGAGGAATTCGTCGAAGCGAACCCGCGGCACGTCGGCCGCCTGGCCTTCCTGCTCACCAGCGACGAGGAAGGCCCGTCGGTCGACGGCACCGTGCGCGTGGTCGACGCGCTCCAGGCACGCGGCGAGACGCTCGACTGCTGCATCGTCGGCGAACCCACCTGCGTGAAGACGCTGGGCGACACGATCAAGAACGGGCGCCGCGGCAGCCTGTCGGCCAGGCTGACGGTCGTCGGCGTGCAGGGCCACGTCGCCTATCCGCACCTCGCGCGCAACCCGATCCACGTTGCCGCACCGGCCCTCGCCGAACTCGCGGCCACGCGGTGGGACGCCGGCAACGACCACTTCCCGCCGACCAGCTTCCAGATCTCCAACATCCACGCGGGCACCGGCGCGACCAACGTCATCCCGGGCGAAGCGGTGATCGACTTCAACTTCCGCTTCTCGACGGAGTCGACGCCGGAACAGCTTCAGCGCCGCGTCGCCGAGATCCTGCAGCGCCATGGCGTCGAGCACCGCATCGCCTGGACGCTGGGCGGATCGCCCTTCCTCACGCGACCGGGCACGCTCAGTGCCGCACTGGTGCAGGCGATCCGCGACGAGACCGAAGGCGACGCCGGCGGGCCCGTCTCGGCCGAGCTGTCGACCACCGGCGGCACGTCCGATGGCCGCTTCATCTCGCGCATCTGCCCGCAGGTGGTCGAGTTCGGGCCGGTCAACGCGACCATCCACAAGATCGACGAACACGTGTCGGTCGCGGCCGTGCCGCGCCTGAAGAACATCTACCGCATCACCATGGAGCGCCTGTTGGCGTCCGGATCGCCATCATGAAGCTCGACGACTATCTCACCCGGGCAAGCGCCCGCCTCGACGAGGCGGGCGTTTCGTTTGGGCACGGCACCACCAACGCGTTCGACGAGGCCGCCTGGCTGGTGCTGTGGCGCCTCGCGCTGCCGCTGGACGACCTCGACGGCGCGGCCGAACGCGCGCTCACCGACGCCGAGGTCGCCACGCTGGACGCCTTGATCGGCGAGCGCATCGCCACGCGGCGCCCGGCCGCCTACCTCACCGGCGAGGCCTGGCTGCAGGGCGTGCCGTTCACCGTGGACGAGCGCGTGATCGTGCCGCGCTCGCTGATCGCCGAGGTGC
>CAIMXF010000113.1 GCA_903845345.1 uncultured beta proteobacterium
GAGCCCCCGGTCCGCGCAATGCCGCGGCCAGCCCCCCGAGGGGGCGCGCGGCCTTGCTCCGGAGCGGCCGAGCGCGGCGGCCGCGCGCTTTCGCCCCGTGTTCGGGTCATGAAAGCCCTGCAGGTCCTGGCCGGCCCAATCGCGCTGAAGCGCCTGCGCGAACGCGGCCTGCAACCCGGAGACATCCGCGCGATCCCCGCGGCGGCTGGCGGACCCAAGGGCCTGATCCTCAACCCGCTGGATCGCTTCCTTTTCGGCCAGTGGCTGCCGCGCAGCGAGCAGGTGGTGCACCTGCTGGGCGCGTCGATCGGCGCGTGGCGCATGGCCAGCGCCTGCCTGCCCGACGCGGACGCCGCGCTGGCCGATCTTGCGGCCGACTACATCGCGCAGCGCTACGAGCATGAGCCGGGAAAGTCGCCGAAGCCGCGCCACGTCAGCGATCTGTTCGAGGCCAAGCTGGTCGAGCGCTTCGGCGGCCGCCAGCACGAGGTGCTGTCGCATCCGCGCTTGCGCCTGCACGTGTTCACGAGCCGCGGCGTGCGCGCGCTCGCGCGGGACGGGCGCCTGCGCACGCCGCTGGGCTATCTCGGCGCGTTCGCGTCGAACGCGGTGTCGCGGCGCGCGATGGGCGGTTTTCTCGAGCGCGTGATCTTCTCCGACCCGCGCGACAAGCTGCCCGTGCCCACGCACGACTACCGCACCCGGCACGTCGAGCTCACCGGCGCCAACCTCGAGCGCAGCATCCTCGCCAGCTGCACGATCCCGTTCTGGCTCGAGGCGGTTGCTTCGATTCCCGGCGCGCCGCCCGGCCCGTACTGGGACGGCGGCATCACCGACTACCACCTGCATCTCGACTACGCTGCCCTCGCGAACCAGGAAGACGCCCCCGGCGCCGAAGGCCTCGTGCTCTATCCGCACTTCCAGAAGACGCTGGTGCCCGGCTGGCTCGACAAGGCGCTGCGCCATCGCCACCGCGCGAGCGAGCGACTGGCCAACCTGGTGCTGCTGTCGCCGAGCGCCGAGTGGGTGGCGACGCTGCCCGGTGCCAAGATCCCCGACCGCAGCGACTTCAAGGCCTTCGGCGACGATCACGACGCGCGCGAGGCCGCTTGGCGCCGCGCGACCGAGGAGAGCGTGCGGCTCGCCGAGGAATTCGAGGCGTTGACGCGGCAGTCGTCGATCGAGGCGTTGCCGTTGCCTTAGTGGCGGGCGGATGCCGCGCTTTTCGTTCTCGAGCGGGCAGGGGCAGGGCGCTAGACTGGGCGTCGCCATGTCCGCCGATCGCACCCGCTTCCGTCTTGCCGCCGCCGTCGCCTGCCTCGTCGCCGGCGGCTGCTCGATCTTCCGCCACGACGCCAAGCCCGCGGCGCCGATCGGGCCGGCGCCCGCGGCATCGGCTGTCGCGCGTGCGCCGACCGCCGCGCCGCCGCCCGTGGCCGCGCCCTCGGTCACCGCCTCCAGTCCCGGCTGGGGGCTGGTCGCCGTCCATCTCAATCCCGAGACGATGGTCGGGCAGACGTGGACGTTCCCGTCGGCCAATCCGCTGGCCTATCGCGACAACCGCTTCGTGTTCAAGCGCGACCGACTCGAGGCGAGCAACGCGCGCGAGCACGCGATCGGCACGTGGTCGGTGGAGGGCGACAAGCTGTGCGTCACGCTCAACCTGAGCACCTCGGGCACGGCCTGCTACTACGTCACCGGCACGCCGCCGGACAACCTGCAGATCCGCGTGTTGCCGGACGGCGACCGGGTCCCGCTGAAGATCCAGTGAGCCTGGCGCGCAACTCGGAAACCTCCGTTAGAATTGGTGGATGTCGATCCGTTCCCGGGTCGACCCCTGCTTCAAGAATGAGAAAGGCGCGACGGGTTATGACACCGCGAACTACGGTTACGTTCACTGCAATCCGCGAGGCGCGCCCGGCCGTGGCGCACTGACGCGCGGCAACTTTTCCATTCCCACATTCGAAAGCGCGGCCCGGGGCCGCGCTTTTTTGTTTTCTGCAAGGACTTCTCCGATGATCGCCATCCAACTGCCCGACGGTTCCAAACGCGAGTTCCCGCAACCGGTCACCGTGGCCGATGTCGCCGCCTCCATCGGCGCGGGCCTGGCCAAGGCCGCGCTCGGAGGCCGCGTGGGCCAGCCGGGCCACACGAAGCTGGTCGACACGAGCTACCTGATCGAGAGCGACGAGTCGCTGGCCATCGTCACGGCCAAGGACCCCGACGGCCTCGACCTGATCCGCCACTCCACGGCCCACCTGCTGGCCTACGCCGTCAAGGAACTGTTCCCCGACGCCCAGGTCACGATCGGCCCGGTGATCGAGAACGGCTTCTTCTACGACTTCGCCTACAAGCGCCCGTTCACGCCGGAAGACCTGGCCGCCATCGAGAAGAAGATGACGGAGCTCGCGGCCAAGGACGAGACGGTGACGCGCCGCGTGCTGCCGCGCGACGAGGCTATCAAGCACTTCAAGGACATGGGCGAGGCCTACAAGGCCGAGATCATCGGCAGCATCCCCGAAGGCCAGGACGTCTCGCTGTACCGCGAGGGCGCCTTCGAGGACCTGTGCCGCGGCCCGCACGTGCCCAGCACGGGCAAGCTGAAGTTCTTCAAGCTGATGAAGGTGGCCGGCGCCTACTGGCGCGGCGACCACCGCAACGAGATGCTGCAACGCATCTACGGCACGGCCTGGGCGACGAAGGAAGAACTCGCGCAGTACCTGACGATGCTGGAGGAAGCCGAGAAGCGCGACCACCGCAAGCTGGGCCGCGAGCTCGACCTGTTCCACATCGACGATCACGCGCCCGGCATGGTGTTCTGGCACCCGAAGGGCTGGGCGATCTGGCAGGGCGTCGAGCAGTACATGCGCAAGGTCTACCAGGACAACGGCTACCAGGAGGTCAAGGGTCCGCAGGTGATCGACAAGTCGCTGTGGGAACTGAGCGGCCACTGGGACAAGTACAAGGACGCGATGTTCACGACGGAGAGCGAGAAGCGCGACTACGCCTTGAAGCCGATGAACTGCCCCGGCCACATCCTGATCTACAAGCAGGGCATCAAGAGCTACCGCGACCTGCCGCTGCGCTACGGCGAGTTCGGCAACTGCCACCGCAACGAGCCCAGCGGCGGCCTGCACGGCATCATGCGCGTGCGTGGATTCACGCAGGACGACGGCCACATCTTCTGCACGGAAGAGCAGATCCTGCCGGAATGCCTGGCCTACACGGCGCTGCTGCAGAAGGTCTACAAGGACTTCGGCTTCACGGACATCATCTACAAGGTGGCCACGCGCCCGGCCGCGCGCATCGGCTC
>CAIMXF010000114.1 GCA_903845345.1 uncultured beta proteobacterium
CGGCGGGCGTGGTGGTGATGTCGGCCGGCAAGGCCGATGCGCTGGGCCTGAAGCCGCTGGGCCGCATCGCGTCGTACGCGAGCGCCGGCCTCGACCCGGCCTACATGGGCATGGGCCCGGTGCCCGCCGCGCGCAAGGCGCTCGAGCGAGCCGGCTGGAAGCCCGCCGACCTCGACCTGCTCGAGATCAACGAGGCCTTCGCCGCGCAGGCCTGCGCCGTCCACCAGGAGATGGGCTGGGACACCAGCAAGGTCAACGTCAACGGCGGCGCGATCGCCATCGGGCACCCGATCGGTGCGTCGGGCGCGCGCATCCTCGTCACCCTGCTGCACGAGATGCAGCGCCGCGGCGCGAAGAAGGGCATCGCCTCGCTGTGCATCGGCGGCGGCATGGGCGTTGCATTGACGATCGAGCGTCCTTGACGTCCGGATCGCTGCATGGGGTAGGCCCTCAGTAGCGGCGCAGGTGACAAAGCGCGATAGTGAAGCTGCCCTCCAAGGCACCCGAATACTCAGACAGGAGACATGACATGACGCAAAAAGTAGCTTACGTGACCGGGGGCATGGGTGGCATCGGCACCTGCATCTGCCATCGCCTGCACCGCGACGGCTTCAAGGTGATCGCCGGGTGCGGCCCGAGCCGCGACCACGCCAAATGGATCGCCGAGCAGAAGGCGCTCGGCTACACGTTCCACGCGTCGGTGGGCAACGTCGCCGACTGGGACTCCACGGTCGAGGCGTTCAAGCACGCCAAGGAAGAACACGGCCCGATCGACGTGCTGGTCAACAACGCCGGCATCACGCGCGACCGCATGTTCCTGAAGATGTCCCGCGAGGACTGGGACGCCGTCATCAACACCAACCTGACGTCGATGTTCAACGTCACCAAGCAGGTGGTGGCCGACATGGTCGAGCGCGGCTGGGGCCGCATCATCCAGATCTCGTCGGTCAACGGCGCCAAGGGGCAGGCCGGGCAGACGAACTACTCGGCGGCCAAGGCCGGCATGCACGGGTTCTCGATGGCGCTGGCGCTGGAGATGGCCAGCAAGGGCGTCACCGTCAACACGGTCAGCCCGGGCTACATCGGCACCGACATGGTCATGGCGATCAAGCCCGAGGTGCTCGAGAAGATCGTCGCGACGATTCCGGTCAAGCGCCTGGGCACGCCCGACGAGATCGGCTCCATCGTGGGCTGGCTGGCCAGCGACGAGTCGGGCTTCACCACCGGCGCCGAGTTCGCGGTCAACGGCGGCCTGCACATGGGCTGAGCGCCGCGCCCATCGTTTTTCACCAAGGCCCCGGTCGCGATCGCGACCGGGGCCTTTTCGTTTCGACCTCGCGTCGATAATGTGCGCACTCGACAAGAAACGAACTCCGGGGAGGACCTCAGATGGACGACTCGCGCTATACGCCGCCAAAGTCTTCGGTGGCTGACGTTCGCGCCGACACCGACGCCGATGGTCAGGTGCCCGATGCGGTGCTGAAGAAGATCCGCAACGCCTGGGTCGCCTGCATCGTCTCGGGTGTGTTCACGCTGATCCTCGCGGTGATCGCGATGAACGGAAATTCGATGGGCGGCCACACCGGCCTCGACGCCATCGACGCGCTGTTCGTGTTCGGCATGGCGTTCGGGATCAGCCGCAAGAGCCGCACCTGCGCGGTGCTGATGCTCGCGTATTTCGTGCTGTCGAAATACCTGTTGTTCAGGGCCGCCGGGCAGTTCAACGGCCTCCTGTTCGGTATCGTGTTCCTCTATTTCTACGCCATGGGCGTGCAGGGCACGTTCGAGTACCACCAACTGCGCAAGGGCTGAGCGCGATGGCCGACGTGCCTCGAGGCACTCGCAACCCCGGCATCGACCTGCTGCGCGGGCTGTCCGTCCTGCTCGTCGTGATGCACCACATCGCGCTGCGCATCCCGCTCGAGAAGGGCGTGCTCGGCGACTGGCTGCCGGAGCGGTTGCTGTACGGCATCCAGTACGACGGCTTCGAGTCGGTGTTCCTGTTCTTCGTGATCTCGGGTTTCCTGATCACGTCGACCTCGCTCGCGCGCTGGGGCGCGCTGGCGGCGATCGACGCGGCGGCGTTCTGGCGGCGGCGCGCGGCGCGCATCGTGCCGTGCCTGCTGATGCTTGTGGCGGTGCTCTGCGGCCTCGCGCTGGCCGGCGTGCGGCACTACACGCTGGAGCAGCCGGGGCAGACGCTGCCGGGCGCGGCGCTGTCGGCGCTCGGGTTCTATCTCAATGTCTACGAGGCCCGCACCGGCTGGCTGCCGGCGGGGTGGGACGTGCTGTGGTCGCTGTCGATCGAAGAGGTGTTCTACCTCGCGTTCCCGCTCGTGTGCCTGCTGCTGGGCCGCACGCGGCTGCTGGTGCCGGCGCTGCTGGTGCTGGCGCTGTCGATTCCGGCCGTGCGCGCGAACATCCACCACGACGAGATCTGGTCCGAAAAGAACTATCTTCAAGGCATGGCGGGCATCGCGACCGGCGTGCTCGCCGCGTTGCTGGTGCGGCGCTGGCCGACGGCGCGAGCGTCGACCGTGCGCTGGACGACCGCGCTGGGCGTCGTCGGGCTGCTGGCCGTCTACTTCGCCGGCACGGAGTTGTGGCACGTGCTGCACTTCGGCTACATGCTGGTACTGACGTTCTCGGCCGCGGCGCTGGTGATCGCCTCGCGCTGGTGCGAGACGTCCGCTTCGGCGCGCCCGCTGCCGGCGTTCGGCGGGCTGAGATCGTGCGGACGCCTCAGCTACGAGATCTACCTGACGCACATGTTCGTCGTGTGGCTGGTCGTCGACCGCTTCGAGGCGGCCGGCGCCAGCCTGCGCTGGGGCGTGCTCTGGTATCCGCCGGCGCTGGCAGGCGCCTGGGCGCTGGGCTGGGCCGTCGCACGCGTCGTCTCCCATCCGATAGAGCGCTGGCTGCTGCGGCGCGCGGGCGCGTCACGCGGGCCCGCGCGCGCGGGGACGTTGTCAGGGAAGGCGTCGGCGTGAACCCGAAGATCGGCGTTGCGGTCGCCGTCTTGGTCGCGCTCGGGCTGGCCACGGCCGCCTGGTTCTACCGGGGCGCGGCGCCCGTCGCCAGCGCCGCGCGGGCGATCGGCCTGCCCGGCGAGAACCCCGCGCCTCAGGCCGGAACCACGCTGCAGGCGGCCGGCGTCCACAAGTGCGTCGGGTCGCACGGCACCGCCTACA
>CAIMXF010000115.1 GCA_903845345.1 uncultured beta proteobacterium
CTGATCGCCCGGCTGAAGCTGGCCGAAGTCCCGCGCAACGGCAACCCGACCCGGGTGCGCAACCGTTGTGCAACAACCGGCCGTCCGCGCGGCTATTATCGCAAGTTCGGGCTGTGCCGCATCGAACTGCGCGATCTCGCCAACAAGGGGTTGATCCCCGGCGTGACCAAGTCGAGCTGGTAAGGATAGACCTATGGCATTGACCGATCCACTGGGTGATATGCTCACCCGCATCCGCAACGGCCAGCGCGCGAAGAAGGACACCGTGGTGTCGCCCGCGTCGAAGCTGCGTGCGCACGTGCTCGAAGTTCTGCAGCGCGAAGGCTATATCCGTGGTTTCAGCGAAGACACCACCGGCCTTCACCCGCAGCTGCGCATCGAGCTGAAGTATTTCGAAGGCCAGCCGGCGATCAAGCACGTTGCGCGTGTTTCGAAGCCGGGCCGCCGCGTCTATTCCGGTTCGAAGGAATTGCCGGTGATCCGCAATGGCCTCGGTATCACGATCGTCTCGACGCCGCGCGGCGTGCTCTCGGATGCCGAAGCGCGCGCTGCCAATGTCGGTGGCGAAGTGCTGGCGGAGGTGTTCTGATGAGCCGCATCGGCAAAAAGCCGGTGGCGATCCCGACCGGGGTCTCCGCCGATATCGCCAACGGGGTGCTGACCGTAAAGGGGCCGAAAGGCATCCTGACGCTCACGCTCGTCGAAGACATCAGCTATGCGGTCGAAGGCGCGACGATCCTCGTCAAGCCGGCGAACGACACCAAGCGCGGCCGCGCCTTCTGGGGCATGCAGCGCACGCTCGTGTCGAACCTCGTTACCGGGGTGACCGAAGGCTATACCAAGACGCTGCAGATCACCGGTGTCGGCTATCGTGCCACGGCGCAGGGCAAGAACCTGAAGCTGCAGCTCGGCTATAGCCACGACGTCGATTTCCCTGTGCCCGAAGGCATCGAGATCAAGACGCCCGACAACACCACGATCCAGATCATCGGGATCGACAAGCAGAAGGTCGGCCAGGTTGCGGCCGAGATCCGCCGCTGGCGCAAGCCCGAACCCTACAAGGGCAAGGGCATCAAGTACCAGGGCGAGTTCATCTTCCGCAAGGAAGGGAAGAAGAAGTAATGGCCAAGCTGTCTCTCTTCGCGCGCCGCCGTCGGCGCGTCCGCACCGCGCTCAAGGCGAATTCCGGTGGGCGTGCGCGCCTGTCGGTGCACCGTTCGGGCCGTCACATCTACGCCCAGATCATCGACGACGCTGCCGGCCGCACGCTGGCCGCTGCCTCGACGCTGGTGAAGGGCGAGAAGTCGATCGGCGCGAACATCGAAGCCGCAGCCAAAGTCGGCAAGGACATTGCCGAAAAGGCCAAAGCTGCCGGCGTCACTGCTGTCGTGTTCGATCGCGGCGGTTTCCTGTTCCATGGCCGCGTCAAAGCGCTGGCCGACGCTGCCCGCGAAAGCGGGCTGGAGTTCTAAGGCATGGCTGACGAAACCATTGTGGAAGGCGCAGGCGCCGTTGAAGGCTCCTCCGCTCCCGAAGC
>CAIMXF010000116.1 GCA_903845345.1 uncultured beta proteobacterium
CACCTGTGTTCAAACCGCTGCCGACATCAAAACCTTGTCGTACCGGTACTGCTGCTGTCCTGCTGGCTTCCCGACCACTACTGGAGCGGGAGACGGGAATCGAACCCGCGTCATTAGCTTGGAAGGCTAGGGTTCTACCATTGAACTACTCCCGCCTGGAGCCTGGGACAGCGCACTTGAAACTGCTTCGCACACTTGGTGGAGGAGGCTGGATTCGAACCAGCGTACGCGTTAGCGGGCAGATTTACAGTCTGCTGCCTTTAACCACTCGGCCACCCCTCCAGGAGCGAAGCCCGCAACTATACCACACGGATACGCAGCTTGAATAGACCCCGGCGGCCGCTCAGCGGCGGCGGCGCTGTCACGACGGCGTCATCGCTCATCCTTCCAGCGACCACCAATCCACCTGCTCGGCCGTGGCGGCGAAGTGGCTACCGTCGGCCATGAATTCGCGCTTGAAGTCGTGCGACGGGTGGCGCGCGCGCAGCACGCGCGCCGACGAGCCGACTGGACAGGCTGCGTCGAAGAACGCCTGCGCGGGCTTGCCCCACAGCAGGAACGTCGGCGGCGTCTCGCGGCTTGCCAGCACGCGGACAATGTCGGAAGTGAGCGATTGCCAACCGCAGTTCATGTGCGCGCCGGCGGAACCCAGCTCGACCGTCAGCACCGTGTTGAGCATCAGCACGCCCTGCCGTGCCCAGCTGTCGAGCAGCCAGCGCTCCGGAGGCTGCCAACCCGGACGGTCGGCCTTGAGGATCTCGAAGATGCGCCGCAGCGACACCGGCTTGCCGTGGCCGGCCGAGAACGCCAGTCCCGTGGCATGGCCCGGCCGCGGATACGGATCCTGGCCGAAGACGACCACCTTGACGTCGGCCGGCGCGAGCAGCCGCAGCGCGCGGAACGGATCGGGCGGCGCGATCTCGCGGTCGGCCGAGACGGCCTTCACCGCCGCCGCGACCGCCCGCTCGGCGGCGGGCGTCCAGCCATCCAGCACCGCGCGCCAGGCCGGCGGCAGGCAAGCGAACGCGGCCGGCAGATCGTCGGCGCGATGCACCAACGGCACGCCGTCGCGCTCGGCAGCGTCGCCGAACGGCAGCTCCGACTGGCCGCTCACGGCCTGGGTGCGCCGAACAAGGCTTCGAGTGCGGCGCCGGGGTCGGCGGCGCGCATGAACGCCTCGCCGACCAGGAACGCGTGCACGTCGGCAGCGCGCATCGTCGCGACATCGGCCTGCGCGAGGATGCCCGACTCGGTGACCAGCAGGCGCTCCGGCGGCACCGAGGCCATCAGGTCCAGCGTGGTCTGCAGCGTGACCTCGAAGGTGCGCAGGTTGCGGTTGTTGATGCCCAGCAGGGGCGTCTGCAGCCGCAGCGCGCGGTCGAGCTCGGCGCCGTCGTGGACTTCGACCAGCACGTCCATGCCCTGCTCGGACGCGGCCTGTTCCAGCTCGGCCATCTGGCTGTCGGCCAGGCAGGCGGCGATCAGCAGGATGCAGTCGGCACCCATCGCGCGCGCCTCGAGCACCTGGTACGGATCGATGATGAAGTCCTTGCGGATCACCGGCAGCGCGCACGCGGCGCGCGCCGCGACCAGGAAGTCGGCGTGGCCCTGGAAGAACTGCACGTCGGTGAGCACCGACAGGCACGCCGCGCCGTGCCTGGCGTAGCTGGCGGCGATCGCGGCCGGGTCGAACTGCTCGCGCAGCACGCCCTTGCTCGGGCTGGCCTTCTTGATCTCGGCGATGACCGCGGCGTCGCCGCGCGCCACCTTCGCGCGCATGGCCGCGGCGAATCCGCGCGGCGCGCCCTGCTCGCGCGCGAGCTCGTGCAGGTCGGCCGCGCTGCGGCGCGGGCGGGCGGCGGCGATCTCCTGGCGCTTGACCTCGACGATGCGACTCAGGATGTCAGACATTCGGCTTCAACTTCTGCGTGACCGCCACGAACTGTTCCAGCTTGGCCTGCGCCGCGCCGGAGGCCACCGCCTCGCGCGCCCGCTTGACGCCGTCGGCCACTGAATCGGCCACGCCCGCGCAGTACAGCGCGGCGCCGGCATTGAGCAGCACGA
>CAIMXF010000117.1 GCA_903845345.1 uncultured beta proteobacterium
AACGTGCGATCCCAGGCGCGCTGCGCCCACACCGGGTCGTACTGCGTCGACGCGATGCGGCCCTCGCCGACGGCCTGTTCGTTGCCGAACCCGTGGCGTGCGAGGTAGTCGTGGAACTCGAACTTCACGCCGGCCTCGGCCAGCTTGGCGGCCAGGCCCTTGATGAGTTCGGGCGAGAAGTGGTCGTCCTGCGTCGCCCAGTGGCCTTGCAGCGGGATCCTGATCTTGGTGGCGTCGATGAAGTCGAGCGGCGGGCAGCCGTACCAGGTGACGGCGGCGTCGAGCTCGGGCACGTTGGCAGCGGCCAGCAGCGTCAGCGCGCCGCCCATGCAGAAGCCGACGCAGCCGACCTTGGCCGCGCGCGTCTTCAGGAACTGGATGGCGCCACGCACGTCCTGCGTGGCCGCGTCGCCGAAGTTCAGCGCGGACATCAGGTGGTTGGCTTCCTCTTCCTCGACCGTCGCCTTGCCTCGGTACAGGTCGGGCACCAGCGCCAGGTAGCCGGCGTGGGCGAGGCGGTCCGCCACGCCGCGGATCTGGTCGTTGAGGCCCCACCATTCCTGGATCACCACCACCGCCGGCGCGCCGTCCGGCTGCGCGGGTTCGGCGAGATAGCCCTTCAATTCCTGGCCGTCGGGGCGCTTGAAGCTGACCATGGTTCCCATCGCGATTCTCCTGAGGTTGTCGTCGAGCAGGCCGGCCTGGTGCCGGCGAAGGCCGCAGCTTAGTCGCAAGCGATGACGCGCGCACGACCAGGGGAATGCGGCGTGCGAGCGGGTACGATGCGCGCCGCTGAAGAGGAAATGAATCGAGTGAAGACAAGCGCGAGCAACAACAACATCCGGGCCGCCTTGATCGGGGCGTTCGCGTGCATCGCGGTCGGCCTCTGGATCGCCACGCGCCACCCGGGCGCGCCCGGTGCGCCGGCGCCCGCGCCGATGCCGGCCATGCCGTCGCACGACTGGCCGACGCACGTGCAGCCGCTGGCCGGCGACGGCCACGTCGGCTGGCGTGACGGCCCGGCCGCGCAGGCGCGCTTCGCCGACCCGTACGGCCTCGCGCTCGACCCGCACGGCACGCTGTACGTGAGCGACGGCGGCGACAGCGACCGCATCCGCGCGCTGCGCCCCGACGGCAGCGTGGCGACGCTGGCCGGCGGCGTCGAAGGCTTCCAGGACGGGCCGGGCGCCGCCGCGCGCTTCGACACGCCCTCGGGCCTCGCGCTGGACGCCACCGGCAACCTCTACGTCGCCGACACCGGCAACCACGCGATCCGCAAGGTGACGCCCGAAGGCGTCGTGACGACGCTGGCCGGCACCGGCCGGCCCGGCTGGCGCGACGGCCCCGGCGCGCAGGCGCAGTTCGACGGCCCGATGGGTCTGGCGATCGATGCCGCGGGCCGCGTGATCGTGGCCGATGCCTACAACGACCGCATCCGCGCGATCGCGCCCGACGGCACCGTCACCACGCTGGCCGGCGGTGCGCATCCCGGCGATGTCGACGGGCCGGCGGCGCAGTCGCGCCTCGACACGCCGTGCGCGGTCGCGGTCGACGCCAGGGGCCGCATCCTCGTCGCCGACACGCGCAACGATGCGCTGCGCGCGATCGACGCCGCGGGCAACCTGACGACGCTGGCGCAGGGCCAGCCGGGCAATCCGTTCGAGAAGGTGCTGCGCCGCGTGGTGTCGCTGGCGTCGAAAAAGGACGGCACGCTCGTGCTGGGCACGCTGGCGGGCGGCGTGTCCGAGATCGCGACCGACGGCACGCCGCACGCGTTGTTCGGCATCGAGGAACACGGCCTGGTGCGGCCGACCGGCATCGCGGTCGGATCGGCGTCGCGCATCCTGGTGGCCGATGCGGCGTCCTCGCGCCTGCACGTGTTGACGCCGGCCGGCGACGGCGCCGCGACGCGCGTCGACGGCGCGATCGGCCCCGCGCCCGACCGCCCGCTGCCCGACGCCGGCGGTCGCTGGCCGCTGCGTCCGCAACTCGCGTGGCACGAGGTCGTCGGCACGATCGGCGAGGATCGCGGCGACGGCAAGGGCGAGTCGCGCGACCACTTCCACGACGGCCTCGACGTGCGCGGCGACGTCGGCCAGGAGGTGGTGGCCATCGCGGCGGGCAAGGTCTCGAACCCGCTCAGCACCTACGCGTTCGGCACGATCAACGAGGGCCTGGCGATCGACTCGCTGGCCTACGTCCACATGCACGTGGGCCGCGGCGCGAAGGGCGCCGTGATCGACCCGGCGCGCTTCGTGCCGGTGCACGACGACGCCGGCCAGCTGGTGCGCATGCGCGTGCGGCGCGGCACGCGCTTCGCGGTGGGCGACGTGCTGGGCACGATCAACCAGATGGCGCACGTGCACCTGTGGATGGGCGTGTCGGACCACGGACTCAATCCGCTGCGGCTGGGACTGCGCGGCTTCGTCGACACCGTCGCGCCGTCGATCGGCTCGATCGAGATCCACGATGCCGGCGGCGCCCGCGTCGTCAAGCGCGACGCGGGCCGCCTGCTCGTGCCGCGCGGCGACGTCGAGGTGGTCGTCGATGCCTGGGACCAGGTCGACGGCAACCTGCCGCGCCGCCGCCTCGGGCTGTACAGCCTGGGCGTGCAGTGGCTGCACGCGGACGGCACGCCCGTGGCCGGCTTCGAGCAGCCGCGCACCGCGATCGAGTTCGCGCGCCTGCCGCCCGACGAACTCGTGAAGGACGTCTACGCCGACAGGAGCGGCATCACCGTGCAGGGCAACAGCGAGACGCACTTCCGCTACCGCATCGCCCATGCGCAGGGCGCCGCGGCGCTGCCGGCCGGCGACTACACCTTGCGCATCGTCGCCAAGGATTTCTCCGGCAACGCCGCCGTGCGCGGACGCGACGTGGCGGTGCGCGTCTTCTAGGCCGCCCGGGCCTGCCGGCGCGCTGCGGGCGCAAGAAAATCACGCCGGGCGCCGAACTGTCCAGGTTGTCTAGGGGATTGACCCGGCGCTGCGGGAAACACCTGGGCGCTATGATTTCGGGCATTTCCCGCCTCGCGGCTCGCCGGGCGCGGCCTCCCTCCGAAAGAATCCCCGATGTCCTCCCTGAAGGCCTGGCTGTCCCGTATCCCCGAGGGCGCCGGCGTGCTGTTCTTCGTCCAGATGTTCTCGACGCTGGGCTACGCCGTCCTGTATTCGACGCTGGTGCTCTACGCGACCAAGCACCTGCACTTCAGCGACAAGCTCGCCTTCGCGTTGATGGGCGTGTTCGGCGCGTTCAACTACGGCCTGCACCTGTTCGGCGGCTACCTCGGCGGGCGCTTCCTGAGCAACCGCAACCTGTTCGTCGGCGGCATGGTGCTGCAGGTCCTCGGCTGCGCCTGCATCGCCACCGGCAGTGCCGCGATGCTGTACTGGGGCCTGGCGCTGTTCCTGACCGGCAGCGGCCTGAACGTCACCTGCCTGAACATGATGCTGACGCAGCGCTTCGCGCCCGACGACATCCGCCGCGAAGGCGCGTTCCTCTGGAACTACGCCGGCATGAACGTCGGCTTCTTCATCGGCTTCACGGTGGCCGGCCACTTCCAGAAGACCGAAAGCTACGCGAGCCTGTTCACGTTCGCGACGCTGGGCAATTTCCTGGCCATCCTGCTGGCGGTGTCCTTCTGGCGCGTGCTCAAGGACCGCAACACGCCGCTGCTGACCGCCTCGCCGGCGCAGTTCCGGGCGCGGTTCGCGGCGGGCCTGGCGATCCTGGTCGGCCTCGTGCCGCTGGTCTGGCTGATGCTGCAGCACCCCGACTCCACCGAACTGATCGTCTACGCCATCTGCGCCGTCGTCTTCGCCGCGCTGATCTGGATGACGCTCAACCACCCGGTGCGGCGCGAGCGGCGCAACATGACGGCCTACCTGATGCTGGGCGTCGGCTCGCTCGTTTTCTGGTCGCTGTACCAGATGGCGCCCAGCGGCCTCCAACTGTTCTACGACCGCAACGTCGACCCGAACGTGCTGGGCTTCGTCATTTCGCCGCAGTGGGTGCAGAACATCAACACCTTCGTCATCGCCATCGGCGGCCCGTTGACGGCGCTGCTGTTCTCGTACCTGCGGGGCCGCGGCTGGAAGATCGACGTGCCCAAGCAGTTCGCCATCTCGCTGGTGCTGATGGGTCTGGGCTTCCTGGCGCTGCCGGCCGGCATCGCGCTGGCCGACCCGGCGACGGGCCGCTCCGCGTTCTTCTGGATCTTCCTCAGCTACGTGCTGCAAAGCCTGGGCGAGCTGCTGATCTCGCCGGTCGGCTACGCGATGATCGGCAAGCTCGCACCGCGCCAGTACCAGGGCGTGATGATGGGCGCGTGGATGCTGCTGACCGGTCTGGCGTCGCTGTTCGCCAACGACTTCTCCGGCTCCATCCCCGAGGCTCAAGGCATCGCGGCAGCTACCACCAACCCGTTCTACTCGCACCTGTTCGGCATGCTGGGCTGGGGCACGGTGGGCGTGGGCGTCGTCATGACGATGCTCATTCCGTTCCTGCGCCAGCTCATCTCGGACAAGGACACGCCCCAGGTCGACGAACTTGCCCCGGCGGTCGTGCCGCACTGAGCGCGATGCGCCCGCGCGGTCTCACCAGGGCGACGCCACCGGCATGGTCGTGACGACCGGCGCCGGCCCGGGCCGGTTGTCGCCGGTCATGTTCCTGAAGTGGAAGCGATCGAGGTAGGGCGCGGCCGCCGGGTCGATGGCGACGGTGATCGTGCCCGCCGGGCCGCCGGGGCCGTCCTGGCCGTTGCGCCCGTCGCTGCCGGACATGCCGGAGTTGCCCGACCCGCTACCGCCCGAACCGCCCGAGCCGCCCGCGCCACCCTGGCCGCCGCGGCCACCTCGACCGCCGTATCCGCCGCTCGCCGTGATGGTGAGCGAGCCGCCGTCGGGGTCGACGATGAAGTCCTGATCCTTGCCGGCCGCGCTCGCCCGCACGTGCAGCAGCGGGTGGGCGCCCGCCACCAGCGCGATCGCCACGTGGACGTCGGGCCCCGGGCCGCCGGCGCTCCCGTCGCCGCCGTCCGACCCGTTCGTGCCGTTGCCGCCGTCGCCGCCGGCGCTGGGGTTGTCCGGATCGAACGAGCCCATGCTGCCCATCGAGCCGGCCATGCCGTCGAACCCGTCGGTGCCGTCGAAGCCGTCGCTTCCCCGGTAGCTGCCGGCGAAGGCGACGTCGTAGCGTACGGGGATGTCGAGGTCCGCCACCGGCGCGGCCTGTCCGATCGCGGTGATGCGCACGTGCGGCGTCCGGCCTTCGCTGAGGTGCGGATCCGCGGGCAACGTGACCACGCCGTCCGCGTCGACCTTGACCACGCTGGCGTCGAAGTGGTAGCTGTCCAGCAGCACCTTGCCGTCGCCGGTGCCCACCGTCGCCAGCGTGCGGCCGTCGGTGGCCGTCGCGACGACCGACAGCGTCGCCTTGCCGCCGGGCGCGATGCCGCCGTTGCCCGGCATCGAGGCCGCGATGGCCTGCAGCGGGATGCCGTCCAGCCGCATGCGCGCGCCGGTCATCACCATGATGGACTCGCAGCCGCCTAGCGCGAGCGTCGCGACCGCGAACAGGACGACGAGCGCGGCGCGCCGGTGGCGCAGGAGGTGTGACGGGGCTGGGTTGCCTGGCATTCGATGGACTCCCTGGGTTGCTCGCGGCGGGCTGGTGTCCGCTCGAATCCAATGTAAGTCGGCCGAAGGCCGGCGCGTGCAACGTTGCGTCACGTTGCGTCAAGCGTCTGTAAACGCGAGCGTGCGAGGCGATGCCGAGGTCGCGACGCGCGAGCGTGTCGTCGAGGTCGAAGAGAAGGCCGTCGGGAATCGTTGCGTCAGGCGGCGGGCAGCGCGGTGCCGCAGGCGCTGCAGAATTTCGCGTCGGCGCTGGCCGGCGTGCCGCAAGCCGTGCAGAAGCGGCGCGCGGCGGCGCTCGCGCCCGCGCCCGCGCCCGTCACGCGCGGCGCGTCGGGCGGG
>CAIMXF010000118.1 GCA_903845345.1 uncultured beta proteobacterium
CCCTCGCGTTCAAGGTCGTCGCCGACGACCATGGCGCGATGACCTTCGTGCGCGTGTACCGCGGGCGCCTCGGGCGCGGCGCGAGCGTGTTCAACGCGACCACCGGCCGCAACGAACGCGTCTCGCGCATCTACGAGGTGCACGCGGACAAGCATCTCGAGAAGGACGAACTCGTGGCGGGCGACATCGCCGCCGTCGTCGGGCTGAAGGACACGCTGACCGGCCACACGCTGGCCGACAAGTCCCATCCGGTTCACCTGGAAGAGATCAGCGTGCCCGATCCCGTGATCGACGTCGCGATCGAGCCGAAGACGCAAGCCGACCAGCAGGGCCTCGCGAAGGCGTTGCAGGCGATGCTGCGCGAGGATCCGAGCCTTAAAGTGAGGCAGGACGCCGACAGCGGGCAGACGATCCTCTCGGGCATGGGCGAGCTGCAGCTCGAGGTGTCGGTCGAGAAGCTGCGGGCGCGCCACGGCGTGGACGTGTCGGTGGGCCGCCCGCAGGTGGCCTATCGCGAGACCATTTCGTCGGAAAGCTCCGTGGCTCATGTGCACAAGAAGCAGAGCGGCGGCCCGGGCCAGTTCGCCGAGCTGACGCTGCGCATCGCGCCGCTGGCGCGCGGCGAGGGCTTCAGGTTCGCGAACCTGAGCGTGGGCGGCGCGATCCCGCGCGAGTTCGTTCCCGCGATCGAGGCCGGCATCCGCCGCGCCGCGCAAGTGGGCGTGGCCGCCGGGTTCCCGACCGTCGACTTCGAGGCGACCGTGCTGGATGGCAGCTTCCACGAGCGCGACTCGTCGTCGCTGGCCTTCGAGCTGGCCGCGGCCGCCGCGTTCCGCGAGGCCGCGGCCCGCGCGACGCCCGTGGTGCTGGAGCCGATCATGGCCGTCGAGGTGATCACGCCGATCGACCACCTCGGCGACGTCATCGGCGACCTGCACCGCCGGCGCGGCAACGTGCAGGGCCAGAACCAGCGCGGCAACGCGTCGGTGGTGACCGCGACGGTGCCGTTGAAGGAGATGTTCGGCTACATCGGCCACCTGCGCGCCATGACGTCGGGGCGCGCGCAGTACTCGATGCAGACCAGCCACTACGACGTGGCGCCGGCGCGCGAGCGCCAGGCACTGTCCGCGTAAGTTGGGCCGAAGGGCGCGTGCTCCGCGAGCGGCACGCGCCCTTTTTTCCCCTTGGTGTCTTGCACCACGACAACGCCGCGCCGCCCTGAACACGCGTGCCGGCATCCCGCCTGCCCGGGCAATCACCCGACGCCGGCAGGGGTACTTGCCGGATATAGTTGCAAGCGGTACTATCTAATTATGAACAATCAAGAACGTAACCGTTCAGTCCACAGCATGGCGGCCGCCGAGCGGGCTCACCAGCGCGCCGACGGCGGCAGTCTGGGCGACGTCGCGATCTACGTCCTCATGCGCACCTGCAACGTGATGATGCACGAGCGCCTGGGCGGCCTGCTCGAGCCGCACGGCCTCACGCCGCTGGGCTACATGACGATGATGGCCTTGTACAGCCGCGTCGAGAACCTGGCCAATCCGTCGGAGCTGAGCGACGCGACGGGCGAGACGCGCGGCAACATGACCCGCATCTGCGACGACCTGGTCGACAAGGGCTGGATGAAGCGCGTGCCCAACGCCGAAGACCGCCGCCGCGTCGACATCTCGCTCACCGATTCGGGCATGAGCCTGCTCAACAAGCTGGCGCCGCAGCTGCGCCAGAACGCCGACGACTTCTACAGGCGCACCTTCACCAAGGCGGAGAAGGCGACGCTGCAGCAGTTGCTGACGCAATTTTCGGAAGCACTGGCCAACGAACTCTGACCCTGACGGCGTCCGTGGATCGGGCGCCCTTTTTTTACCTTAATGGTTGCAAAATGAACTATCTCTCCAGTGACTATTCCAGAGCCAATCACACGTCGCGTCTGGCTCGGATCGCGATCGCCGTGCTGGCAGTGCTGCTCGCCGGCTGCGCGCCGCTGCCGACCAGGGACGCGCCGCCGACGTTCGCCGCGGCGCGGGTGTCCGACCTGGTGCCGGATGCGGCGGCCTCCCCGCCCGCCGCGAGCGCCGCGGCGCCCGGCGACTACGGCGATCCGCAGCTGTCGCGCCTCGTCGCGCTCGCGCTGCAGGACTCGCCGACGATGGCCGTGGCCCAGGCGCGCGTGCGCCAGGCCGACATGGCCGCCGGCCAGACTCAGGCCGCCGCCGGCGCGACGCTCGCGTTCGACGGCCAGGTCAACCGCGAGCACTATCCGCAAGGCGGCTTCTATCCGCCGCCGATCGCCGGCTCGACCCGCACCAGCGGCCACGCCGCGCTCGACTTCGCGTACGACTTCGACTTCTGGGGCCGCAACCGCAGCGCCCTGGCCGCCGCGCTCGGACAGGCCGCCGCGTCGCGCGCCGACGCACGGGCCGCCGCCGCGGCGCTGGCCGCGAGCGTCGCCAGGACCTACTTCCAGTGGCAGGCCGCCGACCAGCACATTCACATCGCGCAGCAGGTCGAGGCGCAGCGCCAGGCGCTGGTCGAACGCGAGGCGCGCCGCGTGCGCGCGGGCCTCGCGCCCGGGGCCGAGCTCGCGCCGCTGAACGCCGACGTGGCCGCGCCGCGCCAGAGCGTGGTGCAGCTGGAGACGCAGCGCGCGCAGGCCGAGCGCCAGCTCCAGGCGCTCGTCGGCGTGCACGCGCTGCCCGCGCTGCAGCCCGTGCCGCTGCCCGCACCGGTCGCCGTGGAGACCGCCGACCTGCGCCTCGACCTGCTCGCGCGCCGCCCCGAGATCGCCGCCGCGCGCGACCGCGTGCAGGCGGCGCTGAAGGAGGTGGACTCGCAACGCGCCGCGTTCTATCCCGACATCAACATCAGCGCCCTCGCCGGCTTCGATTCGGTAGCCATCGCGACGCTGCTGCATCGCGCCAGCCGCGAGGTCGCCGTGACCCCGGCGATCCACCTGCCGATCTTCGACGCCGGCCGCCTGCGCGCCGGCCTCGACGCGCGCCGGGCCGACGTCGCGCTGGCCGTCGCCCAGTACGACCAGGCGCTGCAGCAGGCCGTCGCCGACGTCAACGACGCCACCGTGCGGCTGCAGGGCGCGCAGCGCGAGGTCGCGCCGCTCGCCGGCCAGCGCCGCGGCCGCGAACGCGATCTGGCCAGCGCGAAGGTGCGCGAGCAGGCCGGGCTCATCGACGGCCACGAGCGCCTCGTCGACGAGCTCGTGCTGACCGCGCTGCAGGACCAGGAAGTGAACCTGCGCCTGCAGGCGCTGGTCGCCCGCATCGATCTCGACCACGCCCTCGGCGGCGCCCTTCCCGCAGCGCCGGCGCCCGCCGAGGTCGCCGACGCGGCCCGGTAACGCCCTGCTCCATCGAACACGAGGAACCCCACCATGACCGACACCCACACCCCCGCCGCCCCGGCCGCTCCGGAATCCACCAACAAGAAGTCGCGCGCCAGGGCGCTGCTGATCGCCGGCACCGTCTTCGGCCTCGCGGCCATCGCCTGGGCCGTGTGGGAGCTGGGCTACGCGCAGTACCGCGAGAACACCGACGACGCCTACGTGCAGGCCAACCTCGTCTACGTCAACGCGCAGGTCGGCGGCACCGTCACTTCGCTGGGCGCCGACGACAACCAGCCGGTCAAGGCCGGCCAGACGCTGGTCACGCTGGATCACTCCGACGCCGCCGTCGCGCTCGCCGACGCCGGCGCGCAGCTGGGCCTGGCGGTGCGCCAGGTGCGCGAGCAGCAGGGCGCCGTCGACGAGGCCCAGGCCGTCGTCGCGCAGCGCCGCACCGACCTGCAGCGCGCGCAGGACGACCTCGCGCGCCGCACGCAGCTCGCCGGCACCGACTCGATCGCCGCGGAGGACCTGCAGCATGCGAAGCAGTCGGTCGCCGCGGCGCAGGACGCGCTGGCCGTCGCCGAGAAGACGCTGGCCAGGACGCGCACGTCGGTCGCCGGCGTCACGCTGCGCCAGAACCCGTCGGTGCTGCGCGCCCGCGCCGCCTACGTGCAGGCCGCGCTCGCCACGCAGCGCAACGACGTGCAGGCGCCGATGGACGGCGTGGTCGCGCGCCGCTCGGTGCAGGTGGGCCAGCACGTCGCCGCCGGCACCGCGCTGATGGCCGTCGTCCCGCTGCAGGGCGCGTGGATCGACGCCAACTTCAAGGAGCCACAGCTGCGCCACATCCAGGTCGGCCAGCCGGCGACCATCGGCACCGACCTGTACGGCGGCCACGTCGAATACCACGGTGTCGTGGCGAGCATCGCCGCGGGCTCGGGCGGGGCGTTCTCGCTGCTGCCGCCGCAGAACGCGACCGGCAACTGGATCAAGGTCGTGCAGCGCGTGCCCGTGCGCATCGCGCTCGACCCGAAGGAACTCGCGGCGCATCCGCTGCGCGTGGGCCTGTCGACCGACGTCACCATCGACACGCACGACCGCAACGACCAGCAGAAGCCCGCGATGGCGCTGCCCGGCGAGAACTTCACGACACCGGTGTTCGACGCGCAGCTCAAGACCGCCGAGACGCGCGCCGACGCGCTGATCGCGCAGGAAGCCGGGAGCGCGCAATGAGCACCGCCGCGCTGTCGGCGGAGGACGCGCCCAGGCCCGCCGCGCCCGCGGCGCCGGCCTGCGCGCCGATGCCCGCCCACCTGCTGCCCATCTTCACCATCGCCGTCGCGCTGTCGACGTTCATGGAGGTGCTCGACACCTCGATCGCCAACGTCGCCGTGCCCACCATCGCCGGCAACCTGGCCGTGAGCCCGGACATGGGCACGTGGGTGATCTCGTCGTACGGCCTGGCAGCGGCCATCGTCGTGCCGTTGACCGGCTGGATCGCGCGCCGCTTCGGCGAGGTGAAGACCTTCGTCGTGTCGGTGCTGCTGTTCACGATCGCGTCGGCGCTGTGCGGCCTGGCGACCAGCCTGCCGATGCTGGTGGCATTCCGGTTTTTGCAGGGGCTGGTGTCGGGCCCGATGGTTCCCTTGTCGCAAACCTTGCTGCTGTCGAACTTCCCACCGGAAAAGCGTGGCATGGCGATGGCCTTGTGGGCCATGACGGTCGTTGTGGCGCCGATTTTTGGTCCCCTGTTGGGCGGTTACATCACCGACAATTATTCATGGCCCTGGATTTTCTATATCAATGCCCCGGTCGGTGTGTTTTCGGCAGTGACGACGTGGTCGCTGTTGCGTAAGCATGAGTCAAAAACCGAATCCAAGCCGATCGA
>CAIMXF010000119.1 GCA_903845345.1 uncultured beta proteobacterium
CGCGGCAACGGGTCAGACATGATCGCCCTCCTGCCCGGTTTGGCGTTGCAGCGCGTCGGAGTCGCTCAGGCGGCGCAACGTGGCCGGCAAGGCCAGCAACGGCGCCAGCGCCTTGACGCGCAGCACGGCCCAGATGGCCGCGGACAGGTTGACGAACAGCACCAGCAGCACGATCCACGGCCACCTCAGACCGACCGCGAGGAACGCCTCGGCCAGGCCGATCCACAGCGTGATCCACGCGGTGGCGAACAGGATGGCGGCCAGCAGGCCCAGCGCCATCATCTGCCCCAGCGCGTTGGAGGCGCGCCGCAGTTCCAGCGACAGCAGGTGGACGCGGTCGGTCAGCAGCCCGGGCAGGTCGGCGAACAGCGCACCGATCGCCTTGGGCAGCGACTCGACTTCGTCGGGCGTCGCCTCGGGCGGCGTCGGTGCGTCATCGACCATGGACTGCGGTTCAGCGATCGTTGTTGGAGGTGAGCTTGGCGAGCAGGACGCCGAGGGCCAGCGCCGCGCCGATCGCGGTCAGCGGATGCTCGCGCACGGTCATGCGCAGGCTCTCGGTCCACTCGTCCTTCAGGTCGACGGCCTGGTCGGCCTTCTGCTTGAGCGATTCGGCGGCGTCGTTGTAGCTGCCGCGCAGGCGCTCGACGGCGGGGATCGCCTTGTCGGCGAGGCGGTCGACGGCCTCGTGCGCGCCCTGCACCACGCGGCGCATCACGTCGCGCTCGGCGGCGGCGGCCTGGTCGATGGCGGCGTCGGCCTTGTCTGCCGCGGCGTTCACCGAACGCGAGCCCGAGCCGCCGGACGACGGCGTCGCCGGCGAGGCCGAGCTGGGCGTGGTGCTGCCGGTCTTGGGAAAGGTCGTGTCGGGGGTCGTGCTGGGCGTGGTCATGGTGGATCTCCGGGTTGACGTCGGACGGGCGTGACTGCCCGATTGAGCGGATATACAGCAACCGGTGTGCCAGCCCGACAGCATCCGACGCGCCGTCAGGTTAGCCGATGCCGATCCGGTCAAATACCCCATGGGGCATCCAAGCTTCTGCGAGCCGTTCGTGCCTGGCCGGCTCCGCAGGCCGATGTTGCCGTCGGGCATCTCCGCGGAGTTGACCACTGCCGCGGCGCCGTGTCAAACGCCGCGTCGCCAAAGAAAAACGGGCTCCGAGGAGCCCGTCTTCAACGCGGCGACAGCCGCTTAGTTGCGGTCGGCCTTCGGCGCCGGCATCGGTTCCGGAGCGGGCTCGGCGGCCGGGGCGGCCACGGGTGCCGGAGCCGGAGCGGCTTCGGGCTGCGGCGTGACCGTCGTCGTGGTCGTGGTTTCACGGGTCACGGCGACTTCCGTGTCCGGGCCGGGGATCGGCGGCGTGGCGTGGTCGCCGATGCTCGGGCGGGTGATGCCGTCGGTGACGCCGGTCGTCATCAGGTTGTTTTCCATGCCCATCGGGCCGTCGGCCTGCTTGGTGGTGGGCATCACGGTGTTCTTCGGCTTGGACAGTTCGACGATGCCGGTCGGGGGCGCCGGGATCACCTGCGTCGCGGTGTCGACGGTGGTCGTCGTGGTGGTGGTGTTGCCGTTGGCATCGGTGGTCGTGCCGTCGGTCGATTGCGCAGTGGCGAAGCCAACGGTCGCCAGCAGTGCGGAAGCCGCCAGGGCGGTGATGGACTTGTGCATCGGGGACATGTGGAACTCCTAGTTTCGTTGGGACGCCGGGGCGTCTGGTTCGGATGCCGCGCGTCGCTTTCACGATTCGCGGCTGGCGGAACAGTCGAGGCAACGTGCGTGCCCACGCCGCGTAGGACGGCGCGCCGTCCGCGCCTCGGTCAATGCGCCGCGGCGCGCTCGCGGCGCAGGCGCTCTTCCACGCTGGAGACGCCGTCGTCGTGCGCCGACAGCCGCTCGTTCAGCTGCTCGCCCAGCGCGTCCATGTCGAGGCAGGATTCGCGCAGGCGCGGGAACAGCTGCGCCTGCTCGTGGCGGGCGTGGCGCTCGACGCAGTCGACCAGCGCGAGCACCAGCGCCTCGTAGCGCGCCTCGCGGGGATCGGCCTGCTGCAGCTGACGGATGATCTGCCGCGCAGTGGCATGCTCGAGCTCCGCCAGATCGACCAGTTGCTTGGCCTCGAGCGCCGCGCGCGCCGCCGGGAAGAACAGTTCCTCTTCCAGCGCAGCCATCCGGTGGATCGCCCGGCACAGCGCCTCGGCCACGTCCTGCATCGCCGGGTCGCAGTTCATGTGGCGGGCAAAGCGCCGGCACTCGTCGGCCAGCGCACGGGTCTGTTCGTGGCCCAGCCACAGCATCTCGAGCGCGTCCGCGCAGGGGCTGCCGCGGGGCGCGGCGGAAGGGTCGGAAGTGGAGTTGATGGACATGGCGTTCGTCCGGTTGGAGGAAGGATAGCCGCGCTCGGCGCGCCCCGGGGAATGCCTCTCGTCGTGCAAGGGATGTGCCGGCGCTTGCAGCAACGTTTACCCTGGCGCCACGCCGACACCGCATGCCTGTCGAGCTGGCCCGCAGCGAACGCTTCCACGGTCGGGCTCACCATTTGCTCCAGGCGCGTTTGACGGCCCGTTCCGGGCCCTTAGGAAAAACGCTGATGACGGGATCCGATCGCTCCTTCCGCACCCTGCTCGCCCACGCCAACGAATGGGCCCAGGAGCATCTGTGGAACGCCGGGGCGGGAAGCGAGCACGAGGAGGAGGAGCCGCTGCGCGCGGCCCTGTTCAGCAGCGACCAGATGGTGGCGCACGGCAAGCTGCTGGCGAGCCGCCACCGGCTCGCGCAGACGCACCGGCCCGACCGCCTGCTGGCGCGGCTCGCGTCCAACGAGCGCGTGCTGGAGAACGTGGCGCGGCAGCTGCGCCAGGCCGTCGCCAGGGATCGTCCGGTGACGCCGGCGTCCGAATGGCTGCTGGACAACATGTACCTGATCGACGAGGAGATCCGCACCGCGCGGCGTCACCTGCCGCGCGGCTACAGCCGGGAGCTGCCGCGCCTGGCCGAGGCCTCGCCCGAGACCGACGGCACGTCGCCGCGCGTGCACGACCTCGCGCTCGAGGCCATCGCGCACGCCGACGGGCGGCTGAGCCGCGGCACGCTGAGCCGCTTCGTCGCCGCCTACCAGACCGTGCAGCCGCTCAAGCTGGGCGAGCTGTGGGCGTTCCCGATCATGCTGCGCCTCGCGCTGATCGAGAACCTGCGCCGCGTGGCGGTGCGCGTGGCCGCGGCGCTGGACGAACGCGACCTCGCCGAGACCTGGGC
>CAIMXF010000120.1 GCA_903845345.1 uncultured beta proteobacterium
GTTGGCGATGGCCGCCTTGATCACGTCGTGCTCGGACGCGCGGCCATGGATCAGCCCCTGGATCGTCTCGTCGACCACCAGCAGCTCGTACACGCCGGTGCGGCCCTTGTAGCCGGAGCTGACGCAATGCTCGCACCCGACAGGGTGCCAGCGATGGTGTTCGTCCTCGCGCTTGCAGTACTCGCACAGCTTGCGCACGAGGCGCTGCGCCAGCACGCCCAGCAGCGACGAACTGAGCAGGAAGGGCTCGACGCCCATGTCGATCAGCCGGTTGACGGTGGACGGCGCGTCGTTGGTGTGGACGGTGGCCAGCACCAGGTGGCCCGTCAGCGAGGCCTGGATGGCGATCTGCGCGGTCTCGAAGTCACGGATCTCGCCGATCATCACGACGTCGGGATCCTGGCGCAGGATCGCGCGCAGCGCCTTGGCGAAGGTGAGGTCGATCTTCGGATTGACCTGCGTCTGGCCGATGCCGGGCAGCTCGTATTCGACCGGGTCTTCCACGGTCAGCACGTTGGACGTGCGCGTGTCCAGGCGCGTGAGGGACGCGTACAGCGTGGTCGTCTTGCCCGAGCCGGTCGGGCCGGTCACCAGCACGATGCCGTGCGGTTGCTGCACCAGCCGGTTGAACTGCTCGAGCACTTCGCCGTCCATGCCGAGGGACTCGAGGCTGAACTTCTGCTCGCCCTTGTCCAGCAGGCGCAGCACCGCGCGCTCGCCGTGCGCGGACGGCAGCGTCGACACGCGCACGTCGATCGCGCGGCCGCCGATGCGCAGCGAGATGCGGCCGTCCTGCGGCAGGCGCTTCTCGGAGATGTCGAGCTCGGCCATGATCTTCAGGCGCGAGATCAGCGCGGCGTGCAGCGCCTTGTTGGGCTGCACCACCTCGCGCAGCGTGCCGTCCACGCGGAAGCGCACGCTGGAGCTGCGTTCGTAGGGCTCGATGTGGATGTCGCTCGCGCCGTCCTTGGCCGCCTGCGTGAGCAGCGCGTTGAGCATGCGGATGATGGGCGCGTCGTTGGAGGCCTCCAGCAGGTCTTCCACCGCCGGCAGCTCCTGCATCATGCGCGACAGGTCGACGGCGCTCTCCACCTCGCCCACCACCGACGCGGCGCTGCCCTGTCCGCCGGAATAGGCCTGCGCGATGCGCGTCTGCAGCGCGGCCGGCGCCTCGCGCTCGATGCGGTCGACCGCGTGCAGCCGCAGCACCTCGGCCAGCGCGGTGCGCGACGTGCCGTCGCTGACGTGCAGCACGCGCTCGCGGCCGTCGTCCTCGATCAGCACCGAGTACGTCTTGGCCCAGGCGTAGGGCAGGGGATGGCGTGCGCCCATGGTGGTCTCGCTTCGCGCTTACTTCGTCGGCGCCGACGCGCCCGTCGACGGCGCCTGCACCGGCGCGGCCGGCGTGCGCAGGTCGGGGATCGGCGAGACGCTGGGCATCGGCACGGATTCGGTCTGCGGATCGACCGGCAGGGCGGAGTCGACGTGCGTGTTCGGCTTCAACACCGGCAGCACCGGCGCGTCGTTGATGCGCATCAGCAAGCTCTTGTCCGGCAGCAGTCCGGTTTGTTGTGAACGGATCGCATCGTAGCGGTTCATCGTGAGCTTGTCCGCGTCCGCCTGGTTGCGGATCACGATCGGGCGCAGGAACAGCATCAGGTTGCTCTTCGAGCGCGTGCGGGTCGAGCTCTTGAACAGGTTGCCGATGATCGGGATGCTGGAGAGCAGCGGCACGCCCGACGAACTGTCGTCGTACTCGTCCTTGATGAGGCCGCCCAGCGCGATCATCGCGCCGTCGTCGACGGTGACGTAGGTTTCCCCCGAGGTCTTGTTGGTGACCTGGCTGCTGGTGCCGCTGACCGACGAGTTCTCCTCGTAGATCGTCATCCGCACAGTGCCGTTCTCGCCGATCTGGCTCTTGATGCGCAGCGTGATGCCGACGTCCTGGCGCTCCACGGTCTGGAACGGGTTGACGGTGCCGGCGGACGTGGTGCCGGTGTTGGTGTAGCTGCCGGTCACCAGCGGGATGTTCTGGCCGACGACGATCTTCGCCTCCTCGTTGTCCATTGCGATGAGGTTGGGCGTGGACAGCACGTTGCCCCCGGCGTTGGTCTGCAGGAAGTTGGCCAGCGCCGCGAGCGTGTAGACGCCGTTGATCTTGGGCACCCAGGCCAGGTTGAGGCCGTTGCCCAGCAGGCTGGAGGCCGTGGTCGTGCTGGTGCTGGTGGTGGTCGTGGATGTCGTGCCGGAGGCGAGCGCCGCGGCGCCGACGGCCGTGTCGATGATGTTGCCGGAGGTGCCGTTCGTGAAGTTGGTGCCGGCGCCGACGTAGGAGTTGCCGCCGGCCCCGAGCAGGCCTTGCCACTGGAAGCCGATGTCGGCCGCCTTGGTCGCATCGACGGTGATCATCAGCGCCTCGACGTAGACCTGGGCACGGCGCACGTCCAGCTGGTCGATGACCTGGCGCATCTGCCGGTACACCGGCTCGGATGCCGTGATGATCAGGGAGTTCGTGGCCGGGTCTGCTTGCACCTGGCCGCCGGTGGACGGGCGCGCGGATGCCGCCACTGGCGTCGTTGATTGCGCCGAGGCGCCGCTGCTGCCGGCCGTTCCGGTGGGCGCGTTGGGGTTCTGCGTGGCGGTGGTGCGCCCATCGGCCGTCGCCGCCCCGCCGGTGCCCCCCGCGGGGCTGCCGCCGCCGCTGCCGTTGCCGGCACTGCCGGCCGAGATCGCCGCGCGCAGCAGTTCGGCCATCTTCACCGCGTCGGCGTTCTTCAGGTAGACGACCCAGATGCTGCCGGCCGGGCCGCCGCCGGGCGTGGGCTGGTCGAGCTTGTCGATGATGGACAGCGCGGCGGCCATGCGCCCCGCGTTGGGCGCGCGCACGATCAGCGAGTTGGTGCGGTTCTCCACGATGACCGAGGTGGCGCCGGTCTGGCCCGCGGCGCCCGGCGTGGCGGCGCCGCTGCCGTCGATCAGCTTCTGCACCGTCTGCACCACGTCGGAGGCCACCGCGTTGCGCAGCGGCACCACCTGCAGCTCGCCGCCGGCGGGCTGGTCGAGCGCGGCGATGATCTTGCCCATGCGCTGCAGGTTGTCGGCGTAGTCGGTGATGACCAGCGAGTTGTTGCCCGGGCTCGCGTTGATCGTGTTGTTGGCGGTGATCAGCGGGCGCAGCACGGCCACGAGGTTGTTCGGGTTCTCGTAGTTGAGCTTGAAGA
>CAIMXF010000121.1 GCA_903845345.1 uncultured beta proteobacterium
CCGCCACGACGTCTCGCGCCTGTGCGACGCCGTGATGGCCGTGCAGGTGCCGCGCGCGTTGCGCATGCTCGACGGCCTGCAGGCCGAGGGCGAGGCCGCCGTGTTCGTGCACTACAAGCTGTCCGACGACATCCGCGCGCTCAAGCGCATCCAGGACGCGATGGCCGACGGCAAGCCCATGCCGATGGCGCTGCGCGAGGCGCGCATCTGGGGCGCGCGCGAGCGCCTGTTCGAGCGCGCGCTGCCGCGGCTGTCCGGCCCGATGGCCGCGCGCCTGGTCAGTGCCGCGAGCGAATGCGACGGCGTGCTCAAGGGCCTGCGCCATCCGCAATGGCCCGCCGAGCCGTGGGACGCGCTGCGCCGCCTCGTGCTGATGATGCTGCAGGCGCTGCGGCCCGAAGGCGCGCAGGCCGGGCTCGTGCTGCGCACCTGACGCGCACGGCGCTTGCGCCTTCCAGGTGCGCCACGGCGACGGCGACGCATGCCCCTGCGCGCGACTGCGGTGTTTGCTGCTCCGCACAATCGCCGCGGGCCAGTCCGTCGCTGGCCGTCACACAAAGGCCACCCTCCATGTCCACGCTCGCCTACGCCGCCTCTTCCAGGACGGCGCCGCTCGCCCCCTTCAGCATCGATCGCCGCGCGCCCGGCCCGGACGACGTCCAGATCGACATCCTCTTCTGCGGCGTCTGCCATTCCGACCTGCACACCGCCCGCAACGAGTGGCAGAACACGATCTACCCGACCGTGCCGGGCCACGAGATCGTCGGGCGCGTGACCGCCGTCGGCAGCAACGTGAGCAAGTTCAAGCTCGGCGACGTCGCCGGCGTGGGCTGCATGGTCGACAGCTGCCAGCACTGCGCCTCGTGCGGCGACGGCCTGGAGCAGTATTGCGAGAACGGCTTCACCGGCACCTACAACGGCCCGGTCTTCGGCGGCGACAACACGTACGGCGGCTACTCCAGCCGCATCGTGGTCAAGCAGAAGTTCGTGCTGAAGATCACCCACGACCTCGACCAGCTGGCCGCCGTGGCGCCGCTGCTGTGCGCGGGCATCACCACCTACTCGCCGCTGCGGCAGTGGGGCGTCGAGAAGGGCCAGAAGGTCGGCATCGTCGGGCTCGGCGGCCTGGGCCACATGGGCGTCAAGATCGCCGCGGCCATGGGTGCGCACGTCGTGCTGTTCACGACCTCGCCCGGCAAGGAAGCGGACGCCAGGCGCATGGGTGCCGCGGAAGTCGTGCTCTCTAAGGACACCGCCGCGATGGCCGCGCACGCCAACTCGTTCGACTTCATCCTCAACACCGTCGCCGCGCAGCACGACCTCGACCCGTTCCTCAACCTGCTCAAGCGCGACTGCACGATGACGCTGGTGGGCGCCCCCGAACATCCGCATCCGGCGCCCAACGTGTTCGGCCTGATCTTCAAGCGTCGCCGCCTCGGCGGCTCGCTGATCGGCGGCATCCGCGAGACGCAGGAGATGCTCGATTTCTGCGCCGAGCACGGCATCGTGTCGGACATCGAGACGATCGCGATGGCCGACATCAACACCGCCTACGAGCGCATGCTGCGCAGCGACGTGAAATACCGCTTCGTGATCGACATGGCCACGCTGGCGGCCTGACGCGCGGCCCCGCCGGGCCGCCGCGCGGCTCAGCGGATGCCGGTGGCCTTCCTGGCGGGCTGCAGGTTCACGAAGGGCCGGCCGAAGTACAACCGCGCGAGGGCGTGAAAGGCGACGCGCATCCAGCCGGCGAACTCCGGGAAGATCAGCGCGTCGATCGCGTACCCGACTGCGCCCGGCGCGAATGCCCAGGCGCCGCCGAGCCGCGTGAAACGCGGTCAGCGTGCGGCGGTCGCAGGCACCACTATGCCGACGCGTCCGCTCGAGACACTCGGGACATTCCAGGGCAACGCCCGCTCAGTAGCCGCGCGA
>CAIMXF010000122.1 GCA_903845345.1 uncultured beta proteobacterium
CGAGCGCGGCCAGCGGCGCGCCCTGGCCGCGCGCGAGCCAGAGACCGACGCTGGCGGCGATGCCGATCGTGGCGGCCTGCGCGAACTCGAACGCCGCGAGCGATGCCGCGTGGCGACGCTGCGCGGCGTCGAGCGCGGCGCTCGCGCGCGCCGCGGCGTCGGATGCCCAATCCTCGAGCGCATAGCAACGCAGTTCCACCTGCGACGATGCGAGAAAGGACAGTTCCACCTTCAACGCGCCGGTGGCGCGCCGCAGCGCGACGGCCGTGGTCGCGGCACGCGCCGACAGCACGCGTGCGACCGCCAGCAACACGAGCAGACACGCCAGCGTTGCGAACGCCGGCGCCCAGCCCGCGAACGCGCACAGGCCGACGCCCGCGCATGCCGCGGCGCCCGCGCCCCAGGCCGCGCTGCGCTGCGCGAGCCGCAGTTCGATCGCCTGCACGTCCTGCACCAGCGCGGCCGACGCCTCGCCCGACGCGACCGCCAGCGCCCGTGCAGGCGCGGCGCGCGCGATGGCCGCAAACAGCGCCGGCCGCACGCGCGCCAGCGTGCGCAGCGCCGCGTCGTGGCCGATCAGCCGCTCGCCGTAGCGCGACGCCGTGCGCGCGATCGCGAGCAGCCGGATCGCCGCGCTGGGAAGCATGTAGTTGAACGCCTGCGCGACGGCGATGCCCGCCACGCCCGCCGCAGCCGACGCCGCGATGAACCAGCCCGAGACGCCCAGCAACGCGACGGCGGCGACGCCCAGCACCGCGGCGCACGCGGCGGCGCGCCGGAAGCGCGGTGCCTCGCGTGCGAGGCCATCCTCGAGGTGGCCGGACAGCGGACCGGTCATCGCCGTTCTCCGAGACGGATCACGACGTCGGCCAGCGCCGCCACGCGTTCGCTGTGCGTCGCGATCAGCGTGGTGCGGCCGTGGCGGGCGCGCGCGATCGTCGCGATCAGCGCGGCCTCGGCGGCGTCGTCCAGGTGCGCGGTCGGCTCGTCGAGCAGCCAGATCGACGTCGGCTTCAACAGCGCGCGGGCGAGCGCGAGACGGCGCCGTTCACCGCCGGACAGGAACGCGCCGCGTTCGTCCAGCATTGCATCGACGCCGCCGCGCCGGCGCGCGACGACTTCGCCCAGGCCGGCATCGGCGATCGCGTCCGCGAGCCGCTGCGGCGTCGCGTCCGGCGCGGCCAGCAGCAGGTTCTGGCGCAGCGTGCCGGGCACGACCAGCGTCGTCTGGCCGACCCAGGCGGCACGCGCCGCGACGCCCTGCGAGTCGTCCAGCGGCACGCCGTCGACCAGCACGCGTCCCGCGGACAACGGCGCCATGCCCAGCAGCAGCCGCAGCACGCTCGTCTTGCCGCTGCCCGACGGGCCGAGCAGCGCGAGCGTCTGGCCGGGCTTCAGGTCGAATGACAACGCGGCGACGACGTCGAGCGCGTCGTCGTCGAAGCGGATCGCGACGCCCTCGAAGCGGACCGAAGGCGCGTCGGTAGATACGGCATGCCGTATGTTGGCGGCCGTTGGCGCGTGCGATTCGAACGCGTCGAGCCGCGCCGCCGCAGCCTGAGCGGCCGATCGGTCGTGATACGCCGCGGCGAGGCGGCGCATCGGCGCGTAGAACTCCGGCGCGAGCGCCAGCACGAAGAACGCGCGGCCGAGATCGAGCTTCCCGGGCAGGTGGAACGGCAGCAGTCCCAGCAGGTCGAAGCCGGCGTAGACGGCCACGAGCGCGACGCACAGCGCCGAGAAGAACTCCAGCACCGCCGACGACAGGAACGCGACGCGCAGCACGGCGACGGTGCGTCGCGCGACTTCGGACGCCGCATCGGCGAGGCGGCGCGTCTCGCGGGCCTCGGCGCGGAACGCGAGCACCACGGGCAGCGCGCGCAGCCGGTCGACGAACAGCCCGGACAGCCGCGCCAGCGCCGCGAACTGCTGTCGCGACTGCGCTGCCGACGCCATGCCCGCGAACGCCATCAACCCGACGAAAGGCACGAAGGTGAGCGCGAGCACGACCGCCGAGATCGGGCTCGCCGCGGCCGCGGCCGCCAGCACGAGCAGCGGCGCGACGACCGCCGCGCGGCGCGCCGGCAGGAAGCGCGCGACGTAGCCGTCGATCGCCTCGACCTCGTCGACCGCGAGGCCGAGCAGGCCGGCGTCGTCGCCGGATTC
>CAIMXF010000123.1 GCA_903845345.1 uncultured beta proteobacterium
AGCACGGGCGCCGCGGCGTCGTGGTCGTAGAGGTCGACGCTCAGCACGTCGACTCCCTGCAGGTTCGCGCGGTCGCGCACCCAGGCGCCGGCGTCGGCCTCGACCACGCTCAGCCGCGCATCGTCGGCCGGCAGCTGGAACCACAGGCGGCAGGCGGCGATGACGGTCGGGTTGAGCTCGACCGCGGTCGTGCGCATGCGCATCGCCTTGTGCGTGAAGCGCGTGATGGCGGCGGCGCCCAGGCCCAGCTGAACGGCGTGGCCGTGGTCGACCTCGTCCTGCGGCCGCCACAGCATCCAGGCCATCATGCGCTGCACGTACTCGAGCTCGATCGCCTGCGGCTTCCTCACGCGCATCGCGCCCTGCACCCAGGGCGTGCCCAGGTGCAGGTAGCGCACGCCGTCCTGCTCGGACATCGTGGCCGGTTCCATCTGCGGCCGAGCGGGTCTCGTCGCCAATCGTTCACCTCAAGCTGTTGTGGCCACGTGCAGGAAGGCTCTCCTGGCCGACGTGCGCTCGGCCGATCCCGAGCGAGTCGGCCTGAGCCGCGCGCGGGCGGAGAGCGGCAGCGAGCCGGGCAGTCATGGCGCCAGATCGTAGCGCGAGAAGACGTCGCGCCAGGCCGCCAGCTTGCGCTCGAAGCTCCACGACGCGTTGGCCGGGCTCGTCGACGGCAGCGTGTGGACGGCCACGCCCAGTGGCTCGGTCATGCGCCGCGAACGCGCGGACTCGGCACCGTTGTGCGCCACCGCCTGCAGTCGCGGCGCGAGCGTCTTCAGGCGCGCGAGATCGTTGGGCACCGGCTGGCGGATCGCACTGTCGAGGCTGCCCTCGCGCTCGCAGCTGCGGTAGACGTCCCACAGCCCCGTGCGATGCCGCTTCAACGCTTCCAGCCGCTGCGCGTAGGCGAGCGACACGAGGTCTTCGTCCCACAGCGCCGACAGCAGCGCCCACAGGTTGTTGCGCGGATGGCCGTAATACTGCTGCGCGGCCAACGAGGCCGCGCCCGGAAAGCTGCCGAGGATGACCAGGCGCGTGTCGGCGGCGATGACAGGAGCGAGGCCTTCGAGCATCGCCCGATTGTGCCCGCGCGCTCTTGCGCCGGTCTTTCCGGCCCTTGTCGGCAGCGACTTACTTGCCGGCGACCTTGTCCACGCCGCGGTGGATGGCGTGGCCCGTGGCCTTCACGCCCTGGTGGATCGCATGGCCGGTCTTGCGCAGGCCCTGGTGGATCGCGTGGCCGGTCGCGCGGACACCCTCGTGGATGGCGTGGCCCGCGTCGCGCACGTCCTGGCGCAGCCCGCCACCGCTGGCGTGGGCGTCATCCGCGCAAGCGCCCGCGGAAAGAGCGACGAGCACGGTGGCAAATGCGGCGGCAAGCTTGTGGTTCATGGGAACTCGAGGTGCGGCAACGAGGGCGCGGCCGGGGCCGAAGTCCGCCGATTATCGTCGCGCCGGGCCCATGCACGTGACAACGCGCAGCGGCCGACCTTGCCCAGGCCGGCCGACGTCAGGACGGCGTCCGCTCAGTGGCCGGTCACCTTGTCGACGCCGTGGTGGATCGCATGGCCCGTGGCGCGCACGCCGCGGTGGATCGCGTGGCCGGTGGCACGCACGCCGCGGTGGATCGCATGGCCGGTGTCGCGCACGCCGTTGTGGATGTCGTGGCCGACGCGATGCGTGTCGTCGCGCGCGACTTCGCCCGCGGTGCGGTGCGAGTCGGCGTAGGCGGCGTCCATGCGCTCCTGGCGCGCGGCATCGGACTCCTGTGCGAAGGCGGTGGAGGACAGCGCGACGAACGCGAGGGCGAGGACAGCGTGGATCTTGTTCATGAGGTTCCTTGGAAGGTCAGCCGCCGCAACGCGACAGTGGATGATCCAGTGGAGGGCAAACAGCGAGCCCGCCGGCTACTTGAGCAGCGTGGCCTTGAAGTGCATCCACACCAGCGTGCCGCCGTCGATCTCCGGCGCCGCCGGCCCGACGGCGCGTTCGGCCAGGCGGTTGTCGGAGGCCGGACCCGGGATGACGTGGCCGCTGCCATGCAGCACGACCTGTTGCGACAGTTGCCCGCCGACGCAATGCGAGCGCACGATGCGTTCGGCCCAGCGATGGCGCTCGTCGGCGGACTGGTCGGTGATCGCCTCGCGCGCGGTGGGCGCGGCGCAGCCGGCCCGGTCGGCCCAGAAGCGGAAGGTGTCGTCGGCGGAACGCAGCGCGGCCTGGGTCTCTCCGCGGCGCACGGTGCCGTCCACCTGGCCGTTGAAGGGCACCGCGGGATCCTCGGTGCCGTTGACGGCCAGCCACGGCAGCGGCCGCGGCGACTTGCAGTTGCGCGCGAGCGCGTCGGGCATCGTCGACAGCAGGCTGGCCGCCGCGCGCAGGCCTTCGCCGGCGTCGCAGGCGAAGCGCATCGTCATGAAGCCGCCGTGCGACGAGCCCACCATGAAGACGGCCGACGGGTCGCCGTGGTCCTGGGCGACCACCTCGGCGATGACGGCCTTCAGGAAGCGCACGTCGTCGACGGTCGAGCCGCCGGTGACCCCGCGCACGTCGTTCCAGTGGCGATCGAGCGCCTCGGGCGCCACCACGAGGAAGCCCTCGCGCGTGCCCAGCGTCGGCAGGCTGGTCTCGCGCCAGATGTCCTCGGCCGACTGGGTGCCGGCGTGCAGCAGCACGACGACCGGCAGTCGCCCCGCGCCGCGCGCGCCGGGCGCGGGCTGCACGAGATAGCTGCGATCGAGTCCGCCCACGGCGATGTGGCGACGGCGCGCCGTGGCGACGTTGCCGTATTCGGGCATCGCGCCGGTGGACGTGCGCGCGCGCAGCATCGAGGACGCGAGCAACGCGTCGGACGCCGCCCCGGCCATCGCCTCGGGCGTCGCGGCGCGGGCGGAGGCCGACGCGGGGATCGTCGCGGGCGCCGGTGCGCCATCGGGGCCGAGCAGCGTGACGGCGCCCGCCTCGACGATCGCCTGCGCCGGATCCATCGCCATCGCCAGGGCGCCGACGAGCGCGCATGCCAGGGCCGCCAGGCCTGTGCGGTGGACTCGCCTGGCGGGGGATGGACGTGGCGGGGGTTCGGTCATGTTTGTTGTTCTCGGGTCAGCCTGTGCAACGCGGAGCCGCGCCCGGCCGTTGACCGCACGAACCCGCGCGGCCCCGGACGCCGGCGAGCACGGTGCCACCTCTTGATCGAACTCGACGGCAACAGTTCCCCGCAAGACGAATGTTTGCGTGCGCGAACGGCTCGTGCGCGCACGCGAAGCCCGATCGCCCGACCCGGCGACCGCTCGCACAACTAGGGAGACCCTCCCTAGTTCGGCCGCCCGCACGCGTTGACCCGTCTCGGCCCGCGCGAACAGACTCGGCCATCCCCGACGGGATGCCCACCACTCAAGGAGGTTCCCATGCATCGCATCCACGATATCCCGGCCCTGTCGCTCGCGTGCCTCGCGGGCACGTTCGCGCTGGCAGCCGCCGGCGCCCCCGCGCACGCGGCCGGCACCCTCCAGGCGGCGTACGTCGAGGAAGTCATCCCGGCCAGGACGTGGAGCGGCAGCATGCAGGTGCTGAACGCGACGAAGTCGATGGGCCCCGGCGCCAACGGCGGCATCCTGGGCATCACCAGCATCACGCTGACGAACTTCGACACGAGCCCGCAGCAGGTCTTCCTGTTCGTGCCGGTCTTCGCGAGCGGCGGCTGCGGCACCGGCGGCAGCAACATCATCGGCGGCGCCACGCCGCAGATGACCGTCTACGTGCAGCCGCAAGCCACGCTGCACCTCACCTACCCGACGCCGCTGGTGATCAACCCGACCCAGAACATCACCTGCGTGGCCGCCGAGGTCACCACGCTGCTGCACGGCGGCTCCGTGGAAATCGACGTCAACGGCGTCCTCAATTGAATCCGCATCAACCACACCGGAGGGCCTGGCCCATGCACACGATCAGGAACGCAATCGCCGGCGCCACGCTGGCCCTGGCCGCGACGCTCGCCGCCGCGTCCACGACACTCGCCGGCAACCTCGGCGACCCCGGCAACGCCGCGCTGGTGGGCAGCGACCTCGGCGCACCCGACTTCACCGACGACAACGCCATCGCCGACAACGTCGCGCTGTACACGTTCACGGTGACGATCCCGGGGACGGTCGACATCCTCAGCACCGGCTTCGCCGCCGGCGGCGTCGACCCCTACTTCACGCTGTTCGCGGGCGGGGACGGCAGCGCGACGGTCGACGCCTCGAACTACGGCCAGGCCTTTTCGACGGGCGGCGACTTCGACTGGTCCGGCACGCTCGCGAGCGGCACCTACCAGATCGCGCTCGGCTCGTTCGCGAACATGTCGTTCGCCGAGAACCAGGGCGAGGGGACGCTTGCCGACGGCTTCATCTACTTTGGCGAACCGGGCTCGCTGGGCGACGGCAGCTACTCGCTGACGCTCACGACGCCGGTGCCCGAGCCGTCGGGTGCCTGGCTGATGGCGGTCGGTCTCGCGGCGCTGGCGACGCGGTCGCTGCGCACGCGTCGCGCGAGCTGACCAGCCCGTCAGCCCATCGCGAGCGACTCGCAGACCTCGTCGAGCACCGCCGCCTCTTCCGGCGGCAGCTTGCCGGCGGCCAGCAGCGTGGCGCGCTGGACGCCGCGCAGGCGGAAGTAGAGCTCGTCCTCGAGCGCTTCCACTTCGGCGGCATCGGCGGCGGCGATCGCCTCGACGCTCCACAGGCCGCTCTCGTTCCAGCCCGCGCGCAGGCGCGAGATGAGGAACTGCGCGAGTTCCATCGCCTTCTTCATTGCCAGCAGCTTCGAGCGGCCGGCGACCGCGGCGACGTTGGCCTCGGCCGCGGTCAGCACGTCGTCGAGCGCCGCGAGGCGCGCCTGCACGTCGGCCGGATCCATCACCGACTTCTGCGGCACCAGCGCGCTGGCGGCCTGCGTCACGCGGCCCATCCAGTGCTGGTCGAACTCGCCCGGCACCGCGCGCAGCGCGACGCTCGCGCGCTGCAGCGTGTCGTAGGGGCTGCGCACCGCGCTGAGCGTGGCCTCGGTGACCGCCAGCAGCCGGCCCAGCGGAGAGAAGCGGTCGGACTCGATCGCGTGCGGATAGCCCGAGCCGTCCATGCGCTCGTGGTGCTCGGCGACGGCGCGCGCCATCGACGCAGGGTAGTTGGTCAGCTGCGAGATCAACAGCGAGCCGACGTGCGGGTGCACCACCAGTTGCTGGTAGCTCACGAAGTCGAGCGCGCGGTCGGCATCGGCCTCGCCGTGCGCCGACGCGATGTACATCTCGCCGAGGTCGTGCGTCAGGCCGCACAGCATGGCGAGGCGGATCGAGGCGACGTCGCCGCCGCTGGCCGCCATCAGCGCGCCGTTCAGGGCCATCGCCGCGACGGCATGCTCGTAGGCCTGCGGACGCGATGTCTCGACCGCCGTCAGCAGCAGTTGCACCACCGGATGCAGCGGCAGGTAGGCCGCCTCGCGCGCGAGGCGCGCGCCGTGCGCGCGCAGCACGGGTGCGAGCGGCGTGTCGCTCTGCAGCAGCTCGTTGAGCGACTCCAGCAACGTGATCGACGTGACGCCGTCCTGCGCCACCAGGCAGCTTTCCAGCGGCTGGCGCAGCTGGCGATCGAGCAGCTTGCGTTGCAACGCCGCGGACACCGGCTGGTTGCTGGCCCACAGCTTGATGCCGGAGATGTCGAAGATATCGGTGGCCGCGATGATGCGCTTGGTCTCGCTGGCCTCCAGGATGGCGGCCAGCGCGTGCGGATTGGCACGCCCGAAGGACGTTTCGGTCTTGGACAGGGTCGACATGGCGGCGGACTGCAGGAGTTTCGTCCCTTCCTCTTCGGCAGCACGCGCCGGCGATCAAGGGGTCGAGTTCGGGGAATACCCTTGGATTTGCCCGTCATACCGCCCGACCGCCGGTCGGGCGACCTCCTGACATCCCGACGTGGCCATGAAAAAGGCCACCCGCGGGTGGCCTTTGCAGAACCGGGTGGCGCCTCAGGTCGCCGACCGGTCCGTCACGAACACGAACGTCCGCACAAACACAGACGGTCGCGGAACAGCCGCTGGGTCAGAAGTCGACCTTGGCCGTCGCGTAGAGCGCGCGTCCGGTCGGATCGGCGAACAGCGGGTTGTAGCCCAGCTGGAAGTTCGACACGTACTGGTTCGTCGCCGGCGGGTTGCGGTTGAACAGGTTGTGGATGCCGAACAGGATGGTCACGTTCGAGATCGGCTTGACCGACGCGTACACGTTGTAGACCGAGTAGGCCTTCACGAGACGCGTGCTGCCATCGTCCAGCTTCTGCTGGTCACGGTATTGCGATTCGAAATGCTCGGAGATGCCGGCGGCCCAGATGTCCTTGTTCCAGTCGAGGCTGAGCGTCGATTGCCACGGAACCACGACCTGGTTGGTGCCCGCGTAGTTGCCCAGCACGCTGACCCACGGCGCGCCGGTGTAC
>CAIMXF010000124.1 GCA_903845345.1 uncultured beta proteobacterium
GACAGCGGCCCGGTGGGCGCGTCCTCGCGACGCGGCTGGTCGCCGCTGCCGTCGAAGACGTAGTCGGTGCTGTAGTGCACCAGCCAGGCGCCGCTCGCCGCCGCGCTGCGCGCGAGCACGCCGGGGGCGTCGGCGTTGATCGCCTGGGCCAGCGCCGGCTCGGACTCCGCCTTGTCGACCGCGGTGTGCGCGGCGGCATTCACGATCAGGTCGGGCTTGACGGCGGCTACCGTGGCCGCGAGCGCGTCAGGCCTCGAGAAATCGGCGGCGTGCTCGCGGCTCTGGAAATCGAGCGCCAGCACCTCGCCGAGCGGCTGCAGCGAGCGTTGCAGCTCCCAGCCGACCTGGCCGTCGCAGCCGAGCAGCAGGATCTTCATGCGTCAGGCCTTCGCGTATTGCGTGCTGACCCAGTCGCGGTAGGCGCCGCTCTGCACGCCCTGCACCCAGTCGCCGTTCGCGAGGTACCACTCGACCGTCTTGCGCAGGCCCGTCTCGAAGGTTTCCTTCGGCCGCCAGCCGAGTTCGGTGCAGAGCTTGGTGGCGTCGATCGCGTAGCGGCGGTCATGGCCGGGACGATCCTTGACGAAGGTGATGAGGCGATCGCGCGGCCCGGCGGCGTCCGGACGCAGTTCGTCGAGCAGCGCGCAGATGCCACGCACGATGTCGATGTTGGTCTTTTCGTTGAGGCCGCCGACGTTGTACGTCTCGCCCACGCGGCCGTCGGCCAGCACGGTGCGGATCGCTGCGCAGTGATCCTTCACGTAGAGCCAGTCGCGCACGTTGAGGCCGTCGCCGTAGACCGGCAGGTTCTTGCCGGCCAGCGCGTTGACGATCACCAGCGGGATCAGCTTCTCGGGGAAGTGCAGCGGGCCGTAGTTGTTCGAGCAGTTCGTCGTGAGCGTGGGCAGGCCGTAGGTGTGTTGCCAGGCGCGCACCAGGTGGTCGCTGGCCGCCTTGCTCGCCGAATACGGACTGTTCGGCTCGTACGGATGCGTCTCGGTGAACGGCGCGGCATCGGCCGTCAGCGAGCCGTAGACCTCGTCGGTGCTCACATGCAGGAAGCGGAACGAGGCCTTGTCGTCGCCCTCGAGCGAGGCATGGTAGCCGCGCGCCGCCTCGAGCAGGTTGAACGTGCCGTCGATGTTGGTCTTGAGGAACGCGCCGGGGCCCAGGATCGATCGGTCGACGTGGCTCTCGGCCGCGAAGTTGATGATCGCGCGCGGGCGATGGTTGCGCAGCATCGCCTCGACGAGATTGCGGTCGCCGATGTCGCCATGCTGGAACACGTGCCGCGGGTCGCCCTGCAGCGATTCGAGGTTGGCGAGATTGCCGGCGTAGGTCAACGCATCGAGGTTGAGCACGTGCTCGTCGTGGTTCTCGAGCCAGTCGAGGACGAAGTTGCTGCCGATGAAGCCGGCGCCGCCGGTGACGAGGATCATGTCTTTCCTTCTCGCTCGCCTCGAAGTGAGGCGGCAGTTCCGCACCGGGTCAGGCGCGGCTGTAGTATCGCTTGAACCAATCGACGAACTGACCGATCCCCACGGTCAAAGGCGTATGCGGCGACACCCCCGTCCACTCGCGCAGCGCCGACACATCCGCATGCGTGGCCACCACATCGCCCGGCTGCATCGGCTTGAACACCTTGATCGCCTCGACGCCCAGCGCGCGCTCGATGGTCTCGATGAAGCTGCCGAGCCGAACGGGATCCTGGTTGCCGATGTTGAACACGCGGTACGGCGCGCGCGAGCGGCCGGGGTGCGGCGCAAGCGCGTCGAAGGCGGGGTCGGGCGTGGCGGGTTTGTCGAGCACGGCGACGACGCCGTCGACGATGTCGTCGATGTACGTGAAGTCGCGCATCATATTGCCGTCGTTGAACACGTCGATCGGCTTGCCGGCCAGGATGTCGCGCGTGAACGAGAAGTACGCCATGTCCGGCCGGCCCCACGGCCCGTAGACCGTGAAGAAGCGCAGGCCGGTCGTCGGGATGCCGTACAGGTGGCTGTAGGTGTGCGCCATCAGCTCGTTGGCCTTCTTGGTCGCCGCGTAGAGGCTCACCGGATGGTCGACGCTGTCGGCCTCGGAGAACGGCATCTTCTCGTTGCCGCCGTAGACGCTGGAGCTGCTGGCGTAGACGAGATGCTCGACAGGATGACGGCGGCAGGCCTCGAGCACGTTGAGAAAGCCGGCGAGGTTGGAGTCGCCGTACGCGAGCGGATTCTCGATCGAGTAGCGCACGCCGGCCTGCGCGGCCAGGTGCACGACGCGGTCGAACTTCTCGCGCGCGAACAAGGCTTCGAGCGCGGCGCCGTCGACGATGTCGAGCGGCTCGAACCGGAATGCCGACAGCCCGACGAGTTCCGCCAGGCGCGCCTGCTTCAACGACGGGTCGTAATACGCATTGAGGTTGTCGATGCCGACCACGCTGTCGCCGCGCGCCACCAGGCGCTGCACGACGTGCATGCCGATGAAGCCGGCGGCGCCGGTGACGAGGACTTTCATCGCGGTTCCCGCTCGATCAGAGGCGCCAGACGCGCAGCCCGTGCGCCTCGAATTCAGCCTGCGGGAACGCCGCCTTCACGTCGATGAAGCAGCCGCCGGCGACCAGCCGCGGCGTGATCTTGTCGAGCCCGAGCGCGCGGTATTCGCGATGCGCGACGGCGGCGACGATCGCGTCGGCGCGCGGCAGGTCGTCCCAGGCCGTCAGCTCGACGCCGTACTCGTGCTTCGCCTC
>CAIMXF010000125.1 GCA_903845345.1 uncultured beta proteobacterium
AAGGACTTCTGGGCAACGCCCGGCGGCGGCGTCGAGCCCGGCGAAACCTTCGTCGACGCCGCGATTCGCGAACTGAAGGAAGAAACAGGCATCGCCGTGACGGACGTCGGCGAGCCGATCGCCCGGCGCGAGTTCGTCATGCGCATGACTGACGGCGAGGACGTCCTGGCGGACGAGCAGTTCTTCGTCGTCCACGTCGGCGATCGGGCCGTCTCCCGCGACCAGTGGACGGCGTTGGAAGTCGAGGTTATGGCCGACCACCGGTGGTGGACGGCCGAGGCGCTCAGGTCGACGGGCGCCACCGTGTGGCCCGACAACCTGCCCGAGATGCTCGCCACGGCCGGCTGGTGGTAGCCCAGCAACCGTCAGGGGGCCCATCGACACGCTCGCCTAACGGCGGCCTCGCGCGCGCCGTCGTGCGTCGCGGCCGGGCCGGTTCAGGCCGTCGCGTCCGCCTTCAGCACGCCGCGCTTGATCTGGTCGCGCTCGATCGACTGGAACAGCGCCTTGAAGTTGCCTTCGCCGAAGCCGTCGTCGCCCTTGCGCTGGATGAACTCGAAGAACACCGGGCCCAGGTGCGTCTGCGAGAAGATCTGGAGCAGCAGGCGCGGCTTGCCGCCGTCGGTGGAGCCGTCGAGCAGGATGCCGCGCGACTGCAGCTCGGCCACCGGCTGGCCGTGGCCGGGCAGGCGTTCGGCGAGCATCTCGTAGTAGACGTCGTTGGGCGCGGTCATCAGCGCGACGCCGGCCATCTGCAGCTTGTCGATCACCGGCACGATGTCGTCGCACAGCAGCGCGATGTGCTGGATGCCTTCGCCATTGAACTGCATCAGGAATTCCTCGATCTGGCCGGAGCCCTTCTTGGATTCCTCGTTCAGCGGGATGCGGATCATGCCGTCCGGCGCCGTGAGCGCCTTCGATGTCAGGCCCGTGTATTCGCCCTGGATGTCGAAGTAGCGGATCTCGCGGAAGTTGAACAGGCGCTCGTAGAAATCGGCCCAGAAGCTCATTCGGCCGCGATAGACATTGTGCGTCAGGTGGTCGATCAGCTTCAGGCCGTGGCCGGCCGGGCGGCGCTCGACGCCGGGCAGGAACTCGAAGTCGATGTCGTAGATGGACTTGCCGTCCTCGAAACGGTCGATGAGGTAGATCGGCACGCCGCCGATGCCCTTGATCGCGGGCAGGCGCAGCTCCATCGGGCCGGTCGGGATCTCGATCGGCTGCGCGCCGAGTGCGAGTGCGCGCTCGTAGGCCTTGTGCGAGTCCTTCACGCGGAACGCCATGCCGCAGGCCGACGGGCCGTGCTCTGCGGCGAAGTAGGCCGCGGCGCTGCGCGGCTCGCGATTGACGATGAAGTTGATCTCGCCCTGGCGGTACAGCAGCACGTCCTTGGAGCGGTGCCTGGCCACCAGCGTGAAGCCCAGCATCTCGAAATACGGCTCGATCAGGTTCGGCGTGGGCGAGGCGAACTCGACGAATTCGAAGCCCTGCAGGCCCATCGGGTTGTCGAACAGATCTTTCATGGCGGTCTCCGGAGACGAGATGGCGGGATCCATCGATCATAGGGAAATCGACCCGCAGCTTTTCTGCAAATCCGCATCGGTGGTGGCGACTTGCGCAGGAATCCTGCAAGATGAGAGGATGGACACAGAATTCAAGCTCGACACCGTCGACATGCGCATCCTGCGCGTGCTGCAGGCCAACGGTCGCGCCACCTACGACGAGGTCGCCGCCGCGGTCAGCCTGTCGCCGTCGGCCACCCTGCGCCGCGTCAAGCGGCTGGAGGACGCCGGCGTCATCGCCGGCTACGTGGCGCTGGTGCAGCCCGAAGCCGTGGGACTGTCGCTCACCGCCTACATCACGGTGCGGCTCGAGAAACACTCCGAGACGCACAAGCGCAAGCCGATGGACGCGTTCCGCGCGTCGGTACAGACCTGGCCCGACGTCGTCGAATGCTTCTCGCTGACCGGCGAGATGGACTACCTGCTGCGCGTGCTGGTGAGCGACATGCAGCACTACTCGCGCTTCGTGATGGACACGCTGCTCAAGCACCCGAGCGTGCAGGACTGCAAGACCAGCTTCGTGCTCGATCGCGTGAAGCAGACGACGGCGGTGCCGCTGCAGGAGACGAAGACGCGGTAGGCGCTCAGGCGGCGTCGAGGCCTTCCACGAGATCGCGATCACCCCGACTCGTTCGCGCGCGCCGTCGTGTTCGCGCCGAGCCGGCCGGACCACGTGGACATCGACGAGATCCTGTTCCGGCCGACGAGGCAGGAATACTAGTACCGGGTATCGTCCCGGTCGCCCGACGCCAGCCGCGCCAGGAATTCGCCGCCGAGGCGGAAGGCGAGACGTCCGGCGACGTGCAGCGCGCCGAGCGAACGGTAGAACGCGAGGCCGTCGCGGTTGGACGCGCTCACGTTCCAGTCCATGCGCGCGCATCCGTGCTCGAGCGCGTGTCGCGCGACCCAGGACATCAACGCCTTGCCGATGCCCTCGCCCTGTCGCGCCTGGCGCACGTAGAGTTCCTTGAGCAGCAGCTGGCCACGTCGCCGCGGCGCCGGATCCACCAGCGAATGGAACAGCGCGATGGCCGCCAGGCCGACGACCTCGCCGTCGTCGACGGCCACCACGATTCGCACCGGCGATCCGGCCGCGAGCAGGTTGTCGTGCAGGTTCGAGCGAACGTCTTCCCGCGAGACCGGCTCTTCCTCGCTGTAGAAGACGCACATCTCGTGCATCAGGTCGACCAGGGCGTCGTGCTGGCTCTCGGCCACGAACTCAATGTGCATTCGCTTCCCCTCGGCAGCGTTGCGCGAGGCGGCTGCAGGCCGCCTTTCATGCCGACGTTATACCGGGGCGTCGGCAAGTCGCGCTGGCCGAGGTCGCGACCGGCCGAACTCGGGCGACGGCCGGCGTCGTCATGCGCGTCATCCGCCCTGACGTGAACTCCGGCGCTGGCTGCACGCTGCACGCGCAGCGCACGCGTGCAGCCCGGCCGTCACGCCTCACGTCACTTGCAGTAACGCGCCTCGTTGCGCCGGGCCGCGGCCAGCAGGTTCGCGCGGTCGGCGTCCATCACGTCGTTGCGGTTGCCGGTCCTGTCGAACGAATAGGCCTTGTTGCCCGTTCGGCCCAGCACCGCTTCGTTGTTGAGCGCGATCGTGCAGGCGCGCTGGCGGTCCTCGGCGGTCACGACGTGGGCGTCTTCCGGCAGCGGCGAGGCGACCGACGGCTTCAACGGCCCGGCGGCGCGCGGCCGCGCGTCGACGCGGGTCGCATACGGATCGGCCGTCGGCCTGGCGGCGGCCGTGGCTTGCGCGTGCTGCGCCGCGTTCAGCTCGGCGGCGGTCGGGTGCGCGCCCTGCGGGGTGCCGGTGGCGCATGGCGTGGACTGGTAGCTCACCGATCCGCCGGCCTGCGGGCACTTGTAGACCTGGGCCTGCGCCGGCGGCGCGAGGGCGGCGAGCGCGCCGGCCAGGGCCATGGCGGCGGCGATGCGAACGGACGGGGTGTCGGGCATGGCGGTCCAGTGGAGGTTGCGGCGCGATGTTCGCACGCGGTCGTGCGATCTGGTCCGGCGCGCCCGCCGAAGCGCCGTCGCGGCGTGAACAATGCGCGCCTCGGGGACGTCGCGACGCAGTCGATGCGCCGGCTTGGCATCGGCGCGCCGCGCGCGCTACAGTCGATGCATGCCCGATCGACACGCCTCCTGTTCCTGCGGCCAGCTGCGCCTGCCGGCCGACGCCGACCCGATCGGCGGGGCGATGTGCCACGGCCCCGCGTACCAGCGTCGCACCGGCAGCACCTCCGGCGCGCAGGCGCGCTTCGCGACTGCGGACGCCGAGATCACCGGCCCGTCGCGCGTGGACTGACCGGTGCTCGAAGCGATGGAAGACACGCCGGCGCGGCCCTGGGTGCTCTACCTCGTCGAGTGCGCGGGCGATCGCCTCTACGCCGGCATCACCAACGACCTCGCCGCCCGCTTCGCGGCCCATTGCGCCGGCCGCGGCGCGCGCTTCACGAAGGCGTTCCCGCCGGTGCGCATCGTCGCCGCATCGGCGTTGCCGTCGCGATCGCACGCGCTGAAGGCCGAACACGCGCTCAAGCAGCGGCCGCGCGCGGACAAGCTGCGCTGGCTCGCGAGCTGCGGCGTGCCGGTCGCGCTGGACGACGCACCGGCACGCGAGCCCACCTGACCGCAGGCGGCGGCCACCGGTTTCAGGGTCGGCCGCCGCCGCGGATCACGCCGCCGTCGCGAGCTCGCGGATGTCGAACGGGTTGGTGCCGATGCCCACGATCTGCTGCTGCGGCGCCCACGTCGCGCCGTCGAAGCTCGTGTAGAACACGCGGTCGTCGCCGTTGATGCCCTTCCAGGTCATGAAGAGCTTGCCGTCGAACACGGCCAGCGCCGGGCCGACGCTGGTGCCAACGCCCGAGATCAGCGTCTGTGCGGTCCACGACGTGCCGTCGAAGCTCGACGTCCAGATCCGCTGGTCGTCGTTCATGCCCTTCCAGCAGGCGTGCAGCCGGTTGTCGAACACCGCGATCGACGCGCCCTCGCTGGTGCCCACGCCCGGCACCTGTTTCTGCGGTGCCCAGGCCGTGCCGTTGAAGTGCGAGTACCACAGGCCCTGGTCCTCGTTCATGCCCTTCCAGATCGCGTACAGGCTGCCCTGGAACACGGCCAGTTGCGGGCCGACGCTCGTCGCGACGCCGGCGATCTCCTGCTGCGGCGCCCAGTGCGTGCCGTCGAAGCTGGACCACCAGATGCCCTGGTCGCTGACCATGCCCTTCCACGCCATGACCAGCTTGCCGTTGAACGCGGCCAGCGACGGCCCGGTGCTCGTCGCGACGCCGGCCACCTCCTGCTGCGGCGCCCAGGCGGTGCCGTTGGTCGAGCTCGAGAACCAGATGCCCTCGTCGGCGTTCATGCCCTTCCAGGCCATCCAGATCTTGCCGTTGAACACCGCCAGCGACGGACCGCAGCTCGTGGCCACGCCGTTGACCGACTGCTGCGGCGCCCAGGCTGCGCCGTTGAAGCTGGAGAACCAGATGCGCTGGTCGTGCTCGATGCCCTTCCACGCCATCATCAGGCGGTTGTCGAACACGGCCAGGCCCGGAGGCTGGCCGACGCCGCGCAGCATGTTGAGCATCTTCGCGCCGTCGATGCTGCCCCAGCCGGTGCAGGCGTCCCAGCCCGCGACCGACGGATAGCCCGCCACGCCGCCGTTGGCGTTGTTGGCCGGGCCGCCGGCGGGCACGATGTCGCGGAACGCGTTCGTGCCCTTCGAATACAGGATCGGGTTGATGAAGCCCAGCCGCGTGCCCAGCGCCGCGTTGAGCTTGGCGACGAAGCCGGCCCACAGCGGAGCCGATGCGCTGGTGCCGTTGCCGATCGTCGGCTGGCCGCCCAGATACAGCCCGGCGTATCCGGCGTTGTAGCTGGCATTGGCCGACACGTCGGGCACGCCGCGGCCGATGCGATGGCCCGGATTGACCGAAGCCGGAACGCGCGCGTAGGCCTGGTACGACGGCAGTGCGAAGAAGTCGCTGATGCCGCCGCCGGTGGTGCCCCAGTGCGACGGATCGCTCGGGCTCGGGTCGTTCCAGACGTATTCCTGGAAGGTCGATCCCGAGACGTCGCCCACGGTCGTGCCGCCCACGGCCAGCACCCACGGATCGCTGCCCGGGTACTGCACGTGCGCCTTGCCGTCGTTGACCTTGGAGTTGCTGCCCGTGTCGCCGCTGGCGATGCACACGGTGATGCCCTGGATCGCGGCGTCCTGGAACGCGGCGGTCACGGCGTTGACGAAGGCGGGGGTGATGCCCTCGGCGGCCAGCGTGGCCGCATCGTCGCCGTTGGCGATGTACCAGCTGCTCGAGAGCACCGAGCACGACGGATCGCCGGCGTTCGGATGCGCGACGCGGTGCACGAGGTCGATCCAGCCCGCCTGCGAGCCTTGCGTGATGTAGACCGCGATGGCCGCGCCGTTGGCCGCCGCGGCGGCGATGCCGATGTCCTGCGTGGTCTCGCCGTACGGGTCGCTGCCACCGTTGGTGCCGTGCACCGGCACGTCGTGCACCGTGGGCATCGTGTAGCCGGCGCCCAGGCCGTTGAACAGCAGCTGGATGTCGTGGATCGCGTAGCCCGAGAGCGACACGATGCCGATCGTCTGGCCGGCCGCGGAGTTGGTCGGGAAGTTGTAGAGCTGCTTGAGCGTCGGGATCGTCAGCGTGTGCGTGTTGGCCGGGTCGGCGCCGTTGCGCTTGAGGATGCTGCGGTTGTCGAGGCCGAACACGCCCAAGACGATGTCCGCGAGATCGGCCGGCACGTGCACATAGCCGCTGCGGCCGCGATACGTCTCGGTGCGCGGCGCCGCGGTGCGGCTGCGCGCCGGCGCGGGCGCGGTGTAGCGGCCGAGATCGACGGCGAAGGCACGGTTCATCTGCGCGACGGTGCCCGAGGCGACGACCGTGCGGCGCGCGGCGTTGCTCTCGACGACCTTCATGCCCGCGGTCGACACGAAGTCCTCCACCTTGGCGATGTCGACCGGATGCGCGCCGTACCTGGCCGCGAACTCGTCCTGCGACAGCGGCCTGCGCGCCTTCAGCGGCACGGAGGCGACGGCGTCGAAGTCCGGCGCGGGCGGCCCGTCGATGCGACGGCGCAGCGAGATCGTGACCTGGACGATCTCGTTCGCATCGGCCGGGCCTTCGCGCGTGGCGGCGAGCGCCGGATTGCGCAGCGTGCCGGAGATGCGGTGGTAGTGGGCGGGGATGGTCTGTGCTGACATGGCGTGCTCCTGTGGATGCGTGGCCTGCGTCGAGTCTTCGTCGGAAATCGAGGAAGCTCGTCGACGTCGGGGTGCGGGCCGCATCGTGCGCGCCGAGCTGTCGCATCGATATCCCCCGCAGTGGTGGAAACGGCGTCGCATCCCAAGCTTTCGGGATGCGTCCTAACCACGCTCTTGAAGGGAAACGCACGGTAGCGAGCCGCTATCGATGCGGCATCGTTCAATGAGGACCGCCGCGCCGATTGGATACGGCCATGGGTAAGCCTTGCCAGGGCGCGATTCCCACGATTGCAGTGCCGCAACGACGGTCTGCGTGATTGACGACGCGCAAGCCGCGGCAGTACCTTGAACCCGCCTCGCAAGCGTCGTTCGACGTCCACGGGCGAGGCCAGATCAGGAGTCGACCATGTCATCCAGAGACCGTTCCTGGCATCGCGGCCTCGCGTCGATCGCGACCGCAGCCCTCGTCGTCGCGGCGCCCGTCCCGGGCATCGCGCAGCAACTGCCGGCCGACGGCAGCACGTCCATCAAGCACGACTCGGACAAGGCGCGCGAGCTCAAGGAGCCGTCGTTCGAGACGCGCGAGCAGCGCCTGGCCGCGCAGCCGCTCGATTGGAACTCGACGCTCGGCACGTCGTCGCCGCGCAAGCTCACGGCCAGGGAGCTGAGGGCGATCAAGACCGCGCGCGCGACGTCATCCAAGCCTGGCGCACCGAATCCGAAGGCGGAAGAGGAAGCGCGCCGACTCCATCCGGACGACTGGAAATGAATCGCCCCGACGCCGTCATCACTTCGATCAAGGAGACGACCATGGTCGCCATTCGCAATCCCTTCAAGCGCCTGTTCCTGTTCCTGGCCACGCTGGTGCTGGCTGCATTCGCCTCGACACCGGCGTTCGCCGTGGACGCGCGCATCGGCAAGCTGTTCATGAACGAGGGCACGTGCTCGGCGTCGGTCGTCAGCGGCAAGAACATCATCGTGACCGCCGCCCACTGCTGCTGGGATCGCACCAGCAACGGCTGGACCGGCGGCTGGTCGTTCGCGCCCGGCTACCAGGACGGCAAGGCGCCGTATGGCGTCTTCCAATGGGAGGACGCCCGCGTGCCCAACTCGTGGATCAACAACGGCGACATCGCCTCCGACGTGTGCCTGATCAAGCTCAAGGACGACGCCGCCGGCCATCCGGTCACGTACTACACCGGCTGGCTCGGGCGCTCTTGGAACTACGGCGCGGCGCAGCACATGCGGTCGTTCGGCTACCCGGGCAACATCGGCGGCGCGAACAGCCAGGAGAGCTGCACCGGCGAGAGCTCGGCGCAGCCCGCGGGCTGCGGGGGCGACGTGCTCAACATGGCGTGCAAGATGACCTACGGTTCCAGCGGCGGCCCGTGGATCCGGGACTACGGCTCGGGCGACCACGTCGATTCGACGGTGCACGGCTACGTCAGCCAGTCCTGCACGGGCACCTTCGGCGACGCGTTCGATGGCCCGCGCTTCACGAGCAACAACATCGCGATGCTCTGCACGGCCGAAGGCTGCTGAACCGCGCGCCCGGCGCGAATCGCCCCAGGCCTGCGGCGGGGACGAGGTCCAACGATACTGAGTGCAGCCGACCGCACCAGGCCTCGCGTGAACCCAACCTCGTCCGACATCTCGCCGTCCGCCCGCCGCTGGGTCATGTTCGCGCTGCTCGCGGGCGTGGCGATGGCCAGCCTCGACAGCGCGATCGCCAACATCGCGCTGCCCACCATCGCGAGCGAGCTCGACGCCAGTGCCGCGGCCAGCGTGTGGGTGGTCAACGCGTTCCAGCTGGGCACGGCGCTGTGCCTGCTGCCGGCCGCGGCCATGGGCGAGATCCGCGGGCTGCGGCCCGTCTACGCATTCGGCATCGTGGCGTTCGGCCTGGCGTCGCTCGCCTGCGCGTTGTCGCGCTCGCTCACCTGGCTGGTGCTGTTCCGGTTCCTGCAAGGCGCGGGCGGCGCGTTCCTGGCCGCGCTCGTGCCGGCGATCGTGCGGCGCATCCAGCCGCGGCCGCGCATCGCGAGCGGCCTGGCGTGGGTGGCGTTGACGGTGGCGGCGTCGGGCGCGGCCGGGCCGTCGGTCGCCGCGGCGATCCTGTCGGTGGCGCGCTGGCCCTGGCTGTTCCTCGTCAACGTGCCGATCTGCGTGCTCGCGATCGGGGCCTTCCTGCGCAACTCGCCGGTGGCCGAGCCGCAGGATCGCCGCTTCGACCTCGGCGGCGCGCTGCTGTGCGCCGTGGCGCTGGGGCTGTTGGTGATCGGCGTCGACACGCTGGGCGTGGACACGCGTCTTGCCGGCATCGAACTCGTCGCCGGCGCGATCGCGCTGGCGCTGCTGGTGGCGCAGCAGTCGGGGCGCAGCACGCCGCTGGTGCCGCTCGACCTGATGCGCATCCCGCTGTTCTCGCTGTCGGTGCTGACGTCGATCTGCTCGTACGCGGCGCAGATCCTGGCCTACGTCTCGCTGCCGTTCCTGTTCCAGTCGGCGCAGCATCGCTCGGCGGTCGAGACGGGGCTGCTGGTGACGCCGTGGCCGCTGCTCGTGATCTTCGCCGCGCCGATCGCCGGCCGCCTCACGGCGAAATATCCGGCCGCGCTGCTCGGCAGCCTCGGACTCGCCGCCCTGGCCGCGGGCCTCGCCTGCCTGGCCACGATGCCGGCGGCGCCGTCGGCGGTCGACATCGTCTGGCGCATGGCCTTGTGCGGCGTCGGCTTCGGCTTCTTCCAGACGCCCAACAACGCGACGCTGATGACGGCCGGCCCGCTCGATCGCGCCGGGGCCGCCGGCGGCATGCTGGCGCTGGCGCGCATCATGGGCTGGTGCCTCGGCTCGGCGCTGGTGGCCGTCGTGTTCGCGCTGGCGCACGCGCAGCCCACCACCGCCTGCCTCGAACTCGCCTGCGGCTTCGCGGCGTTCGGCGCGATCGTCAGCGTGTCGCGCTTTCGCGCCGCGCCCGCCGCGACGCAGGCGTGAGGTTCAGAACGTTCCCGGGTAGCTGCCGCCGTCGATCAGCACGTTCTGGCCGGTGATGCAGGCGGCGTGCACGCTGCACAGGAACGCGCGGGTCGCGCCGAACTCCCCGGCATCGGCGGCCCGCCGGCGTTGGTGAAGACGATGTCGAACGCGGCCGGCGCGCCGTGGCGCCACTGCGTGGCCGCGTCGAGCGCGAGCCGGCGGCCGGCGTCGGTGATGATGTCGGCGGCGATCGTCACCACCTTCACGCCGGTCGCCGCGCGCAACTGCCTGGCGGTCGCCTCGAGCGAGTCCGCGCCGCGCGCGACGAGCACCAGGTCGACGCCCTCGGCGGCGAGCGCCTGCGCGCAGCCGCGGCCCAGTGCCTTGCTCGATGCGCAGACCAGCGCGGCCTTGCCTGTCAGTCCCAGATCCATGTCGGGTCCCTTGCGGCCATGCGTGCAGTCCACGCACGGCGCCCCTGGCGCGAACGCGCGAGAATGCGGCGACAACACGAGGCACGCCATGCATGGGTTTCACATCGTCCAGTTCGCGTCGCTGACCCCCGAGCGCTTCGAATGAGCGACGCCGCCAGCGCACGCTTCGTCGACGCCGGGGTGCTGCGCGTGGCGTTCGCGGAGCATGGCGATCCCGCGGGGCGTCCGGTCGTGCTGCTGCACGGTTTTCCCTACGACGTGCATGCCTACGGCGGCGTCGCTCCGCTGCTCGCGGCCCAGGGCCTGCGCGTCATCGTGCCCCACCTGCGCGGCTTCGGGCCGACGCGCTTCCTGTCCGACCAGACCCCGCGCTCCGGACAGCAGGCCGCGCTCGGCGCCGACCTGCTGGCGCTGCTGGACGCGCTGCGCATCCCCCAGGCGGTCGTGGCGGGCTACGACTGGGGCGGCCGTGCGGCCTGTGTGGTGTCGGCGCTGTGGCCGCAGCGCGTGCGCGGGCTCGTGTCCGTCAACGGCTACAACCTGCAGGACATCGCCCGCTCGGGCCAGCCGGCCGCGCCGGACACGGAACATCGCCTCTGGTACCAGTACTACTTCCACGGCGAACGCGGACGTGCCGGCCTGGCCGCCAACCGGCGCGACATGGCGCGCCTGCTGTGGCGCCTGTGGTCGCCGCATTGGCCATTCGGCGATGCCGATTTCGAGCGCACGGCGCCGTCGTTCGACAACCCCGACTTCGTCGACGTCGTGATCCATTCCTACCGCCACCGCTTCGCGCTGGTGGCCGGCGATCCGGCGCTGGAAGAGATCGAGCGCCGGCTCGCCGCGCAGCCGGGCATCGCCGCGCCGGCGATCACGCTGGAGGGCGATGCCGATGGCGTATCGACCGGCGGCGCACCCAAGCCCGGCCAGTTCACCGGCCGGCACGAGCATCGCGTCGTCACCGGCGGCATCGGCCACAACCTGCCGCAGGAGGCCCCCGAGGCGTTCGCGCAGGCGGTTCTCGACCTGGCCGGCTGAAATGCAGACGGGGCCGCTGCGGCAGCGGCCCCGTCCGGTTCGCGGCAGGCCGCGAGGGCGCTATCAGTTGCGGTCGGGACGCGGCGCCGACGTCGTGTCCACGGCCGGGGCCGTGTCGGTCGACGTGTCGGCCATCGGCGCGGCGGGCGCGGGCGTCGCGGCAGGCGGGTTGTTCCAGGTCGTGCTGCGGGTGGTGGTGGTCGTGCTCGACGAGTCCATCGCCGCCGAGTGGGTCACCACGGGGGCCGTCGGGTCGGCGCGCAGGCTGCCGTCGCGCTTGAGCGGGGCGCCGGGAGGCGTGCCGTAGTTGGCGGTCTCGCCGTTGGCATACGGATCCTTGCTGGAGGTGTCCTGGGCCACGGCGACGCCGCCGGCGATGCTTGCCGCGCCCAGCGCCACGGCCGTCAGCTTCATGAATGCGTTCATCTCGATCTCCTGTCGTGTTGGTGGATCCACCGCGAGCAGTGGCCAGGCCCGACACGCAGCAAGCGCCATGCCTTCGACCTCGGCAAGCGCGACAGCCGCGCCGCGGCCCGCCACACGATGCGCCCACTGCACTTCATGACCGCGCCGATGCGGCTCGTCGCAAAGACAGGGCCGGCCGCTCGCGGCGTTCCGCCTGCGGTTGCACACTGCCGGCGCCTGCAACCACGACTCGACGCCATTGGCCGAAGGCGACAAGGTGATCACCAGGGTCGTGCGCACGATGGCCGACGCGAAGGATCCGGCGAAGAAGTCGACGACGACCTGGTTCGACATGTTCCGCATCGAGAACGGCAGGATCGCCGAGCACTGGGGACTGCGCACCCAGGGAGTGACGCGGCCCGGGCCCGCGCTGACATCCCGTGCGCGGCCTTGGCGGCAGGGCGCCCGCGAGCGGCCGGCGTGCGCGGGGCGCGCGCCCGCGCGTGCCGCGCCAGTGCGAGTAGTCACTAGGCGGCCCGCTCGCATTTCTGGGCGATGATGCGCGCCTTGATCCCGAGGAGTTCTCTTGAAAGAAGTCGTCCCGTCCACCAATGAGCTGACGCTGCGCGGCGTCGTTCTCGGCCTGCTGATCACGCTGCTGTTCACGGCGGCCAACGTGTATTTCGGCCTCAAGGCGGGCCTGACGTTCGCCACGTCGATCCCGGCGGCGGTCATCTCCATGGCCCTGCTGCGCTACGCGCGCGGCGTGACCATCCAGGAGAACAACATCGTCCAGACCGTGGCCTCGGCGGCGGGCGCGATCTCGTCGATCATCTTCGTGCTGCCCGGCCTGGTGATGGTGGGCTGGTGGAGCGGCTTTCCGTACGTCACCTGCGTGATCATCTGCGCGATGGGCGGCGTGCTGGGCGTCACGTACTCGATCCCGCTGCGCCGCGCGCTCGTGACGACGTCCGACCTGCCCTATCCCGAAGGCGTGGCCTGCGCCGAGGTGCTCAAGGTGGGCGCTGGCGGCGAGGGCGCGGCGGCGGCGAACCGCGCCGGCCTGCTCGCCATCGTCTGGGGCGGCATCGCCTCGGCCGGCTTCCAGGTGGTCGTCGCGACGCAGCTGTTCGCCTCCGACGTGCTGGGCTATTTGCGCCTGAGCCGCAGCAGCAACGCGGCCTCGGGCGCCGACCTCGGCCTGTCGCTGGCGCTGCTGGCCGTGGGCCACCTCGTCGGCCTGTGGGTGGGCGTGGCGATGCTGGTGGGCGTCCTGATCGCCTGGGCCGGCGCCGTGCCGTACCTCACCAGCCTGCTGCCCTTCGACGGCAGCGCCGACGTGGCCAAGGTCGCGAACCTGGTCTGGGCCAAGCAGGTGCGCTTCATCGGCGCGGGCGCGATCGCCGTGGCCGCCGTGTGGACGCTCGTCAAGCTGGTCAAGCCCGTCGCTTCCGGCCTGGCGTCGGCGATGGCCGCCTCGCGCATGCGCAAGGCCGGGCAGGGCGCGCTGCTGCCGCGCACCGAGCAGGACCTGCCGATCGGCTGGGTCGCCGGCGTCACGCTGGCCTGCCTCGTGCCCATCGGCTGGATGCTGGCCGACATGAGCAACGGCGCCGGCATGGGTTCGGCCACGGCCATCCTCGTGGCCGGCGGCGTCGCCTTCATCGCGCTGATGAGCTTCTTCGTGGCCGCCGTGTGCGGCTACATGGCCGGCCTGATCGGCTCCAGCAACAGCCCGCTGTCGGGCGTGGCGATCATCGTCGTCATCGGGGCGGCGCTGCTCATCGCGCTGGTCGTCAAGCCCATGCTGCCGGCCGGCGCGTCGCAGGCGCTGGTGGCGTTCACGCTGTTCGTCACGGCGGTCGTCGTGGCCGCGGCCACGGTCGCCAACGACAACCTGCAGGACCTGAAGACCGGCCAGCTGGTCGACGCGACGCCCTGGCGCCAGCAGGTGGCGCTGGCCATCGGCACGGTGGCCGGCGCGCTTGTGATCCCGCCGGTGCTCGACCTGCTGCAGAAGGCCTACGGCTTCGCCGGCGCGCCGGGGGCCGGCCTGAAGGCGCTGGCCGCGCCGCAGGCCGCGCTGATCTCGGCGCTGGCCAAGGGCGTGCTGCAAGGCGATCTCGACTGGAGCCTGCTCGGCAAGGGCGTCGTGCTGGGCATCGTGCTGGTGATCATCGACGAGACGATCAAGCGCGTGCGCAAGCCGGGCAGCCAGATCCAGCTGCCCCCGCTGGCCGTCGGCCTGGGCATCTACCTGCCGATGGGCACGACGCTGATGGTGGCCGTCGGCGCCTTCGTCGGCTGGGCCTGGGATCGCCGGGCCGACGCCTCTGCCCGACCGGCGTCGCGCAAGCAGCTCGGCGTGCTGCTGGCCAGCGGCATGATCGTCGGCGAAGGACTGTTCGGCGTGGCCCTGGCCGCGCTGACGGTGTTCAGCGGGAAGGACGCGCCGCTGGCGATCGTCGGCGACAGCTTCGCGGACGCGTCGGTGTGGCTGGGCGGCATCGGCTTCGTCGTGGCCACGGCGGTGCTCTATCGCTGGCTGGCGCGCCTGAGCGACAAGGTGGCGGCGTAGGCGTCGCGCCGCCGCGGCCTTCAGTGAACCGGCGCCGTGTCCGACCCGGCCTGCGCCGAGCGCAGGTTCTTCGCCGGCGCCACCAGCATGTCGTGCGGCACAGCCACGCCGTTCTTGGCCGCCACCACTTCGGCCAGGATGCTCACGGCGATCTCCGGCGGCGTCTTGCTGCCGATGAACACGCCCACCGGACCGCGCAGGCGCGCCAGCTCGTCGGCGGTGACGTCGAAGTGCTCCTGGAGCCGCTGCCGCCGCGCGTCGTTGTTGCGGCGGCTGCCGATCGCGCCCACGTAGAAGGCCGGCGACTTCAAGGCCTCCAGCAAGGCGAGGTCGTCCAGCTTGGGATCGTGCGTCAACGCGATGACGACGCTGCGCTTGTCGGGCGCGAAGGCGGTGACGGCGTCGTCGGGCATGTCGGGCACCACGGCCGCGCCGGCCACGCGCCAGGCGACGCGCACCTCTTCGCGCGGCTCGCAGACCGTCACCTCGAAGCCGCTGAACAGCGCCATCGTGGCCAGGTACTCGGTCAACTGGCCGGCGCCGATCAGCAGCATGCGATAGCTGGGGCCGAACGTGTTGGAGAACCAGGCGTCGTCCGCCAGCGGTTCCTCGGGTTGGCGCGCATGCTGGTGAACTGCGTGTCCATCCGCGAGGCGGACGCTGCGCCGCACGAGCTGGCCGCCGGCCAGGTCGTCGAGCAGGGCGCCGATTTCCCCGGGCTCCGGATCGTGCTCGACGAGCAGTTCGAGCGTGCCGCCGCACGGCAGTCCGAAGCGGTGGGCCTCGTCGGCGGTCACGCCGTAGGTCACGAAGACCGGCGCGGGCCGGCGCGCGCGATCGGCGGACGACGGCGCCCGCCACAGTTCCTGGTAGCGCAGCACCAGGTCGTCCTCGATGCATCCGCCGCTGACCGACCCCGTCATCCGCCCGTTCTCGGCGATCGCGAGGATCGACCCGACGGGCCGCGGCGACGATCCCCACGACCGCACCACCGTGACCAGGATCGCGTGCTGGCCGGCGCGACGCCACTCGCACAGGTCGCGCAGCACGAGCAGGTCGAGGTTTTCCATGGGCAGGCGAATGCGGCGTTCAGGGAGTCGGGCAGGCGGCGCCGGTCTTGATCCACGCGTCGATCAACTCGCCGAACTGCACCTGCGTGCCGGGCGCGGCAATGCGCGTGCCGCCCGGATGCCAGCCCCAGCCGACCAGTTCGTCGTGCGCCATGTGGTCGTGGATCTGCGCCAGCGAGCGCTTGCCGTTGCGCGCCGGATCCTTGATCTGCTCGCAGATCGCGCCCAGCGACTTGCCCTGCCAGGCCATCGCCACCGGCGCGACGTGCCACTTGGGCGCGCCCGGCACGCCGGCCGGCTGGAAGTTGGCGGTCTGGTGGCACGTGATGCAGCGCATCGCGATGGCGCCCTGGTCGTCCGCGCCGCGCACCACCAGCGGCAGGTGCGGGTGCATGTCGTCGCCCTGAGTTGGACGCGCGCCCACAGGGTGGCAGTTCTGGCAGCGCGGGCTCTGGATCACCTTGCCGGCCTCCTCGAACAGCGCGCGGGAGCGGGCGGCCTCGTCGGCGATGCCCGCGAAGTCGGCCGGCGACTTCAGGGGCGCCGACTGCGCCATCGCGGCAGGTGCCGCGAGGCAGGTCGCCAGGAGAAGCCCAACAAATGTGGTCAGTCGCATCGCTCGTCTCCTGAAAAAACCCCAGGCGGCGAGCATACTGCGCCATTCGATTTCCTTCGCCGGAGCTGCGCAATGCCTGTCGTTTCACTCAACGTCAACGGTCATGCCCACCAGGTAGAGGCCGATTCCGAGACGCCGCTGCTGTGGGTCATCCGGGACGACATCGGCCTGACCGGCACCAAGTTCGGCTGCGGCGTGGCGCAGTGCGGGGCCTGCACGGTGCACGTCGACGGGCAGCCCGCGCGCTCGTGCGTGACGCCGGCCGCGGCGGTGCACGGCCGCAAGGTGACGACCATCGAGGGCCTGCAGTCGAAGACCGCCAAGGCGGTGCAGAAGGCCTGGGTCGATCTCGACGTCGTGCAGTGCGGCTACTGCCAGTCGGGCCAGATCATGTCGGCGACGGCACTGCTGGAACAGAACCCGAAGCCCAGCGACACCGACATCGACCAGGCGATGGCCGGCAACATCTGCCGCTGCGCCACCTACGTCCGCATCCGCGCCGCGATCCACCACGCGGCCGGCCAACTCTCGGCTTGAGGAGCCCGCCATGCACCCCTTGATGCAGACCTTCCGCGAGCAATATGCCGCCGAGCGCGAGGACGCGGCGTTCGCCTCGCTGGTGCTCGAACGCGAAGCGGCGCTGCCGCCGCCGCCGGCGGGCGTCACGCGACGCAACGTCCTGACGGCCGGCGCGGCCGGCGGCCTGGTGGTCGCGATCGGCGGCTGGATGCCGCAAGCCGCGCGCGCCGCAGGCCAGGGCGCGGAAGGCGGGGCGGCCAGGGCCGTCTTCGAACCCAACCAGTTCGTCAGCGTCGGCACCGACAACCTCGTCACCATCGTCAGCAAGCACCACGAGATGGGGCAGGGCAACACCACCGGCCTCGCCAGCCTGGCCGCCGACGAGCTCGACGCCGACTGGTCGCTGGTGCGCACCGAATACGCCGGCGCCAACGTCAAGCTCTACGCGAACCTGGCGTTCGGCATGCAGGGCACGGGCGGCTCGTCGGCCATCGCCAATTCGTACCTGCAATACCGCACCGCCGGCGCGACCGCGCGCGCGATGCTGGTGTCCGCCGCGGCCCAGGCGTGGGGCGTTCCCGCCAGCGAGATCCGCACGAGCAACAGCACGCTGACGCACGCGTCTGGCAAGAAGGCCACCTACGGCGAGATGGCCGCGGCGGCCGCGAAGCAGAAGCCGCCCGAGAAGCCGGTGCTCAAGACGCCGGACCAGTTCACGCTGATGGGCCACGAGCACGCCACGCCGCGCGTCGACTCGCCGTCCAAGTGCAATGGCACGGCCACCTACACCGGCGACGTCAAGCTGCCGGGCCTGCTGACCGCCGTGATCGCGTTCCCGCCGTCGTTCGGCGCGAAGCTGGTGTCGTTCGACGCGTCCGCCGCGAAGAAGGTCAAGGGCGTGACGGACGTCGTCGCCGTGCCGGAAGGCGTCGCCGTCGTCGCCAAGGGCATGTGGGCCGCGCAGCAGGGCCGGCGCGCGCTGAAGGTGACGTGGGACGAGTCGGTCGGCGCCAGGCTCGACTCCGAGGCGCTGCTGGTGCAGTACCGCGAACTGGCCACGCAACCCGGCACGCCGTTCGCGAAGCCCGCGGCCGCGGAGGCCGGCAAGCCGGCGCCGGTCGCCACGAAGACGATCGAGGCCGTCTACGAGTTCCCGTTCCTCGCGCATGCACCGATGGAGCCGCAGAGCTGCGTCGCCTGGCTGCACGACGGCATGCTCGAGACCTGGGCCGGCCACCAGTTCCCCACGTTCGACCACCAGCTCGCCGCCAAGGCCGCCGGCCTGCCGCTCGAGAAGGTGAAGCTGCATTCGCTGATCTCCGGCGGCAGCTTCGGCCGCCGCGCCAACGCGTTCAGCGACTTCACGGTGGCCGCGGTCAACGTGGCCGTCGCGATCAAGGGCCGTGCGCCGGTGCGCCTGCAGTACACGCGCGAGGACGACATGAGCGCCGGCCTGTACCGGCCGATGATGGTGCATTCCGTCAAGGTCGGCATCGACGACGCCGGCAAGGTGGCGTCGTGGAAGCATGGCGTCGTCGGGCAGTCCATCATGGCCGGCACGGCCATGGCGATGATGATCAAGGACGGCATCGACCCGACGTCGGTCGAAGGCGTGTTCCCGGCGTCGTACGAGCTGCCGATGATGGACGGCCAACTGCATTCCCCGACGCTGCCGGTGCGTCCGCTGTGGTGGCGCTCGGTGGGCAACACGCACACGGCCTACGTCATGGAGACGATGGTGGACAAGCTCGCGCGTGCCGCGGGCCAGGATCCGCTCGCGTATCGACTCGCGCTGATGGACAAGAACCCGCGCGGCGCCAACGCGCTGAAGCTGGTGGCCGAGAAGGCCGGCTGGGGCAAGGCGATGCCGGCCGGCTCGGCGCAGGGCATCGCGGTGCACGAGTGCTTCGGCACGACGGTGGCGCAGGTGGCCGAGGTCACGCTGAAGGACGGCAAGGTGCACGTCGATCGCGTCGTCTGCGTCGTCGACTGCGGCATCGCGGTCAACCCCGACGTGATCAAGGCGCAGATGGAAGGCTGCATCGGCTTCGCGCTGGGCGCGCTGTACTACAGCGAGATCGACCTGCAGGCCGGCCGCCCGGTGCAGCAGAACTTCGGGCAGTACAAGGCACTGCGCATCTACGAGATGCCCGTCGTCGAGGTCTTCATCGTGCCGAGCACGGCGGCGCCGACGGGCGTCGGCGAACCGGGCGTTCCGCCGCTCGGCCCCGCCGTCGCCAATGCGATCGTGCGTGCCGGCGGCCCGGCGATCACGCGCCTGCCGTTCGCGCGCGCCGGCATCGTGCAGGCCTGAGGTCGCGCGTCGGCGCGGCGACGCCCAGGGCTCCTGCACGAGCCCGTCGCCGGCCCGTCGCGCGTGACGCGGGAGCGGGCGCCGTCGGAAACCATGGGGCCGCGGCTTCCAGCAGCAACGTCGTCGATGACGGGGTCCGTGCGCGTAAGATGATCGGCGACCTGGCTTCGCGCTTCTTCGCTGCCCCATCCGATGACCTCCGTGAAAACAACCGGC
>CAIMXF010000126.1 GCA_903845345.1 uncultured beta proteobacterium
CGCGCCGCGGCGCGGCCTCGGCGTCGCGCGGCGACTTCGCGGGCGCCCTGGCCGACCTCGACCGGGCCTGCGCGCTGGCGCCGGCCTCGGCGGACTTCCTCGCGCAGCGTGCAGGGATCGCGTCCTCGCTGAAGCAGGCCGCCAAGGCGCGGCAGGACATCGACAAGGCGCTGGAACTCGATCCGGGCCAGGCCGACGCGCGCCTGCAGCGCGCCACGGCGCGGGTACGCGACAAGGACACCGACGGCGCGCTGGCCGACCTCGCGGCGCTGGACAAGACGCTGGCGCCCGAGTCGCCGTTGCGCGTGCAGATGGGCAACCTCTACATGAACCTGCGCGCCCCCGCGCAGGCCGTCGTGCAGTACGACCTGTGGGTGCCGCATCACGAGCACGAATTCCGGATCGAGCGCATCCTGTACGACCGTTGCTGGGCACGCGTCGAGCTGGGCGTGGACCTCGACAAGGCCGTCGACGACTGCGACGCGGCGGTCGACGCCGATTCGAAGAGCGGCGTCTACCTGGCTGGCCGCGCGTGGGCCCGGCTGCGCAGCGGTGCGCCATCCAAGGCGCGCTCCGACTTCGACCGCAGCCTCGCACTGCGCCCCGACCACGCGCTCACGCTGTACGGCCGCGGGCTCGCCAGGCAGCGCCTCGGCGACGCCGCCGCCGGCCAGGCCGACCTCGACGCCGCGCGCAGGCTGGATCCGAAGATCGATGCCGAGATGGCGCGGCGCGGCCTCGACAAGGTGCCGTCGGCCGCGCATTGAACAACGGCGCGGCTTGCGGGTCATCCCGCGGCCGGACGGTGCGCGTCTCAAATTAAACTCCCTCGGACAAGGCGCGAACGCCGGGGGGATGGATGGACACGGGAACGACGATTTCTCGCGCGGGCGCTCGCCCGCTCCGCGCGGCACGCGCGCGCTGGCTCGCGGCGGCGCTGGTGGCCGCCGGCCTGCAATGGCCCGGCGCCAGTACCGCGAGCTGCAGGATCCAGACGCTGGAACTGCCGGTGAAGATGGTCGGCGACCGTGCGATCGCCACCGTCGGCATCGGCGGCACGAACGTGCCGCTGATCGTGGACACCGGCGCCTTCTTCAGCATGCTGACCGACGCCGCGGCGGCGCAGTTGAACCTCAAGGTGGTGCCGCTGCCCAATCGCATGCACGTGGAAGGCCTGACGGGTCAGGTGGACGCCCGGATGACCACGGTTTCGCACCTGCAACTGCTCAAGGGCGAGCTGAAGGACATCCAGTTCGTCGTCGGCGGCAACGAGCCCGGCGCCGGCGCGATGGGGATGCTGGGCCGCAACTTCCTGGCGGCCACCGATACCGAATACGACTTGGCGCACGGCGTCATCCGCCTGGTGTTTCCCAGCGACGACTGCGAGAAGTCCAACATGGCGTACTGGGCCGGCCCCGACACGGCGGTCTCCGAGCTCGCGCTGGCGAAAAGCCGCTCGCCCACTCCCGAGATCCGCTCGACGATCGGGTTGAACGGCCACAAGGAGATCGCGGTGTTCGACTCCGGCGCCACGACGCTGGTCTCGCTGGGCGCCGCGCTTCGCGCCGGCGTCGCCAGGTCCGACATGACGCCCGACGGCGAAGCGTACGGCGTGGGCACCGAGCGCGCGAAGCAGTGGATCGCGAAGTTCGACAAGGTCGACCTGGGCGGCGAGACCATCATGCACAACCGGCTGGAGGTCGTCGAGTTCGACTCGTCGGAGGACATGCTGGTCGGCATCGACTTCTTCCTGTCGCACCACCTGTACGTCTCGCAGCAGCAGTCGCGGATGTTCTTCACCTACAACGGCGGCCCGGTCTTCGCGCTCAACCACGGTGATCGGAGCACGCACGACGCCAACGCCGCCGGCACGGAGTCGCTGGACGCCGACGCCCTCGCCCGCCGCGGTGCGGCCGCGCTCTCCCGCGGCGACCTCGACGGCGCGCTGGCCGACCTCGATCGCGCCGCCACGCTGGCGCCGGCCACGGCCGACATCGTCGCGACGCGCGCGGACGTCCACCTGGCGCAGGGCCACCCGGACAAGGCGCTCGCCGACTTCGACACCGCGCTGCGCCTCGATCCGGCGCAGGACCAGGCCCGCTTCGAGCGCGCCGTC
>CAIMXF010000127.1 GCA_903845345.1 uncultured beta proteobacterium
AAAAGCGGCCCGCCGTCGTTCATGCAATGCGAACTTACTTGTTCAGCAGCAGGTCCGCGATCACGCCCGTGGCCACGGCCGCGAGCACGTAGTCCCCGTTGACGTTGACCCAGTGGTAGCCCGCCGGCGGCTGGCGCAGGTGGCGCGACTGCCAGTCGTTGACGACGTACTTGTTGTCGCGATAGCTGTCGGGCAGGCGGTCGCCCTTGTGCCAGGCGTGCGCGGGGCCGGCCCCGTGCACGCTCTGCTCGGTACGGCGATCGTCGTGGCGGTCGTCCTGGGCCATCGAGATGGCGGGCACGGCGAGGGCGGCGGCGACGAGCAGGCCGGACAGGGTGTTGAGGCGGTTCATGAGAGCTCCTTGTGATGGTGTGAAGGCATTGTTCGCCGGCCGGGCAAGAACGCGCGTAGTCCGGGCGTCGCATCCGCCGTAGTCCGCACGACGCTCGCCGTGTCGGCGCGTCGCTTCTTTGCGAGACTTGACGATGCATCGAAGCCGACACAATCCGCGTGTCGCCCACTCCGACGACGCGTAAGGAATTCGCCCTGCAGGACGACGAACCGACATCCTCCACTGCGCGGCGATCGCCCGCCGCCTCGAGCCATGCGCCATTCCACAGTTTCCTCGCCGCTGCGCCGCGCCTGCGCGCTGTTCGCGTTTGCCCTCGCCGCCGCAGGCGCGCTGGTCGCCCCCGTCGGCGCGTCGGCGGCGGCCTGCTCGGCGCAATCGGGCGCGAACGTGCCGGCGGTCGTCGAGCTCTATACCTCCGAAGGCTGCAACTCGTGCCCGCCGGCCGACCGCTGGCTGAGCGCGCTCAAGGGTCGCGACGGCGTCGTCGCCCTCGCCTTCCACGTCGACTACTGGGACAGCCTCGGCTGGAAGGATCGCTTCGCACAGCCGCAGTTCACGCAGCGCCAGAACGCGTCGCAGCGCACCAGCGGGGCGCGCTTCGCGTACACGCCGCAGGTGATCGTCGACGGCCGCGACACGCCGGACTGGAGCGCGCTGTCGGGCGCGGCGCTGCAGCGCCACGCTCCGGCGACGGTCGTGCTGACGCTGTCGCGCGACGCGACCGGCCTGGCGCTCGCGGTGGCGCCCGGCGCGGGCGCGCCGGTACCGCTGTCGGGCTACGTCGCGGTGGTCGACGACGGCCTGCAGTCGCACGTGGGCGCCGGCGAGAACCGCGGCGAGACGCTGCACCAGGACGGCGTCGTGCGCGAGCTGCTGCCGTGGAGCCTGGCCGGCACGCAGCCGGCGACGCTGCATTTCGCGTCGAGCTCCACGCCCGAGGCGGGCGCGACGCGGCACTGGGTCGCCGTGGCGACCGACGGCCTCCATGGCAAGCCGGTGCAGGCCGTCACGCTGGCCTGCGCACGCTGACGCTCGCGCGGCGCAACGGGGCGAAAAACCGACCGATCGGTCGGGGAATCGACGGTTTGCCGAATCGGAATCGGGGCGAAATAAGTTACGCTGTCGGACGACGCGCGGCGGCCATCCCCGCCGCGTTCGTCCCAGTTCCGGCCGGCCGCGGCACACCCACCGCGCGACCGGCCGATTCGCTGCTACCTTTCCGCTCGCCACCGCGGGCGCGGAGCCTCGCCGATGACCCAACCCCTGAGTCTGCACGTCCCGGAGCCCACGGGGCGACCGGGCTGCGCGACCGACTTCTCGTACCTCCATGTCTCGCCCGCCGGCGAGGTGCGCCGCCCGCCGGTCGACACCGACCCGCGCTCCACCAGCGACCTGGCGTTCTCGCTGATCCGAGTCCTCGACGCCGACGGCAACGCGGTCGGCCCCTGGGCCCCCGAGGTCAGCCCCGAGCGCCTGCGCAAGGGCATGGTTACGATGATGAAGACGCGCGTGTTCGACTCGCGCATGCTCATCGGCCAGCGCCAGAAGAAGATGTCGTTCTACATGCAGTCGCTCGGCGAGGAAGCCATCGGCACCGCGCACGGCCTTGCGCTGATCGACGGCGACATGTGCTTCCCCACGTACCGCCAGCAAAGCCTGCTGATCGTGCGCGACTACCCGCTGGTCGACATGATCTGCCAGCTCCTGTCCAACGAGCGCGATCCGCTCAAGGGCCGCCAGCTGCCGGTGATGTACTCGGTCAAGGCCAAGGGCTTCTTCTCGATCTCGGGCAACCTGGCCACGCAATACATCCAGGCGGTAGGCTGGGCGATGGCTTCGGCCATCAAGGGCGACACGAAGATCGCGTCGGCGTGGATCGGAGACGGCGCCACGGCCGAGTCCGACTTCAACACCGCGCTGACCTTCGCGCACGTCTACAACGCACCGGTGATCCTCAACGTCGTCAACAACCAGTGGGCGATCTCGACGTTCCAGGCGATCGCCGGCGGCGAGCACACCACCTTCGCCGCGCGCGGCGTGGGCTCGGGCATCGCGTCGCTGCGCGTCGACGGCAACGACTTCCTCGCGGTCTACGCGGCCTCGCAATGGGCCGCCGAGCGCGCCCGCCGCAACCTCGGCCCGACGCTGATCGAGTGGGTCACGTACCGCGCCGGCCCGCACTCGACGTCGGACGATCCGAGCAAGTACCGCCCCGCCGACGACGCGCAGCGCTTCCCGCTGGGCGACCCGATCGCGCGCCTGAAGCAGCACATGATCAAGCTGGGCTGCTGGTCCGACGCCGAGCACGACGAGGTGCAGAAGGCGCTCGAGGCCGAAGTCGCCGCCGCGCAGAAGGAAGCCGAGTCCTACGGCACGCTCAACGACGGCCGCATCCCGAGCGCCGCGTCGATGTTCGAGGACGTCTACAAGGAGATGCCGGAACACCTGCGTCGCCAACGTCAGGAGCTGGGGGTCTGATCATGGAAATGCAGAACACGAAACAACTGGCCGCGACTGCGGAGGGCCCGACCGCGCCGATGACGATGATCCAGGCGCTGCGCTCGGCGATGGACGTGATGCTGGAACGCGATCCCAACGTGGTGGTGTTCGGCCAGGACGTGGGCTACTTCGGCGGCGT
>CAIMXF010000128.1 GCA_903845345.1 uncultured beta proteobacterium
ACGTGCGGGTTGAACGACGGCTTGTTGCCGCTCATCGGCACCATGCTCATGCTCTCGGCGCCGGCGGCGATCATCACGTCGGCCTCGCCGACGCGGATGCGGTCGGCCGCCATCTGCACCGCCGACAGGCCGGACGCGCAGAAGCGGTTGACGGTGATACCGCCAACCGTATTGGGCAGGCCGGCCAGCAGCACGCTGGTGCGCGCGAAGTTCAGGCCCTGCTCGCCTTCGGGCATCGCACAGCCGACGATGGCGTCCTCGATGGCCTTCGGGTCGAGCGTGGGCACCTGGGCCAGCGCGGCCTGGATGACGGCGACCAGCAGGTCGTCGGGACGCGTGTTGCGGAACATGCCGCGACCGGACTTGCCGATCGGCGCGCGGGTGGCGGCGACGATGTAGGCGTCGGAGATTTGCTTGCTCATGATCATTCTTCCAATCAGTTCCGGACCGGCTTGCCGGTTTGCAGCATGCCCATGATGCGTTCTTGCGTCTTGGGGTTCTCGAGCAGGCCGCAGAAGTGCTTGCGCTCGAGCGCCATCAGGTATTCCTCGGTCACCAGCGTGCCGGCATCCACTTCGCCGCCGCAGCAGACGTCGGCGATCAGGCTGCCGATGTGGAAGTCGTGCTGGCTGATGAAGCCGCCGTCGCGCATCGCGACCAGCGACGCCTTGATCGTGGCGATGCCCGAGCGGCCCGCCACCGGGATCAGGCGCCTGACCGGCGGGCGATACCCCGTCTCGTACATCGCCCTGGCCTGCGCCGAGGCGACGTACAGCAGTTCGTCCTTGTGCGGGACAATGACGTCGGAGTCGAGCAGGTAGCCGAGCTTGCGCGACTCGAGCGCGCTGGTGCCCACCGTGGCCGAGGCCGCGGCCACGACGCCGTCCTTCAGGAAGGCCAGCAGGTCGGTGCCCGGCGCCTTGGCCGCATTTTCAGCGGCGCGGCGCGCGATGTAGGCCAGGCCGCCGCCGCCCGGCACGAGGCCGACGCCGACTTCCACCAGACCCATGTAGCTCTCCATCGCGGCGACGCGCGCCGACGAGTAGACCGCCAGTTCGCAGCCGCCGCCCAGCGCGATGCCGCGGATCGCCGAGACGACCGGCACGGTCGAATAGCGGATGCGCAGCATCATGTCCTGCAGCTTCTTCTCTTCCGGCGCGATGCCCTTGGCGCCCATCTTCATGAAGACGGGCATCAGTGCCTCGAGGTTGGCGCCGGCGGAGAACATCTCGTCCGGCGACCAGATCACGAGGCCCTTGTACTTCGCCTCGGCGATCTCGACGGCCTTCAGCAGGCCTTCGGTGACCGTCGGCGAGATCAGGTGCAGCTTGGCGGTGATGCTGGCGATCAGCACCTCGCCGTCCAGCGTCCACACCCGGACCTCGTCGTTCCTGAATTCCTCGGTGCCCGACTTCAGCGCGCTCGCACCGCCCGCGCCCAGCACGGTCTCGGGGAACGGCTGGCGCTTGTAGACATCCAGCGTGGAGACCGGAAGGTACTTCGATTGCGCGGCGCTCCACGAGCCCTCGGCCGTGTGCACGCCCTCGCGACCGTCGAACACCCAGTCGGGCAGCGGCGCGCTCGACAGCGCCTTGCCGGCCGCGATGTCTTCCCGGATCCACTCGGCGACCTGCTTCCAGCCGGCGTCCTGCCACAGCTCGAACGGGCCCTGCTTCGAGCCGAAGCCCCAGCGCATCGCGAAGTCGATCTCGCGCGCGGAGTCGGCGATGTCCTTCAGGTGGACGGCGGCGTAGTGGAACGAGTCGCGCAGGATCGCCCACAGGAACTGCGCCTGCGGATTGGTCGATTCGCGCAGCAGCTTCAGGCGCTCGGCCGCCGGCTTCTTCAGGATGCGGTCGACGATGGGGTCGGCCTTGGCGCCGCCGGCCACGTAGGTGCCGCTCGCAGGGTCGAGGCGCTGGATGTCCTTGCCGACCTTCTTGTAGAAGCCGGCACCGGTCTTCTGGCCCAGCGCGCCCTGCTCGATCAGGCGGCCGACGACGGCCGGCGTCGCGTAGCTCGAATAGAACGGATCGTCCTGCAGGTTGTCCTGCAGCGTCTTGATGACGTGGGCCATGGTGTCGAGGCCCACGACGTCCGCGGTGCGGAACGTGCCCGAGCTCGCGCGGCCCAGCTTCTTGCCGGTGAGGTCGTCGACGAGGTCATAGCTGAGGCCGAACTTCTCGGCTTCGATGATCGTCGCCAGCATGCCGGCGATGCCGACGCGGTTGGCGACGAAATTCGGGGTGTCCTTCGCGCGCACGATGCCCTTGCCGAGCGCCGTGGTGACGAAGGTTTCCAGCTGGTCGAGGATCTCGGGACGCGTCGTCGGCGTCGGGATCAGCTCCACCAGGCTCATGTAGCGCGGCGGGTTGAAGAAGTGGATTCCGCAGAAACGCGGCTTGATCTCTTCAGGCAGCACCTCCGACAGCTTGGTGATCGACAGGCCGGACGTGTTGGACGCGACGATCGCGTGCGGGGCGATGAACGGCGCGACCTTGGTGTACAGGTCGAGCTTCCAGTCCATGCGCTCGGCGATGGCCTCGATGATCAGGTCGCAGTCGCGCAGCAGCTCGAGGTTGTCCTCGTAGTTGGCCTGCTGGATCAGCGCGGCGTCGTCGGCCACGCCCAGCGGCGCGGGCTTCAACTTCTTCAGGCCGTCGACGGCCTTGGTGACGATCCCGTTCTTGGGGCCGGACTTGGCGGGCAGGTCGAACAGGACGACGGGCACCTTGACGTTGACCAGATGGGCGGCGATCTGCGCGCCCATCACGCCGGCGCCGAGCACGGCCACCTTGCGAACTTGGAATCGACTCACTTTGTTTCTCTCCAGGGGTGAACGGGGCGACCGGCAGCGCAACCGCTGCCCGGCCCCGGTTTATGGAAGCCGCGACTTCCCTTGCTTATTCGGCTCGAATCCAGGTCTGCGTGCGGCCGAACATCGGCGAGCCGATGTAGCCACGCACGTCCAGCTTCTTGCCGCCGTCGGTGGGCTTGAGGATCAGCTTGTAGCTGCTGCCCTTGGCCGGGTCGAGGATCATGCCGCCGGTCCACTTGTCGGTCTCTTCCGGGTCCTGCTTCGCGCCGCTGATGATGACCATGCCGACGATCGGCTTGTCCTTGCGGTCGTCGTCGCACTTCGAGCACACCTCGTTGGCCTTGGCCGGGTCGGCGATGTGCTCGACCTTGCCGACCAGCACGCCGCCGACCGAGGTGATGCGGACGGTCGACTTCTCGGTCTTGCCGTCGTCGTCGATCGTCCGCCACAGGCCCACCGGGGTGTTCTGCGCCATCGCGAGGACGCTGGCGGTGGCGAGGACGAATGCAACTGCTGCTTTTTTCAAGAGGGTCTCCTAGGTTTGTTGGAACGGCCGGGGCCGCGGACCAATGATCGCTCTGAACGTGGCGACTGCGTGTCCGACAGGCGACGTGGCCGCCTGCGGGTTGTACCTACTCTCTGCAACAGCGCGACCGCCGGCGCCGCGCTCGGGCGCTCCGGAGCAAGCCGGCGTCCCCCCTCGGGGGCGTTGAGCGAAGCGCGCAGGGATCGTCATTCTCTAGAACAGCGACTCGTCCATCTCCATCAGCGGCTTCAGGCCGGCGCGGCAGCTGCGGATCAGGCCGGCCGTCTCGGGCAGCAGCTTGGCGAAGTAGAAGCGCGCCGTGGTCAGCTTGGCCTGGTAGAACCTGTCGCCGGAGTCCTTCTTGTCCAGCGCGACCTTGGCCATGCGGGCGAAGAAGTACGCGAAGACGAGGTGGCCGCAGACGCGCAGGTAGTCGACCGCGGCGGCGCCGACTTCGTCGGGGTTCTGGAACGCCTTCATGCCGATCTCGGTGGTCAGCTTGGTGACCTTGTCGCCCAGTTCGGCCAGCGGATTGACGAATTCCTGCATCGCCTCGCTGATGCCCTCTTCCTCGACGAACTCGGCGATCTTCCTGCCGAACTTCTTGAGCTTGGCGCCGTTGTCGCCCAGCACCTTGCGGCCCAGCAGGTCGAGCGACTGGATCGTGTTGGTGCCTTCGTAGATCATGTTGATGCGCGCGTCGCGCACGTACTGCTCCATGCCCCACTCGTGGATGAAGCCGTGGCCGCCATAGACCTGCATGCAGTGCGACGTCGCGATCCAGCCGTTGTCGGTCATGAAGGCCTTGACGATCGGGGTCAGCAGCGCGACCTCGTCGGCGCATTCCTTGCGGACGGCCTCGTCGGGATGGTGCAGTTCCTTGTCGAGCAGCAGCGCGGTGTGGATGGCCAGGGCGCGGCCGCCTTCGGCGTAGGCGCGGGCGGTCAGCAGCATCTTGCGGACGTCGGGGTGCACGATGATCGGATCGGCCGGCTTGTCGGGCGCCTTCGGGCCCGACAGCGCGCGCATCTGCAGGCGATCCTTCGCATAGGCGACGGCGTTCTGGTACGCGACTTCGGTCAGGCCCAGCGACTGCATGCCCACGCCCAGGCGCGCGGCGTTCATCATCACGAACATCGCGTTGAGGCCCTTGTTGGGCTCGCCCACCAGCGTGCCGACGGCGCCTTCGAGCACCATCTGGCAGGTGGAATTCGCGTGGATGCCCATCTTGTGCTCGATGCCGGCGCAGAAGATCGGGTTGCGCTCGCCCAGCGACCCGTCGGCGTTGACGTGGAACTTGGGCACCGCGAACAGCGAGATGCCCTTCGAGCCGGCCGGCGCGTCCGGCAGGCGCGCGAGCACCAGGTGCAGGATGTTGGCGACCATGTCGTGCTCGCCGGCCGAGATGAAGATCTTGGCGCCGGTGATCCTGTACGTGCCGTCGGCCTGCGGCTCGGCCTTCGTGCGCAGCAGGCCCAGGTCGGTGCCGCAGTGCGGCTCGGTCAGGCACATCGTGCCCGTCCATTCGCCCGAGGTCAGCTTCGGCAGGAACATCTTCTTCTGCTCGGGCGTGCCGTGCGCGTGCAGCGCCTCGTACGCGCCGTGCGACAGGCCCGGATACATCGTCCACGCCTGGTTGCCGCTGTTGAGCATCTCGTAGAAGCACTGGTTCAGCGTGACGGGCAGGCCCTGGCCGCCGTACTCCGGATCGGCCGACAACGACGGCCAGCCGCCTTCGACGTAGGTCCTGTAGGCTTCCTTGAAGCCCTTGGGCGGCGTCACCTCGTGCGTCGTCTTGTCCAGCGTGCAGCCTTCGGCGTCGCCGCTCAGGTTGATCGGGAAGATCACCTCGGAGGCGAACTTGCCGCCTTCTTCCAGCACCGCGTTGAACGTGTCGACGTCGATGTCCGCGTGCCGCGGCATCACCTTCAGCTCGTCGACCACGTTCAGGACTTCATGCAGCACGAACTGCATGTCGCGAAGCGGCGGGTTGTATTGAGGCATGTCGGAACTCCTGGAACGGGACGGGATGAAAGCGGAGGGAAACGATCAGCGGCGCGGCGTGCGCGCCTCTCTGGATCGGGTCGGGATGGCGTCCGGCGCGGCGCCGGCCGTCGTGACGGAATCGGCAAGCGAATGGGCGAGCAGGCGCTCGAAGCCCAGGCGCGCGCGCTCGACGCTGCCCGGGTTGCGCAGGAAGCGCGCGTCGTGGTGCAGCGCCAGGATCAGGCCGTGGATCTCGAACATCAGCTGCCCGGGCGAGGTCTCGCCGCTCAGGTGGCCTTCGTCGATCGCGAGCTGGATCGAGCGCGTGAGCGCGTCCTGCCAGGTCTGCACCATCGTGGCGAGCGCGTCGCGCACCGGGCCCGGACGGTCGTCGAACTCGACCGCACCGCTGATGTAGATGCAGCCGGAGTCGATCTCGAAGGAGACGCGGCGCACCCAGCGCTCGAACATCGCGCGCAGGCGCGGCAGGCCGCGCGGCTCGCGGATGGCCGGAAGAAAGACTTCTTCCTCGAACTTCACGTGATAGTCTCGGATCACCGAGATCTGCAGTTCCTCGCGCGAGCCGAAGTGGGCGAAGACGCCCGACTTGCTCATGCCGGTGACCTCGGCCAGCAGGCCGATCGACAGGCCCTCCAGGCCCTTGTTGGCCGCGAGTCCCAGCGCCGCCTCGATGATCGTGGCGCGCGTCTGCAAACCCTTCTGCAGGGGGCGCGACGGGCGGCGAAGAGCGGTTGCATCGTTCACGGGATCTGCCGGGGCGAACCGGAGTGCGTTGAGTGCCTGCCGACGTCTTCGGCATCCGGGAGCGCCGGCTGAACGAAGAAATCGAACGGTCGTGCTATTTTGCATAGGACCGGGCCCAGCGCCAATGCCATCGCACACTTTTTTTAGGGTCGCGATCCTAGAAAGACGAGGTCGCCGTCATGAAACGGACATCGAATAGCACGATCGTGCGATTTCCATAGTGGTTAACGCGGAAGGCGCCGCCCCCGCCCGTGTCGCCGAGCGCCGTGGCACGCAACAACAGGCCATTGGCGCCAGGTTGAGGTTTCATCCAGTACTTTGTATGCTTGGCGTACAAGGAGCGCCGTTGAAATGGATGTTCTGCAGCTGGACGTGTCGGGAAGGCCGCAAGCCTGGATGACGGTCAAGGAGGCCGCAGTGCTCTATGCCTGCGACGCGGTGGCGTGGACGCTGGGCGATCCCTGCCACGTGATGCGTGGCGGCGTGCAGCGTGCCACCGGCAAGCAGTCGCGCATCGAGGTGCACTCGATCATCGCGGTGCGCGGCACCATCCCGTCGCGCGCCTGGCGCCAGATGCCCGCGCTCACCAACGGCAAGCTGTTCACGCGCGACCGCCACGTCTGCGCCTACTGCGGCGGCCGCTTCGCCAGCGAGGAGCTGACGCGCGAACACATCATCCCGGTCTCGCGCCGCGGAATGGACACCTGGATGAACTGCATCACCGCGTGCCGCGGTTGCAACGGCTGCAAGGGCAACCGCATGCCCGAGGAGGCCAACATGAGCCTGCTGTACCTGCCCTACGTGCCCAGCCTGCACGAGGACATGATCCTGCGCGGCCGGCGCATCCTGGCCGACCAGATGGAGTTCCTGCTGGCCAGCGTGCCGCGCAACAGCCGGCTCCACGGCTGAGCCCGGCCCGTCGGGCTGAAGCAGACCTGTCGAGGTCACACTTCTTTACTCACTGTCGGCAGCTCGGGCAATTGGATTGCTGCAGAGTGGAGGCATCTAAGGACTGTCAACGGCCGGCGACTTGCCGGCGTTGGCTGGTCATCCCTCGGAGAATGAAGATGTTCAAGCAAATCACCCTGATCGCGGCGATCGCCGGCGCCGTCTCCCTCACCGGTTGCGTCGTGGCCAATCCCAACACGGTGAGCGCGTACGACGCGCAGCGCATGTCCACGGTCGTCGACGCCACGGTGCTGTCGGTGCGTCCCGTCACGCTGCAAGGCCGCGACACCGGCGTGGGCACCGTCAGCGGCGCCGTCATCGGCGGCATCGCCGGCTCCAACGTGGGCGGCCCGCGCACGGGCGGCATCGTCGGCATCGCGGGCGCGGTGGTCGGCGGCCTGATCGGCAACGCCGTGGAGCGCGACGCCACGCAGCAGCAGGCCGTCGAGATCCTCGTCCAGCTGAAGAACGGCGACCGCCGCTCCGTCGTGCAACCGGTCGGCCCCGATGGCTTCGCCGCCGGCGAGCCGGTGATCATGGTCACCACGGGCGGTCGCACGCGCGTGCTGCCCGCGCCCCCGGTCACCACCGGCAGCGCGGCGCCGGCCGCCTATCCGACGGCCTATCCCGCGCCGTCGGCTTATCCCACGGCCTACCCGACGCCTGCTCCGCAGCAGTAAGCGAGCGGCCGCGCGAGGTGCCCTGAGCGGCGCCTCGCGCCATGAGCCACTGACTCTTCAAGATGCGGGCACCGGCTCGCATTTTTCTTTTGGCAGTCCCGAAAGGCGCGAGGTCCGCGGGAGATGCCCAAGTGCCCAACAAGATCGTCGTGACGCTGCACGGGATCCGCACGCGCGGACAGTGGCAGAAGCAGATCACGCCCTACCTCGCCCGTCACGGGCTCATTCCTTACCACCTCGACTACGGCTTCTTCGGCGTGCTGTCGTTCGTGCTGCCGTGGACGCGCGCGAGCCGCGTGCAGTGGCTGCGCCGCGAACTGCGCGACCTGATGGATCGCACCGGCGCGAAGCGCGTGAGCGTGATCGCACACAGTTTCGGCACCTGGCTCGCGCTGGCGGTGCTCGAGGCCGAGAACGGCAACATCCGTTTCGACCGCGTCGTGCTCACCGGCAGCATCGTGCGGCGCGATTTCCCGTGGGGCTCGACGCTGCTGCGCAAGCGCTGGATCCAGGCGCTGCGCAACGAGCGCGCCACCGGCGACTGGGTGGTGCGCGCCGCGGAACTCTTCTCGCGCCTGGCCGGACCGCTCGCCGCACACGCGGGCGCCAGCGGCGCGCTCGGCTTCAACACCGCGTGCCCGGGCGTGCACGACCGCGCGGTCGGCGGCGGCCACAGCGACGTGCTCAACATCGCCAATTACGACAAGTGGGCGCGCTTCATCGCCTGGCCGCGGCTGCCCGACGACCACCTGCGCCGCGTGCGCATGCTGGTGCAGCAGATCCGCGCGCTGGCGGCGTCGCGGCTGGGCGTCGACGTCGACCTGGTGCGCGCCAACCTCTTCGTGCCCAGCGCCAACGCCCTGCGCATGGTGCCCGGCGCGTGGGACAACATGACCTGGGCACCCGAGCACGACATCGAACTCGAGCTCGACCACGGCAGCACGGGCCGCGCGTTCACCGACGGGATGCCGTTCTCGATCCGCCGGCGCGGCGAGAGCTGGACGGCCGGCGTGCTGCCCGGCCCCGAGCAGGCCAAGGTCAACCCGCGCCTGCAGTGGGTGCTGTCGCTGCCGATCGGCCGGCTGGTCACGCACAAGGGGCTGACCGTCGCGCAGGACGTGATGGGGGTGCTCAACGTCGACGGCCTCGACAGCGTCCCGCCCTTGCTGCAGACTGCGGGCGATCCGATGCTCAAGACCCTCGTCTTCGCGCTCTGGGCCTCGACGGAGAAAATCCGCGAATCGCTGACGCTCGCCAACACCGGAGAACCGTTGCATGACGATTGACCTCCACAAGACGCACCCCGCCACCGCTTCGTTCCATGACGGGCTCGTGCAGTTCATGTTCCATTCCGCCGTGACGACGTGCCTGCTGGAGAACGCCCGCGCGATGCTGGACGCGGCGCCGAAGGAGCTCGCCGAGTCCTTCGAGCAGGCGGTGCGCAAGTCGGGCCTCGCATCCTGAGCGCCGACCCGACTCCCGTCACCGCGGCGCAACTGGCCGACCTGGTCGCGCGCGCCCGCGCCGTGCTGCCCAACGCGCACGCGCCCTACTCCGACTTCCAGGTCGCCGCCGCGGTGCTCGACGACCAGGGCCGCGTGCACCTGGGCGTCAACGTGGAGAACGCGTCGTACGGACTCACCAATTGCGCCGAGCGCGTGGCGATCGGCGTGGCGATCGCGGCCGGCGCGAAGCGCATCCGCGCGGTGGGCGTCACCGCCGCCAGGCTGCACCCGATCGCGCCGTGCGGCGCGTGCCGCCAGGTGATCCGCGAATTCGCGGATGCCGACGCGCCGGTGGCCAGCGATGCGCTCGACGGCAGCCTGGTCGTCACGACCGCCGGCGAGCTGCTGCCCGGCGCGTTCCTCAGCCTCGTTCAGCCCTAGAGTGTCGCGGCGAGCTGCCTGACGAGCCGAGCCGCGGGGATCGCGCGGCAGCCGCTGACGTCCGTGCCCGCCCACAGCGGCGAGAAGTCGCCGCTGCCGGCCTGCTCGGCGGCGGCGCGCAGCGGCGCGAGCGCGTTGACCGCCGTCGGGAACGCCGGCGCCACGTCGCTCAGCGGCCCGAGCTCGCGCATCAGCCGGTTGACGATGCCGCGCGCCGGGCGTCCGGTGAACAGGTTGGTCAGCGCGGTATTGCGCGCGGCCTCGCTCTGCAGCGCGGCGCGGTGCACGGCGCTGGTCATCGCCTCGGGGCACAGCAGGAAGGCCGTGCCGACCTGCGCGGCGCTGGCGCCCATGCGCAGCGCGGCGGCCACGCCGTCCGCGTCGACGATGCCGCCGGCGGCGATCACCGGCACGCGAACGGCTTCGAGGATCGAGGGCAGCAGCGCCATCGTGCGCAGCTGCCCGCTCAGGTCGAACGCTGGCCCCTCGGCCAGGAACACGCCACGATGGCCGCCGGCCTCGACGCCCTGCGCGATGATCGCGTCGACGCCGTGCGCGGCCAGCCAGCGCGCCTCGGCCACGGTCGTCGCCGACGACCACACCTGCGCACCCGCGCGCCGCACGCGCTCGAGCAGCGGCAAGGCCGGCAGGCCGAAGTGGAAACTGACGACCTCGGGCCGCAGCGCCTCGACCACGGCGACGGCGTCCTCGTTGAACGGCAGCCGGCCCGGTCCGTTCCGGATCGCCGACGGCGAGACGCCCAGCTCGTCGAAGTACGGTCGCAACGCCGCGCGCCACGCGGCCTCGCGCGCCGGGTCGGCCGCGGCTTGCGCGTGGCAGAAGAAGTTGAGGTTGACCGGCAGGCCGCCGTCGCGGCGCATCAGCCCGACGGCATCGCGCAATGCCTGCGGCGCCATCGCCGCGCCCGGCAGCGAGCCCAGCGCGCCCGCGCCCGACACGGCCGCCGCCATCGCGACGCCCTGCACGCCGGCCATCGGCGCCTGGATCAACGGCAGCTCCAGGCCCAGGCGAGCGGTGAACGAACGGGCAGCGGCGGTCATCTCTGTCATGCCGCGCATGTTGACACCGGCGGCCTGCCCCGGCTTGCTGTCGGGGCATGGCCGTTGCCCAGGGTTGAAGGAACCCGCCATCTGCGGCGGACTCGTCAACCCACCAGGAATCGCCCATGACCTCCAGAACGCTGACCCTGCTCGCCATCGCCACCGTCGCTCTCGCTGCCTCCTTCGGCGCGCAGGCGCAGACTGCCAAGCTGTCCGGCCAGGACAAGTCCTTCCTGAAGGACGCTGCCGAAGGCGGCAACGCCGAAATCGCAGCCAGCCAGGTCGCGCTGAACCAGTCGGGCAGCGCCGACGTCAAGACGTTCGCGCAGATGATGGTCGACGACCACGGCAAGGCCGACACCGAATTGAAGGGGCTGGCCGAGCAGAAGGGCGTGAAGGTATCGGACACGCCGTCGCTCACGAAGAAGGCCGAGATCAAGATGCTGTCCGAGCGCAAGGGGTCCAGCTTCGACCAGCACTACGCCGAATCGATCGGCGTGAAGGCGCACCAGGACACGATCAAGCTGTTCCAGAAGGAAGTCGACAAGGGCAGCGACGCCGACGTGAAGGCCTGGGCGTCGAAGACGCTGCCGACGCTGCAGCACCACCTCGAGGCAGCGCAGGCCCTCAAGGCCAAGACGGACGCCGAGCCGAAGTCCTGACGCGCCTGGTGGCCGCGCCGCCCGGGCGCGGCGATTGCTGGTCTCGAAGCGACGCTTCAAGCCATCCGGGGAACACGACCATGCGACAGATCGTCGTCGGCACCTTCGACCAGCAGGACTCCGCCCGCGCCGCCATCGCCGCGCTCGCCAACGATCGCTTCGATCCGCGGCGCGTGCATGCGATCGAGACGCGCGTCACCGCGTTCGACGACGAGCCCGAGCCGCCTCCGCCCCTCGCCGACGACAGCGTCGTCGACCACCTGCGCAACTTCTTCGCCGGCCTGTTCGGCGTCGGCCACGACGTGACGGCCTACGCCGCCGCGATGCGCCGCGGCGGCGCCGTGGTGCGCGTCGACGTCGACGACCCCCCGCAGGCTGCGCGCGCGGAGCAGGCGTTGGTGAAGGCCGGGGCCATCGACGTGACGCGGCGCACCGGCCACTAGCACCGTTGCCTCCACGCGCATCGAGGCGCTCCCAGTCGCCTTGCGATCACGCGGCGTTGTTGAACACAGGCGAGCGCGGGCGCTTGCCGGGGGCCCGCGCAGCAGCTCCCGGCGCAGCGCGTCGAGGCGACCCCGATGACCGCGGTCAGCTCGTTGCTGCAGTCCTTGCTGATCGGGATGTTCGCGGGCGCAGCCGCCGCCGCCTGGACCGTGGCCGCGTGGTTCGCCGCCGCCGCCGGCAGCACAGGCTTGTTCCTGCCCGTCGTGCAGCGAGGCAGGAAACTGCGACCTCAAGGATCGCCGGCTGATGTGGGCCCCGCTGATGGCCACCCGGTCGTCCAGCTGGTGTTCGTCGCGACCATCGGCGTCACGGCCCGCGCGGGCTTCCTGGCGAGCGATCAGGGGCCCGGGAAGCTGGTGATGAACAGGCCGGCGACGGCCGCGCCCATCACCGCCGTCGCGGCCCAGCCGAAGAAGCGGTGGCGCAGGCTCATCGTGAAGCCGCCCATCAGCTTCTTCGACTGTCCGATCACCATCATCACCACCATGATCGGCACCGAGATCACGCCGTTGACGATCGCGCTCCACACCAGCGCCTTGATGGGATCGACCTCGACCGCGTTCATCAACGTGCCGATGACGGTCGCCGCGATGATGATCACGTAGAAGCCGCGCGCCTCGTGGAAGCCGCGCGACAGCCCGCCCTTCCAGCCGAACGCCTCGGTCACCGCGTAGGCCGCCGAGCCCGCGAGGACGGGCACCGCGAGCAGGCCGGTGCCGATGATGCCCAGCGCGAAGATCGCGAACGCGAACTCGCCGGCCACCGGGCGCAGCGCCTCGGCCGCCTGCGACGAGGTCTGGATGTTGGTGATGCCGTGCATGTTCAGCGTGACGGCCGTCGCGATCACGATGCACAGCGCGATCACGTTGGAGAAGATCATGCCGAACGAGGTGTCCTGCTTGATGCGCGACAGGTGCTCGGCCGCGTATTCGGGGTTGCTGCGCAGCTTGGCCGCCTCGGGCCGGCGCGCGTTGTCCTCGACCTCCTGCGACGCCTGCCAGAAGAACAGGTACGGGCTGATCGTCGTGCCCAGCACCGCCACCACCATCGACGCGTAGTCGTTCATCGACGTGCCCGGCGGAATGAAGCGCCACGGCGTGAGGCCCTCGATCGCCACCTGGCGCCACGGCACCGACACCGACAGGATCACTGCCACGTACGCGAACAGACCGAACGAGAGCCACTTGAGCACCCGCACGGTGCGCTCGTACGAGAACGTCACCTGGCAGACGATGGACAACACGCCGAAGCCGACCACATACGGCGCCGCATGGCCGCCCGCGAGCAGGCGCACGCCCTCGCCCATCGCGCCGATGTCGGCCGCGATGTTGATGGTGTTGGCGATGACCAGCAGGCCCACCAGCACCAGCGTGAGCCAGCGCGGGCAGATCTTGGCGATGTTGGCGCCCAGCCCTTCGCCGGTGACCCAGCCGATGCGCGCCGACAGCATCTGGATGCCGATCATCAGCGGCGTGGTCAGCAGCAGCGTCCACACCAGGCCGAAGCGGAACTGCGAGCCGATCTGCGAATAGGTGGCGATGCCGCTCGGATCGTCGTCGGCGGCGCCCGTGATCAGGCCCGGCCCCAGGCGCTTGGCAAAGCCGTTGATCTGGGTGTTGATCTGGTCGTTGAACTTGACGTTCATGTCAGTGCCCACCGTGGAGACGAAAGCCATGGAACGAGGCCGCGCCGCGATCCATGTCGTGGCGCGGGTCGACGACGCGCCGGGCGTCGGCGGGCAGCGTGATGCGCGTTCCAGGATTCCTCGTCCCGCGCGGCCGCGGACGCGGATGCAGGCAACAGCCGGGCTGCGGCGAGGAACGAGAAGGGAAATTGCATGCGGACCCCTCCGCGCGCCCGACGGGGCGCTGGCGGATGGACGCTCGAAGCGTCCGCGTGGAGAACCGGAAGAAGCGCCGAGGGCGCGGGGCGCCCCGTTGGTCGGGCTTGCTTGCCGGGCGTGGAGACGAAGGTGCCTTCTCCGCCCGATGCGAGCCCGCGACTCAGGCTGGCGATGTGGACGACGAAGGCACGCGACGGGGATGGGCGTCCATGGCCTTGTGCTTGTCGTGATCGAAGGACGGATTATCGGCAACGCCGCGGCGCCGGGTCAAGCGACTTCGCCCGCGTGGCGCGTCTCTTCACGCGAACGACGGCATCACCTCGTGAGGATCAGCTTGCCCAGCGAGGTACGGCGCAGGCGGTAGAACGCCTCGCCGTGCCGGATCTCGGCCCCGGATTGTCGCCCAAGGCACGCTGCGTGCTCCGCGGCTGGATGCGCTTCCTGTCCAGTTCCGGCCCGACCTCGCCTGCCGCAAGGCGCCGCTTCCGCACGTGGCGCGTCGCGCTGGTCGTC
>CAIMXF010000129.1 GCA_903845345.1 uncultured beta proteobacterium
GTCAGCGGCGCCAGCCCGATGCTCGCGACGATCTGGGCGCGCAAGCCGCCGCGTAACTCGGCGGCGAGGCGGCGTACGGTGCCACGCGCCAAGGCGATCACGCGCGCGAGTTCCCTCGCGACCGGCGCCGTCGATTGCGCCGACACGTGCGGAGGTGCTCGCGGATCGCCGTCGGCGTCGCCCGCCCTCTTCGCCGCGACCGCTGACCCTGCGCCGTCGCCGACAGCCCGCGCAGGCTCCGACGCCATCAACAATCCGACCGCCGCGAACGACAGCCAGAACCCCGGCTGCAGCAGCGCCCACGGATCGAGCAGCGTCACCGGCACCATCGCCGCCAACGCCACCAGCGAGGCCGGCCAGTTCAGCCCGGCGCTGCGCAGCAGCGCGGTGGCCGCCAGCATCACCACGGTGCGCTGCGCCGGCACGCCCAAGCCCGCGAGCAGCGCGTAGAGCCAGGCCACCGCGACGCCGCCCCAGCGGGCCGCCAACGGCGTCGGGAGCCACAGCGCGGCGCTTTCGAAGCGACGCCACAACGCGCCGACGGCGGCGCCGCCTAGCCATCCCAGCATCGTGATGTGCAGTCCCGAGATGCTCATCAGGTGCGCGACGCCGGTGTTGCGGAACACCTCCCAGCCCGGGCCGTCGATCGCCGCCTGGTCGCCGACCGCCAGGGCCGCCAGCGCGCCCGTGGCGGCGGCGTCGCCGCGCTCCTGGCCGCTGAGCAGCAGCCGGTCGCGCACCCACTGGCGGGCGTTGGCGATCGGCGCCCAAGACGCATCGAGCAACTGCCCGTTGCCGCGCACGGTGCCCGTGGCGCGCAGGCCCTGGTCGAACAGCCACAGTTCGGCGTCGAAGCCGTCGGGATTCATCGCACCATGCGGACGCCGCAGCCGCACCGGCAGGCGCCAGCGCTGGCCGGCCTGCAGCGGTGCCGGCGACGCGGCCACCGCGCGGTCGTCGCGCTGGTTGCGGCTCCACGCGAGCCAGACATGCGACGGCACGATCGGCAGCCCCGCAGCGGGCGGCGGCGCGGCGGGGCCGTCGTCGTCGTCCTCGTCGATGCCGTCGCTGGCCGCGCGGGCACGCGCCGTCGACGTCTCGGCGTCGGCGACGGCGGCCGGCAGCGCGTGTCCGGCGGCCGCGTCGAGCGACTGCACCCGCCTGAGCTCGCGCGCCGTCATGCCCGACGCACGCGCCGACTCCACGACGAACACGAAATGCTCGCCGTCGTCGGCAACCTGCGGCATGTCGTCGATGACGCCGACGAGTTCGACGTCGCAACCTTCCCACCCGGGCGCGAGCGCATCGGCGAGACGCGTGTCCGCGCGCCAGCCCGCGTACGCGAAGCCGGCGGCGGCCAGCGCGATCGCGATGCCCGCGCGCGCGACCCCGCGCCACGGAAGACGCCGCGCGGCGAGCAAGACGCCCAGCGCCGCCGCGCCGATCAGGGGATAGGCCTCGCCTTGCCACAACGCCGGTTGCTGCAGCTGCAACGCGATGCCCACGACCCAGGCCGACGCCAAGGCCGCACGCCACCAGGCGCCGGCGGCGTCGGCCGTCGCGATTGCAGGTGCCTGGCTCATGCCGACGAGTCTAGGAGCGACACGCCGACACCGCCCTGCGCCGAATGCGCGGTTTCGCCATGCTTCGCCGCGCGACGAAGCATCGCGCTCCCGTCCGCCGGGAGACTGCAGGCTCGCCGCACATCGAGACCGCCATGACCCTCACCTGCTTGATCCGCCACGGGATCGACCCGTTGGCGCATCGAGAGCGCTTGGTCGTCCGCGAGGAGCGCACGTCCACCGAGGCGGTGGACGGCGCGTCCCAGCGTCCATCGGACTACAGTGATGCCAACGCCGCCTGACCCTGTCGCCATGCCCCCCTCGCGCCGCGCGCCGCCCGCGCCTTCCGCAGCCCCGCACGAGCCGCGCCTCGCGCGCGTCGCGGCGCTGGTGGCCGATCCGTCGCGGGCGCGCATGCTGGCCTTCCTGCTGTCGGGCGAGTACGCCAGCGCGGGCGAGCTGGCGCGCACGGCGTCGGTGGGCGCGGCGACGGCCAGCGCGCACCTGGCCAGGCTGGTCGACGCGGGGCTGCTCGTCTGCGAGCCGCGCGGCCGGCACCGCTACTTCCGCATTGCCGACGCCGACGTCGCCCACGCACTGGAGGCGCTCGCGATGGTCGCGGAACGCTCGTCGCACGACCGCGCGTGGTCGGCGCCGGCGCGGCTGCGCCTGCGCGAGGCGCGTTGCTGCTACGGACACCTGGCCGGACGCCGCGGCGTCGCGCTGCTCGATCGCCTGCTGGGCCTCGGCTGGCTGACGGACGCGCCCGACGGCTACGCGCTGACCGACGCCGGCGTCGCGGGCCTGGCGCGGCTCGGCTTCGATGCGGCCACGTTGCGGGCGAGCGCGTCGCACCGCATCGCCTATCCGTGCCTGGACTGGTCCGAACGCCGCGACCACCTCGCCGGCAAGCTGGCCAGCGGCCTGCTGTCGCACTTCATCGAGCGCGGCTGGCTGCGCCGCATCGGCAGCGAGCGCGCGCTGGCGCTGACGCCGCCCGGCCGGCAGGCGCTGGCCCGGCTGGTGTCGATCGACTGACGTCGTCGCGCGCTTCGCGCCATCCCGCATGCATGTCCCCGTACCGCCCGCGAAAGCCCGCATACTCGGCGCATCGCGACGCCGAAACGGGGAGCCCGACATGCCCGACAACGCCAGCACCGACGCCCCGTGGTTCTCCGCCGTCGCCTGGTCGGCGCCCCATGCCGTCGAGACGCTGCGGCGCGGCGGCGTCCATCGCGACGTGGTGCCCAAGGCGCCGGGCGTCTATGCGTTCACCTTGTTCGACGGCCCGATCACGCTGGGCATGAAGCTGGGCGTGCTCTACATCGGCAAGGCCACGACGCTGCGTTCGCGCATGAAGGCCTACATGGTCGA
>CAIMXF010000130.1 GCA_903845345.1 uncultured beta proteobacterium
CTACTGCGTGTTCAACGACGTGGCTGTCGCCGCGCGCCTGATGCAGGCCGAGTGGCACCGGCGCCATCGCGCGCTGCTGCAGGTGGCCGTGATCGACCTCGACGTCCACCAGGGCAACGGCACCGCGGTCATCTTCGCCGACGACGATACCGTGTTCACGTTCTCGATGCACGGCGAGCGCAACTTCCCGTTCCGCAAGTCGCCGAGCGACCTCGACGTCGGGCTGCCGGACGGCTGCGCCGACGCGGCCTACCTGGCGGCGCTGCGTCCGGCGCTGGACGAGGTCTGGCGCCGCATGGCGGCCCGCCCGCCGGGCCTGGTCTTCTACGTCGCCGGCGCCGATCCGCACGAGGGCGACCGGCTGGGCCGCCTCAAGCTGACCACCGCCGGCCTGGCCGCGCGCGACGAGATCGTGCTGGACGCGCTGCGCGAGCACGGCATTCCGGCCGTGGTGCTGATGGCCGGCGGCTACGGCCATGTCGTCGACACGACGGTGGACGTGCACCTGCAGACGCTGCGCATCGCCGGGCGCGCGCAGGCCGCATGGGCCCGCGTCAGCGCGGTGTGAGACTCGTCGCCCACAATGGCTCGATGAGCAGCAACGAACCGTCCCGCCGCCGCCCCGAGCCGCGCGCCGCCTACGCGGCGTTCCGGCCCATCACCACGCGCTGGATGGACAACGACGTCTACGGCCACGTCAACAACGTCGTCTACTACAGCTTCTTCGACACGGCCGTGAACGGCCTGCTGATGGACGCCGGCGTGCTCGACATCCACCACGGAGAGGTCATCGGCCTGGTGGTCGAGACCGGGTGCAACTATTTCGCGCCGATCGCGTTCCCGCAGGCGGTCGCGGCCGGCGTGCGCGTCGCGCAGCTCGGGCGCTCCAGCGTGCGCTACGAGATCGGCCTGTACGCCGGCGACGCGCGCGACAGCGCGGCCGCCGGCCATTTCGTCCACGTCTACGTCGACCGCGCCACGCGCCGGCCGGTGCCGCTGCCCGAGCCGTTGAAGGCGGTGCTGCAGTCGTGGATCGTCCACCCGAACGAAGGAACCGTCACGCGATGAGCGAACTTCCCAACAAGGACGGCCAGGCGGCCGTCGATGCGGCCATCACCTCGCGGCGCTCGATCCGCGGCTTCCTGCCCACGCCGATTCCCGAGGCGACGATCCGCGAGATCCTCGAGGTCGCTTCGCGTGCGCCCTCGGGCACCAACATGCAGCCGTGGAAGGTGCACGTGCTGACGGGCGCGGCGCGCGAGCGTCTGGGCAACGCCATCAAGGCCGCGTACGACGATCCGGCCGAGCGCGCGCAGCACACCGAGGAGTACGACTACTACCCGCGCGAGTGGGTGTCGCCCTACATCGACCGCCGCCGCAAGGTCGGCTGGGACCTGTACGGGCTGCTGGAGATCGGCAAGACCGACAAGGAGAAGATGCACGCGCAGCACGGGCGCAACTACGTGTTCTTCGACGCCCCGGTGGGCCTGATCTTCACGATCGACCGCGTCCTCGCGCAAGGCAGCTGGCTGGACTACGGCATGTTCCTGGAGAACATCATGATCGCCGCGCGCGGCCGCGGCCTCGACACCTGCCCGCAGGCCGCGTTCACGCAGTTCCACCGCGTCATCGAGCGCGAGCTGCAGCTCGGCGACCACGAGATGGTCGTCTGCGGCATGGCGCTGGGCGTCGCCGACGATGGGGCCGTCGTCAACCGGTTGGCCACGGCACGGGCCGGCGTCGACGAATTCGCCAGGTTCCATTCATGAACCGAACCACTGTCTTCATCGCACGCCGCGTGTTCGGCGACATCGTCGACCGCCTGCGGGCGCATTTCGACGTGCGCACCCACGAGGGAGAGTCGCCGCTGTCGCAGCCCGAACTCATCGCCGCGCTGCAGGGCTGCGCGGGCGTGTTCATCACCGGCAGCGAGCAGATCGATGCGAGCTTGCTGGACGCCTGCCCGCAGCTCAAGGCGGTCTGCACCATGGCCGTCGGCTACAACAACGTCGACGTGCCTGCGTGCACGACGCGCGGCGTGGTCGTCACCAACGCGCCCGGCGTGCTCACCGAGACCACCGCCGACTTCGGCTTCGCGCTGATGATGGCCACGGCGCGCCGCATCTCCGAGAGCGAACGCTTCCTGCGCGAGGGCCGGTGGCAGCACTGGGGCGTCGACATGTTCGCCGGCGGCGACGTCCACGGCGCCACGCTGGGCGTGCTGGGCATGGGCCGCATCGGCCAGGCCATCGCCAGGCGCGGCCACGGCGGCTTCGACATGAAAGTGGCTTATCACAATCGCAG
>CAIMXF010000131.1 GCA_903845345.1 uncultured beta proteobacterium
CAGGTGCGTCCGCGCAGCACCTTCTTGTGGATGGCGCGGCACTCCTCGATGATCGGGGCGAACTCGGCGCCGGCGAAGATGCCCTGCAGCGGCGCCAGCACCTGCGTCTTCCACGACGATCGCAGGCTGTAGTCCTGCAGCTTGTCGAAGAAGGTGCGCGCCGGTTCTTCCACGTCCGCCGGCTGCACGACGTCGAGCCCGTGCATCCACCCGGACCACAGCGCCCGCACCTCGGCGATCAGTGCGAGCCCGCGCGCGACGCGATCGCCCAGCAGCTCGGCCGAGGGGATGTTCTGCGAATCCTCGCTGCGGCCCAGCGGCAGCGGGCTGGCGGACAGGAAGTCCTCCAGCCTGTCCAGCAGCTCCAGCTTGTTGCGCAGGCTCAGCTCGATGTTGATGCGTTCGATGCCCAGCGTGTACTCGCCCATGCGCTCGAGCGGGATCACCACGTCCTCGTTCACCTTGAACGCGTTGGTGTGCTTGGCGATGGCCGCGGTGCGCTTGCGATCGAGCCAGAACTTCTTGCGCGCATCGGCGCTGACGGCGATGAAGCCCTCGCCCGAGCGCGCGTTGGCCATGCGCACGATCTCGCTGGTGGCGCGCGCGACGACGTCCTCGTCGGCACCGACGACGTCGCCGAACAGCGCCATCTTGGGCAGGCCGCCGCGCTTGCTCTTGGTGGCGTAGCCCACCGCGCGCAGGTAGCGGTCGTCCAGGTGTTCGAGGCCCGCCAGGATCGCGCCATTCGGCAACTTCGCCTGCGCGAACATGAAATCCTTGATCTCGACGATGGAAGGCACCGCGTCCTTCGGGTTGCCGAAGAACTCGAGGCACACCGTGCGGACGTGCGCGGGCATCTTGTGCACCACCCAGCGCGCGCTCGTGATCAGGCCGTCCGTGCCTTCCTTCTGGATGCCGGGCAGGCCGGCGAGGAACTTGTCGGTGACGTCCTTGCCAAGGCCTTCCTTGCGGAACGTGCGGCCCGGGATCTCGAGCACTTCGGTGCGCTCCAGCGTCTTGCCGCTGGCGTCGAAGTACTTGCACTCGAAGCGGGCGACGGGCGCGTCGTGGATCTTGCCCATGTTGTGGTCGAGGCGCGTGACCTCCAGCCACTTCGCCTCGGGCGTGACCATGCGCCAGCCCACGAGGTTGTCGAGCGCGGTGCCCCACAGCACGGCCTTCTTGCCGCCCGCGTTCATCGCGATGTTGCCGCCGATGCAGCTCGCCTCGGCCGATGTCGGGTCGACCGCGAACACGTAGCCCGAACGTTCGGCCGCATCGGACACCCGCTGCGTGACGACGCCGGCTTCCGTCCACACCGTCGCCACGGGCGCGTCGTGCCCGGGGATCGCGACGAGCTCGACCTCGGTCATCGCCTCGAGCTTCTCGGTGTTGATCACCGCGCTCATCCAGGTGAGCGGCACCGCGCCGCCGGTGTAGCCGGTGCCGCCGCCGCGCGGCACGATGGTCAGCCCCAGTTCGACGCAGCCGGCGACGAGACCCGCCATCTCGGCCTCGGTGTCGGGCGTGAGCACGACGAACGGGTATTCGACGCGCCAGTCGGTGGCGTCGGTGACGTGCGAGACGCGCGACAGCCCGTCGAACTTGATGTTGTCCTTGGCGGTGACCTTGCCCAGCACCTTGCGCGCGCGCTGGCGCAGGTCCCACACGTCGCTGAAATGCTTCGCGAAATCGGCCACCGCCTGGCGCGCACCCACCAGCAGCTCGGCGACGAAGGCGTCGCGGCTCGCATCGGCGGCGGGCGTGCGGCGCTTCTCGACCTCGCCCAGCCGATGGTTCAGCGCATCGATGAGCAGGCCGCGGCGCTTCGGGTTGTCCAGCAGGTCATCCTCGAGGTACGGGTTGCGCTGCACCACCCAGATGTCG
>CAIMXF010000132.1 GCA_903845345.1 uncultured beta proteobacterium
AAGGAGGCCGGCCTGCGCGAGATCCTCAACTTCGGCCACACCTTCGGCCACGCGATCGAGGCCGGCATGGGCTATGGCGCTTGGCTGCACGGCGAGGGCGTCGGCTGCGGCATGGTGATGGCGAGCGAGCTGTCCGCGCGCCTGGGACTCGTCAGCGAGGCCTTCGCGCGCCGCGTCGAGGCGCTGGTGGCGCGCGCGCGCCTGCCCGTGCGCGGCCCCGCGAGCCTGGACCCCGCGCGCTACCTCGAGCTGATGCGCGTCGACAAGAAGGCGCAAGGCGGCGACATCCGCTTCGTGCTGCTCGATGGGGAAGCCCATGCCACGGTGCGCGCGGCGCCCGAAGCGATGGTCGTGGCCGTCATCGCCGCGCTGACGGCGTCCGCCTGAGCGGAATCGTTCGACGTGATCGCCAGCCCGCTCGTCGAACGCCCGCCCTATGCCAGCGACCCGGCGCAATCGCGCGGTCGCCGCCGGCCCGAGCCCGCGGCGCCGACGCGCACCGATTTCCAGCGTGATCGCGACCGCATCGTCCACAGCACGGCGTTCCGCCGGCTCGTCTACAAGACCCAGGTCTTCCTGAACCACGAAGGCGACCTGTTCCGCACGCGGCTGACGCATTCGCTGGAGGTCGCGCAGCTCGGGCGTTCGGTGGCGCGCACGATGGGGCTCGACGAGGACCTGGTCGAGGCGATCGCGCTCGCGCACGACCTCGGCCACACGCCGTTCGGGCACGCCGGCCAGGACGCGCTCGACGACTGCATGCGCGAGCACGGCGGCTTCGAGCACAACCTCCAGAGCCTGCGCGTGGTCGACGAGCTGGAACTGCGCTACCCCGAGTTCGACGGCCTGAACCTGACGCTGGAAACGCGCGAAGGCATCCTCAAGCGCGTCACGCTGGCGCAGGCGCGTGCGCTCGAGGAGGTCGAGCCGGGCGGCGTCGGGCATCGGTTCGTCGCCGGCCTGCAGCCGGGCCTGGAGGCGCAACTGACCAACCTGGCCGACGAGATCGCCTACAACTGCCACGATGTCGACGACGGCATCCGTTCGGGACTGCTCGATCCGGCGCAGCTCGATGACGTGCCGCTGTACGCCCGCCTGCGCGCGCAGGCGCTGGACGCGCACCCGCGGCTGCACACGCTGCCCGCGCGCCGCCTGGTGCACGAGACGCTGCGCCGCATGCTGTCGCAGATGATCTACGACCTGATCGCGACGAGCCAGTCCGCCATCGACGCCGCCTCGCCTGCGAGTACGCAGGCCGTGCGCGAGCTGCCGCTGCTGATGCGCTTCAGCCCGGCGATGCGCCACGAGAGCAGCCAGCTGAAGCGCTTCCTGTTCGCCAACCTGTACCGCCATCCCGCCGTCACCTCCACGACCCGTCGTGCGCGCGAGGTCGTGCGGGACCTGTTCTCGATCTACGTCGACCGGCCGTCGGAGATGAGCGACGAATTCCAGCACGCGGACGACCGGCCGCGCGCCGTGGCCGACTACATCGCCGGCATGACCGACCGCTTCGCGCTGAAGGAGCACCAGCGGCTGACGGGCCAGGCCTTGTTCGGCAACTCGTGGTCGTCGCTGGGGCGGACGCCGACCTGAGCCCTGATTGAATCCGGGCCCGTGTCGACCCTGAAACAATGGGGGTCAGCTAAACTTGACAGCATGGCCCGCCTCACCCGTCTGTCGCTGCCCGGACTGCCGCACCACCTGATGCAGATCGGGAACAATCGTCAGCCGATCTTCGTCGACGACGAGGATCGCCAGGCCTGGTGCGCGCACCTGCGCGAGGCGAGCCTCGTGGCGCGCGTCGACATCCACGCCTACGTGCTGATGGCCAACCACGTGCATCTGCTCGCCACGCCGCGCGAGAGCGCCGACGGCCTCAGCACGATGATGCAGTCGCTGGGGCGCCGCTACGTGGCGGCGTTCAACCGGCGCCACGCGCGCTCCGGCACGCTGTGGGAAGGGCGCTTCCGCGCCGCGCTGGTCGACCCCGACGACTCGCTGCTCACCTGCATGCGCTACATCGACAGCCATCCGCAGCGCAGCGGGCTCGTGATGGACGCCTCCGACTACGCCTGGTCCAGCTGTGCCCATCACCTGGGCCGGCGCCGCGATCCGCTGATCGTGGATCACGCGCGCTACTGGGCGCTGGGCAACACGCCGTTCGAGCGCGAGGGCGCGTTCCGCAGCTTCCTCGAAGAAGGCGTCAGCCTGCGAGAGGCGCAGGCGATCTCGCAGGCGACGCGACGTGGCTGGCCGATCGCCGGCACCGAGGGCCAGCGCCGGCTCGCGACACAACTGGGCCGCGACATCGTGCCGCGACCGCGCGGGCGTCCGCGCCGGGGCGAAACCTCGCCGGCGTGAAGCGCGCCGGCGTCGCCGCCGCCGACGGACGGGGGCTGGTCTGAATGCAGGCATCGGGATACCCGAGTGATTCACTGCGCGACCGTCCACCACGGCCTGCGGCTGAAGCAGCCTTGCCACAGTCAAATCCACGGCAGAAAGCCCATCCGCACCACCGGATCACCAGCATGGTGCCCACATGCGGCCAAGTTGCCAAAGAATTGACTATGGCCCCTATAATACTCGCACCATGACGAAGCATTTCAATTAATTAACACTGACCCCTGTTTAATAGGTTTGCCCGCATCGGGATGGTGGTTTAGTCTTCGCCCTTTCCAGCGCTGAAGAAGGATTCGCCATGAGCCAGGCAGCCCAAGGGCAACCCACCTCGATGATCGACGTTGCTGCCGCCGCTGCGGGCGGGCTGTACGACGCATCGAACGAGCACGATGCCTGCGGCGTCGGCTTCGTGGCGCACATCAAGGGCCAGCGCGCGCATTCGATCGTCACGCAGGGCCTGAAGATCCTCGAGAACCTCGACCATCGCGGCGCCGTCGGCGCCGACAAGCTGATGGGCGACGGCGCGGGCATCCTGATCCAGATCCCCGACGAATACTTCCGCGCCGAGATGGCCGCCGCCGGCATCGACCTGCCGCCGCCCGGCGAATACGGCGTCGGCCAGATCTTCCTGCCGAAGGAGCACGCGTCGCGCCTCGCCTGCGAGCAGGAGCTCGAGCGCGCCGTGAAGGCCGAGGGCCAGGTGCTGCTGGGGTGGCGCGACGTGCCGGTCGACCGCGAGATGCCGATGTCGCCGACGGTGCGCGCCAAGGAGCCGGT
>CAIMXF010000133.1 GCA_903845345.1 uncultured beta proteobacterium
AGAGCGCGCGCCGGCACCGGGTGAGTCCGTCCACCGTCGTCGCCGCGTACGACCGGCTGCTGGCGCAAGGGCTGGTCGAGGCCAAGCGCCAGCGCGGCTTCTTCGTGCGCGACGGCGACATGCTGGCGCCGCGCGCGTCCGCCATCACGACCTCCGACACGCCCGCGGCGCCGCGCCTGGAGATAACGACCGAGACGCTCGCGCGCGCCGCCACGCCGCTGCGTCCGCCACCGGTCGACGCCACCGCGCTGATCCGCGGCATGTTCGCGGCCGACGCCCAGCGCCCCGCGCCGGGCCTGGGCACGCTGCCGGCCGAATGGCTGGACGCGGCGATGCTGCAGACGGCGCTGCGCCGCGTGATGGCGCCGGCGAAGTCGGCCAGCGCCACGCACCTGCCATCGAGCTACCTTACCTACGGCGAGCCCGCCGGCGACGCGCGCCTGCGCGACGCGCTCGCGCAGCGCCTGGCCGACTTCGGCGTGCGCGCCACGCCCGCGCAGATCGTCACCGCCAACGGCGCGACGCACGCGCTCGACATCTGCTCGCGCGCGCTGCTCGCGCCGGGCGACGCGGTGCTGGTCGACGAGCCCGGCTGGTCGGTGGAGTTCGCCCGCCTCACGCAGCTGGGCATGCGGCTGCTGCCGGTGCCGCGCGGCGTCGACGGCCCCGATCTCGCCGCGATGGCCGCGCTCGCGCAGGCGCACCAGCCGCGGCTGTACGTCACGTGCTCGGTGCTGCACAACCCGACCGGCGCGTCGCTGAGCCTCGCCTCCGCGCACCAGCTGCTGCGGCTGGCCGAGCAGCACGATTTCCGCATCCTCGAGGACGACACCTACGCGCACCTCGCGCCCGCGCACGCGCCGCGGCTGTCCGCGCTCGACGGCCTGCGCCGCACGATCTACGTGTCGGGCTTCGCGAAGATCCTCGCGCCGGGCTGGCGGGTCGGTTTCCTGGCGGCGCCGCCCGATCTCGTGGAAGGGCTGGTCGACGTGAAGCTGCTGGGCACGCTCACCACGCCGGCCCTGCTCGAACAGGCCGTCGCGGTGTGCCTGGAGCAGGGCTGGCTGCGCCGCCATGCCGAGCGCGTGATCGCGCGGCTGGGCGCGGCGCGCACGCGCACCGTCAAGCTCGCGCTGGCCGCCGGCTGCCGCTTCGCGACGCCGCCGGCCGGCCTGTTCGGCTGGGTCGACACCGGCGTGGACACCGAACGCCTGGCCACCGACATGCTCGACGACGGCTGGCTGCTCGCGCCCGGCACCGTGTTCCATCCGGGCCGCCAGCCGTCGACGCTGATGCGCGTCAACTTCGCGACGACGCAGGATCCGCGCTTCTGGCACGCGTTCGAGAAGGCGCGCCTCGGCTGAACCCGGCACCCTGTCGGCCTGATACTCAAGCGACAGTTCGCGTTCGTACACTCACCGCTGACAGCGACGGACCGCAGGTCCGGCATCGATGAAGGTATTCGTTCAACTCGCGCACGGCACCGATGCCCGCCAGTGGCAGGCCAGGCTCGCCGACGGCCGCGTGCTGGGCATCAACGAGCAGTCGCCCTACGGCTATCACCTGGCCGAACAGTGGGGCTGCGAGGTCCGCTTCTCGCACGACGCGCCCGAGTCGCGGATCGTGGGGCTGCTGCGCCGCGGCCTGCGCCGGCTGCTGGGCTTCGACGTGATCCACGCCGCGCGCAACGACCGCCGGCTACGCGAATGCGACGTCGTGTGGACGCACACCGAATGCCAGACCTTGTCGGTGCTGCTGCTGCGCAAATGGCACGGCGGCGGCCCGCGCGTGATCGGGCAGTCGGTATGGCTGTTCGACGACTGGCCGCGCATCCCCCGGCCGCTGCGCGCGATCTACCGCTGGCTGCTGCGCGACGCCGACATGCTGACCGTGCTCTCGCCGCTCAACCTCGAGGTCGCGCGCCGCGCGGTGCCGGGCACGCGGTCGGAGCTGATCCGCTTCGGCATCGGATCGTCGACGCCGTTGCCGCAACGCCCGCCACGCGCGCCGTCGCATCCCTGCCGGCTGATCGCGGTGGGCAACGACCGCGATCGCGACTGGGCCACGCTGGTCGCCGCGATCGCGGGCGATCCGCGCTTCGCGCTGACCATCGTGTCGCGCCTGCCGCCCGCCGGGGTCTTCAACGCGCCCGCCAACGTGCGCCACGTGCGCGTCGCCGACAACGCGGCGCTGTTCGCGCTGCACGCCGACGCCGATATCGCCGTCGTGCCGCTGAAGGCCAACCTGCACGCCTCGGGCTGCACGGTGATCCAGGAAGCGACGCTGCTCGGGCTGCCCGTCGTCTGCACGCGCGCCGGCGGCCTCGAGGCCTACTTCGACAACGGTGAGGTTCGCTACGTGCCGGTCGGCGACGCGGCCTTGCTGAAGGCCGCGCGGGTGGAGCTGTCGTCCGATCCGCAGGCGCTGGCGCTGCAGGTGGCCGCGGCGCGGGCGAAGATCGAGGCGGAATTGGGCACGATCAACTTCGTGCGGCGATACGTGGAGTTGTCGCGCGAGGTGCTTGGCGCCGAGCGTTAGCCGTCGCGGCGCACGCCGGACGGGCCGCCGTCGATCTCCATCCCCACGACGCGGACCCGCGGCATGCGCTCGCTCGCCGCGGCCGCGGTCGCGACCGGACGCGCCGCCCGCGCCGGGCTCGGTGCCGGGTCGGTGGCGCTGTTGTCGCGAAAGGCGAGCCACAACGCCGCGAGCAGCACGAGCCCGGCGGCGATGGGGAGGATGCGTTTCCTGTCGGGCAAGTCGTGCCTTAGGGCGTGGGGAAGACGCTGCGAGTATGAGGCCTGACGAGAGGCCCTCGTCTTCTCGATCGCCGGACCTCGGACGCTCGCGCGACAGCGAACCGGCTTGCGCCGCGATGCGTGGCGAACGAAGGCCCGTTCATGGCGGCCCGGAGCGCCGGTTCTGCCTGTCCCGCGCAGAGCTGGGAGGCGTGATCCTGTTGAGGTCCAGCCAGTCCGCCACGCTGCGGTCAAAGGGGTCGGCGTTGTTGCGCAGCGCGGCGTCTCATGGCACGGCCGGCGATCTCGCTGCCTCACGCATCGCCTGGACCTCACCGATCTGCGCCTGGCGCAGCATCATGTGCATCGCGTCCCGCACGCTCTGGCATTGCGGAGGCCCCGGCTTCGGCGACCCGTGCGCAGCGAAGGCCACCCGTTCGGCGCGAAAGGCATCGCGTCGCGAGGCATCGCCCGTGGTTTGAAGGAGCAGCGCCCCACTAATGGCGACGCTGATCAGATTATCCGAGTGCGCGTACATCGCATCGCTGATGGCGATGCACTGCTGTGCGATCTGCTGATCCCCAGCTGCGTGGTTGCGGCAAACCTGAATCAAGGGCTGGAATGGCGGAATGGGCAGAGTCGCCGCCTCGCTGAAGGCCCTGAAAGCAAGGTCATCGACGGCGGCCAGATCCTGGTCGTCCTCGGTCATGCGACTCGCGACCGCGCCGGCAGCGTCCTGCAGGTAAATGTCGAAGCGGGTCGCCGACGCCAGGTGCGAGGTCGCCCGCTGGATGCCCGCCTTGTCGCCCCGCGCCTGCGCCTGCGCGAGCATCTCGACCCACGGGATGCCGTTGCCCTCGTCCAGCTGGGTCCAGCGCTCGAGACTGATCGAACGGCAACTCGGAGCCACCGGTCGATTCGAATGACAAAGCCCGTATCCCAAGGCGTAGAGCCGCGGGTCGGTCGTTGAGACGGCCTGCTGAACGACCGCCTCGTCCCGGCCGGGCGCGCTGCGCATGTCGCCCACGTTGATCAAGTCCGCGACGGCACGATCCAGCGGATCGGGACTCGAACGCAGCGCTGCGTCGATGCGAGCCTGCGCATTCATGTAGCGCACCGTGGGCGCCCGGGTCTGTTCCAGCATGCCGTCCTGTGCCAGCGGCGCGCGGAATTGAGGCCCGTCCTCGAGACCGCAATGTTCCGCCTCGACCGCCCTGTTCGGCCCGGAGGCTGGCAGGGCAAGCGCTCGAGACCGGGGATCGGCCGGCATCTTCGCCAGCGCGATCGCGGCCTCGCGCCGCGCGTGCGTCGCCGCTGGGTCGATGTCGGGATCCGGTAGCGCGAGGGCGGCGCGGTTCTCGATCGCCGGTGCGCGCAACGCCCACCAACCACCGGTCATCGCGGCGATGAGCGCGAGCCCGGCGATGACCTTCGTTGGTCGTCTCATGGCTTCGCCGACAGCTCCATCGACTCCAGTCGGGCCTGGACTTCGCCGACCTGCGACGCGCGCATCAGCTCATTCATCTGGACACGAGCCTGGCTGCACGGCGAGGCGTTCGACAACGACTTTTCATACGCCATCGAACGCTCGCGCTCGGCACGCGCGATGTCGCGTCGCGAGGAGTCGCCTGTCGTGTAGAACGTGAGCAGCGCACCCCGGGCACGCAGCGCCTGCGAGTCCGAATGATCGAACATCGTGGTCGCGATGGCCTCGCATCGCGCCGTGAGATCGGGGTCGCGGCCCGCCGCGCTCTTGCAATCCGACGTCGGCATGAAGTAGAAGTGATTCATCCAGAGCCCACGCTGGGCCAGGTCGTCGACCGCAGCAGCGGCGTCCGGGTCGGGCGGCGCGTCTCGCAGCACTGCGGCAGCAGCGATGTCGGGCCGATCATCGAAACGCGTGGCCGCCACGAGGTGAGACATCGCGTCGGCCTTGGCGGGGACATCGCCGTCAGAGTTGGCCTGTGCGTAGATCAACAGCCATGGCACGCCGTTGCCAGGATCAATTCCGGCCCACTGGCGCGCGTTCAGCGACTTGCAGCTTTGCGGCGGATCCGGCCCGCCGAACAGCGGGCCAGACCGCGCATCGGCATCGATGCACGCGTGCATCGCCAGGGAATAGATGCGCGGGTCGCTCGAGGCGATCGCATCCTGCGCCACGGCGTCCACCGCGCCGGCGGCGCTCCGGATATCGCCGACGTTGAGCATGTCCGACACCGCGCGGTCGAAGGGATCGGCGCTCGCGCGCAAGGCCGCGTCGACGCGCGTCTGCGCGGCCGCGTAGCCCAGTCCGCCTGGCTTCGTCTGCACATGGATCTGGAACGGACCTCGCGGAACCTCGCCGTATTCGGGGCGTTGCTCGTCGCCACAGCGCTCGATGTCCTTCGTGTCATCGGACGCAGAGGCCCCAGACGATGCCGCATGCGTCGGTGGCGCCGCCAGCGTCACCGCCGGACTCGACTGGGCCCTCGCATCGGCGGGCTGTTGATCGATGGCGACGTCCGGCGCCGCGGCAACGGCCTTCGGGACGAAAGGCGCTCGCACCACCCACCATCCAGCGACGGCAAGCAGCGCGATGGCCGCCGCCACCGCGACGCGCCGAACCATGACGCGTTGTCGCCGAATGAGCCGCCCCCTATTTCCGGCTCAACACTTCCCACCGCTCCAGCATCCCCATCAGCGCTTCCTCGATCTGCGCGAAGCGCGCCTGCGCCGCGGCGATCCTGTCCTTGCCCTGGGTGTAGAGCTCGGTGCTCGCGAGCGCGGCTTCGAGGGTCTTCTGCTCGGCCTCGAGGGCGGCGAGCTTGGCGGGCATCTCGTCGAGCTCGCGCTGTTCCTTGTAGCTGAGCTTGGCCTTCTTCGCGGGCGCGGGCGCGGGGGGCGGCGTCGCGGCCGCC
>CAIMXF010000134.1 GCA_903845345.1 uncultured beta proteobacterium
GGGAGACGCTGCTCGACGAGTTGCAGTCCACGCTGGGCGTGCTCGGCGAACTCGCGCGCGCCCTCGCCTCGCTCGACGCGCTGTGCGCGCTGACCGAGCGTGCGCAGACGCTGGGCTGGTGCCGCCCGGAGTTCGTCAACCACCCGTGCCTGGACATCGAACGCGGCCGCCATCCCGTCGTCGAGGCGCGGCTGGCCGAGACCGGCGGCGGCAACTTCATCGCCAACGACTGCCGGCTCGACGCGCGCACCCGCATGCTGATCGTCACCGGCCCGAACATGGGCGGCAAGAGCACCTTCATGCGCCAGGTGGCGCTGATCGCGCTGATGGCCGCGATCGGCTCGTACGTGCCGGCCGCGCGCTGCCGCCTCGGGCCGATCGACGCGATCCACACGCGCATCGGCGCGGCCGACGATCTGGCCAACGCGCAGTCCACGTTCATGGTCGAGATGACCGAGGCCGCGGCCATCGTCCACGGCGCCACCGACCGCTCGCTGGTGCTGATGGACGAGATCGGCCGCGGCACGTCCACGTTCGACGGACTGGCGCTGGCCGGCGCGATCGCGTCGCACCTGCACGACAAGAACCGATCGTTCACGTTGTTCGCCACCCACTATTTCGAGCTGACCGACTTCCCGACGAAGCACGCCGGCGCGCTCAACATGCACGTGTCGGCGGCCGAGAGCGGCGACCAGATCGTGTTCCTGCACGCGATCGAGGCCGGTCCGGCCAGCCGCAGCTACGGCGTGCAGGTGGCCAAGCTGGCGGGCATGCCGGGCAGCCTGGTGCGGCAGGCACGCGCCACGCTCGAGGCGCTGGAGGCCCAGCAATCGAGCGGTGCGGCGCAGGTCGACCTGTTCGCGGCACCCGCCGCGGCCGACGCCGCGGCAGCGGCGGCAGGCCCGTCGCGCGCGGAGGCCGCGCTGATGGCGCTCGATCCCGACCAGCTCGCCCCGCGCGAGGCGCTGGAGGCGCTGTACCGGCTGAAGGCGCTGCTGCCGAAAGACTGAGCGCGCCGCCCGGGCAAGGTCCGGACGCGCGCGTTCAGGCGGATAGTGTGGCGAGGCGCGACAATCGCATCCGCACCGCACAACAAGAGACACCCATGACCTACTGCGTCGGAATCAGGCTCAATGCCGGGCTGGTTTTCCTGTCGGACTCGCGCACCAACGCCGGGCTCGACCAGATCAGCATCTTCCGCAAGATGTTCGTCTACGAGAAGCCGGGCGACCGTTTCATGACGCTGCTGTCGGCCGGCAACCTGTCGATCTCCCAATCGGTGCGCGAGATCCTGCAGGTCGAGGCGCTGCCGAACCGGACACCCGAGGGCGACGACGAGCCGATCACGATCTGGAACGCGAAGAGCATGTTCGACGCCGCCCGCGTGCTGGGCGCGGCCGTGCGCCGCGTCTACGAGAACGACGGCCCGAGCCTGAAGAACAACGGCATGGACTTCGTCGCCAGCTTCATCTTCGGCGGCCAGATCGGCAACGAGGCGATGCGGCTGTTCCTGGTCTACTCGGCCGGCAACTTCATCGAGGCGACGCGCGAGACCTGCTTCTTCCAGATCGGCGAGTCGAAGTACGGCAAGCCCATCCTCGACCGCGTGCTCACGCCGACCACGCCGCTCGAGGAGGCCGCCAAGTGCGCGCTGGTGTCGATGGATTCGACGCTGAAGTCCAACCTGTCGGTGGGCCTGCCGCTCGACCTCGTGGTGTACGAGGCGGGCAGGCTGCAGTCGGACCAGATCGCCTGCATCGACGACCAGAACCCGTACTTCCGCATGGTGCGCGATTCGTGGGGCAAGCGCCTGCGCGAGGTGTTCGAGGACATGGACGACCCGCAATGGGGCAGCCACGCGACCACCGCCACCCCGTTGATCGTCGACGCGCCGCGCTACGAGGCGCTCAAGAAGATCCACAACGAGACCGAGAAGGTCGTCTGAGTCCGCGCTTGTCCAAGACCATCGTCTTCGCCCACGCCAACGGATTTCCCGCCGGCACCTACGAACCGATCTTCGACGTCTGGCGCCGCCAGGGTTGGCGCGTCGAGGCGCCCGCGCGCTTCGGCCACGACGCGCGCTATCCCGTCACCAGCAACTGGCCGCGCCTGCGCGACCAGCTGACCGACTTCATCGTCGCCAACGACCTCGCCGGCGCGATGCTGGTGGGCCATTCGCTGGGCGGCCTCGTGAGCCTGCTGGCGGCGTGCAAGCGTCCCGACCTGGTCGGCGGCCTGGTGATGCTGGACTCGCCGGTCATCTCCGGCTGGCGCGCGCACAGCGTGCACATGGCCAAGCGCGCGGGCCTGATCGAGCGCGTGGGCCCGGGCGCGATCGCGCGCAAGCGCCGCCACGAGTGGCCGTCGCGCGAGGCGGTGCATGCGCATTTCGCGGCCAAGTCGGCGTTCGCGCGCTGGGATCCGCGCATGCTGCAGGCCTATGTCGACGCCGGCTTCGAGGACGTCGACGACAAGGTCGTGCTGGCCGTGCGGCGCGAGATCGAGACCCGCATCTACAACACGCTGCCGCACCACGTGCCCGCCCTGCTGCGCAAGCACCCGCCGCGCTGCGCGGTGGGCTTCATCGCCGGCACGCGCTCGGCCGAGATGCGCCAGGGCGGCTTTGCCAGCTCGCACAAGCTCGCGGGCGACCGCTGGCGCTGGATCGAGGGCACCCACCTGTATCCGATGGAGCGGCCGGACGACACCGCGCTGCTCGTGCTCGAACTGCTCAATTCGATGACGCCGGTGCCGCCGCGGCCACGCCACGCCCGGCCGGAGCGCCCCGCGGCCTGAGGGAGAGCGGCGCAGAATCGTCGGGGCGGCCCGCGGGACGTCGCCGTCGCGCTCGAATATCCCGCCCGGCGGCGTCGCGCGTCGAAACTCGGTGAGGAGTTCGGCGCGCGCCGAGGGTCAGCACGCAGTCGACGCCCGAGGGCGAACTCTTAAGATCGGCTCGACGCGCGGCGAGGCGCCGGCGTTCGACAGCACAGAGAGCCCGCATGCGCGCACACGACAGGAACAACCACGGCCGGACGCGGGCGCGAGCCGGCGACCATCGCGCGGGAGCCGCGAGCGCGGACGGCGCCGCCGAGGGGGTGGTGCCCGACGCGGGAGCCGCGCCGGCCGAGGTGGTCGTCCCGACCCTGGGCAGATGTCCGCCGCCGCTCGACGTCCCGCAGGACATCAAGCCGCTGGACGCGACCTGGCGCCGCTGGATCGCCGACAACGCGCTGCGGCGCTGCTCGCCCGAATCGATGCTCGCCACCGTGACGGCCGCCGGCATCGATCCGGCGCAGGCCAGCGGCTTCATCGGCGCGCTGGCGCACGACCCGGCGTTCGGCGCGGCCGAGCGCCTGCGCGACCGCCACGAGCGCTTCGCGCGCACGATGGCGCACGTGCAATCGCTGCGCGAGAGCGCGCCCGGCTACGACCATGTGGAGAAGCGCAGCCGCGTTTCGCGCGACGAGTTCATCGAACGCTACGTGCGCGGCTGCCGGCCCGTGGTGCTCACCGACCTCGCGCGCGACTGGCCCGCGATGCAACGCTGGAACTTCGCCGAGTTCAAGCGCCGCTTCGGCGCGCTCACGGTGCAGGTGCAGGCCGGCCGCGAGTCGGACGCGGACTTCGAGATCAACAAGGTGCGCCATCGCCGCGAGACCAACTTCGCCGCCTTCGTCGACCGCATCCTCACCAGCGGCCACAACAACGACGAATACCTCACCGCCAACAACGAACTGCTGCGCCGCCCCGAGTTCGCGGGGCTGCTCGACGAGGTCGGCGCCCTGCCCGACTTCTGCGACGCGGCCGCGTTCAAGCACTCGGCGTTCCTGTGGGTCGGCCCGGCCGGCACGCGCACGCCGCTGCACCACGACACGCTGATGCTGCTGCACACGCAGATCGTGGGACGCAAGCGCTGGCGCTTCGTCTCGCCGCTGTCCGGCCCGAGCCTGTACAACGACTTCGACGTCTACAGCCCGGTCGACTTCGAGAACCTCGACCTGCAGCGCTTCCCCGCCGCCGCGAAGGTGAAGGTGCTCGACGTGGTGGTCGAGCCCGGCGAGACGATCTTCCTGCCGCTCGCCTGGTGGCACCAGGTGTCGTCGCTCGACAAGTGCATCTCGTTGTCGTTCACGAATATCGACGTCCCGAACAAATTTGATTTCGGACACGGTGCGACGTGAGCGCGTGGCGGGGCCGCTGCGCGTCCCCTCCCGTATAATCGCGCTTTACCACCTTGGCATTCCTGCCGTGGACCC
>CAIMXF010000135.1 GCA_903845345.1 uncultured beta proteobacterium
CAGTTCCGCGCTGTTCCAGAAATACGCCATCGTCGGCAACGACCACCACGTCGTCGAGTTCATCACCGACTACCTGCGCCTGATGGTCTCGGGCAACCTGAACGCGCACGTGATCGAGTCGCTGATGGACGCCGAGATCGAGACGCACCACGCCGAGGAACATGCCGCCGTGGCCGCACTCGGTCGCCTGGCGGGCGGCCTGCCGGCGTTCGGCATCGTCGCGGCCGTGCTGGGCGTGGTCAAGACCATGAGCTCGGTCGGCCAGCCGCCGGCGGTGCTGGGCGGGATGATCGGCTCGGCGCTGGTGGGCACCTTCCTGGGCATCCTGCTGGCCTACGGCTTCGTCGAGCCGCTGGGCGGCCTGCTGGAACAGAAGGTCGAGGACAACGGCAAGGAACTGCAGTGCATCAAGACCACGCTGCTCGCCTCGATGCAGGGCTACGCACCGCAGGTGGCGATCGAGTTCGGCCGCAAGGTGCTGTACTCGGCCGACCGTCCCACCTTCACCGAGCTCGAGAGCCACGTGAAGGGCAAGAAGTGAAGTCCGGAAAGTAAGCCATGGCAGGCGATTCGAAGAAGCTCCAGCCGATCATCATCAAGCGCGTCAAGAAGGGCGGCCATGCCGTCCATGGCGGCGCGTGGAAGATCGCCTACGCCGACTTCGTGACGGCCATGATGGCGTTCTTCCTGCTGATGTGGCTGCTGGGCTCGACCACCGACGGCGACAAGAAGGGCATCGCCGACTACTTCCAGTCGCCGCTCAAGATCGCGCTGGCCGGCGGTTCCGGCTCGGGCGACTCCAACTCCGTGCTCAAGGGCGGGGGCGAAAGCCTCACCTCCACGGTCGGCCAGGTCAAGAAGGGCGACGTCGAGGCGCAGCGCAACACGATCAACCTGCACAAGCTCAAGGCCGAACAGGTGCGCGCCGAGGTCGCGCGCCTGGAGAACCTGAAGCAGGAGATCCAGCAGAAGCTCGCCAGCAACGAGAAGCTGAAGGACGTCAGCTCGCAGATCCGGCTCGACATGACCCGCGACGGGCTGCGCATCCAGATCGTCGACGACCAGAACCGGCCGATGTTCGCCTCCGGCTCGGCCGTCATCGCGCCGTACATGAAGGACCTGCTGCAGGCGATCGGCTCGGTGCTGACCGAGGTGCCCAACCGGCTCACGCTGGAAGGCCACACCGACGCCCAGCCGTTCCAAGGCGGCGACCGCGGCTACAGCAACTGGGAGCTGTCGTCCGACCGCGCCAACGCGTCGCGTCGCGAACTGATCGCCGGCGGCCTGGCGGACGACCGCGTCCTGCGCGTGCAGGGCCTGGCGTCCAGCCAGCCGTTCGACGAGAAGGATCCGCTGGCTCCGACCAATCGCCGCATCAGCATCATCGTGATGAACCGCGAGGCGGAAGACCGCATGTTCCGCACCGATCCGGACAAGGTCGCCCCCGACGCCGAAGATTCTTCGGCCTCGAGTGCGACTAATTCCACTGCCGCGCCCGGCGCCGCCTCAAGTGCGCCGTCCCACTGACCGATATCACTGCAGAACTTCGCCCTGAGGACACCATGAGCAATCCAACCGACCTTAAATTCCTTGTCGTCGACGACTTCTCCACCATGCGCCGCATCGTGCGCGGCCTGCTCAAGGAGATGGGCTGCAACAACTGCGAGGAAGCCGAAGACGG
>CAIMXF010000136.1 GCA_903845345.1 uncultured beta proteobacterium
ACGTCACGATCACCTTCAGGTCGGGCCGGCGCGGCAGGATCTGGCGCAGGTAGCCGAGCCGGAAGTCGATGTTGAGGCTGCGCTCGTGCGCCTCGTCGATGATGATCGTGACGTAGGCCTTGAGCAGCGGATCGCCCTGCGTCTCGGCCAGCAGGATGCCGTCCGTCATCAGCTTGACGGACGCGCCCGGCTGCAAGCGGTCCTGGAAGCGGACGCGGTAGCCCACCACCTCGCCCAGCGGCGAGTTCAGCTCGAACGCGATGCGCTTGGCGACGCTCGACGCGGCGATCCGGCGCGGCTGCGTGTGGCCGATCAGCCCGCCGCCGTTGGCCCGGCCGCGGCCGAGCTCGAGCGCGATCTTGGGCAGCTGCGTCGTCTTGCCGGAGCCCGTCTCGCCGCAGACGATCACCACCTGGTTCTCGGCGATGGCGCGCGCGATGTCCTCGCGCCGGCTGGAGACCGGCAGCGACTCGGGATAGGTGATCCTGGGCACCGGATTGGCCGGGGCCGGCCCGGCGCGCGGCGGGCGATCCTGGCGTTCGGGACGCGGCGGTCGGGGAGCGGCGGGCGGGCGCGGGGCCGGTGCGGGAGGACGGGTGGGCGAATTCACGAGGGGCGGATTATCTCGCGGCGCCGCGACGCGCGCACGGATGGGCGTCCGGCGTCGCGTCGACGGGAATATCTGGACGCGCGCGCGGTTCGGTGCATATGGGTTTGAGGCCGTGCGGCACAATGTCGCGCTGATGAAAAGAGCCCCGCGATGAGCCTCGACCTGGTCTTTCCCCATACGTTCGTGCCCTGGTTCCGCGCCGTGGCGCCGCACATCCACGCCTATCACGGCAAGACCTTCGTGGTGGCGATCACCGGCGAGATGATCGTGGCGGGCAAGCTCAACGCGCTGGTGCAGGATCTCGCCATCCTGCACGCGATGGGCATGAAGCTGGTGCTGGTGCACGGTTTCCGTCCGCAGGTCAACGACCAGCTCAAGGCCAAGAACCACCCGGCGCGCTACAGCCACGGCATCCGCATCACCGACGAGGTGGCGCTCGACTGCGCGCAGGAGGCCGCCGGCCAGCTGCGCTTCGAGATCGAGGCGGCGTTCTCGCAAGGCCTGCCCAACACGCCGATGGCCAACGCGACCGTGCGCGTCGTCTCGGGCAACTTCCTCACCGCGCGGCCGGTCGGCATCGTCGACGGCGTCGACTTCATGCACAGCGGCGTCGTGCGCAAGGTCGACGCCACGGCCATCCGCAGCGCGATCGACATCGGCGCCGTCGTGCTGCTGTCGCCGTTCGGCTTCTCGCCCACCGGCGAGGCGTTCAACCTCACGATGGAGGAGGTGGCCACCTCCACGGCGGTCGCGCTGCAGGCCGACAAGCTGCTGTTCCTGACCGAGGTGCCGGGCATCCACGAGGATCCCGCCGACAGCGAGACGCCCATCGACACCGAGCTCGCGCTGGCCGACGCCGAGCGGCTGGTCGCCAGCCTGCCCACGCCGCAGACGCCCTTCGAAACGGCGTTCTACCTCCAGCACTGCGTCAAGGCCTGCCAGGGCGGCGTCGAGCGCTCGCACATCCTGCCGTTCTCGGTCGACGGTGCGCTGCTGATGGAAGTCTTCACCCACGACGGCATCGGCACGATGGTGGTCGACGAGAAACTCGAGAGCCTGCGCGAGGCCACGTCCGATGACGTGGGGGGTATCCTTCAATTGATCGAGCCGTTCGAACGCGACGGTACGCTCGTCAAGCGCAGCCGCACGGAAATCGAACGCGACGTCGCCACGTATACCGTCATCGAGCACGACGGAATCATTTTCGGATGCGCCGCGCTGTATCCCTATCCGGAAGCGCACACCGCCGAATTGGCGGCACTCACCGTATCGCCGCAGGTTCAGGGGCAGGGCGACGGCGACCGCATTCTGAAGCGGATCGAACATCGCGCGAAGGCGCTCGGCGTGAGGTCGATATTCGTGCTCACCACACGCACGATGCACTGGTTCATCAAACGCGGCTTCGAACAGGTCGACCCCGAATGGTTGCCCGAGGCGCGCAAGAAGAAATACAACTGGGATCGGCGTTCGCAGGTACTCGTCAAGAAACTGCCCTAGAACTGAATTCCGCAAATCCTCACGGCCGGGCGCTTCCACATGCCCGGCGCCTACGAACAACAGGAGTTTCCATGACACGTACCGTCCAATGCGTCTACCTCAAGCGCGAAGCCGAAGGCCTCGACTATTCGGTCTATCCGGGCGAGCTCGGCAAGCGCATCTACGACAACGTCAGCAAGGAAGGATTTGAGGCGTGGAAGAAGCACCAGACGATGCTCGTCAACGAGAATCGCCTGAACCTCGCCGATGCGCGCGCCCGCCAATATCTGGCGCGCCAAATGGAGAACTTCTTCTTCGGCGGCGGTGCGGAACAACCTGCAGGCTACGTTCCGCCGGCCGCTTGAACGAGACTTTTCTCATCTTCGGCCGGGCCGCATCTTCAGCCTCGGGCAATATTTTCTGCGGGTTCGGTGTATATTCGAGTCGAAGTTGGCCAACACGTGCAAAGTGTCACGCGCCACTTCCCATTGAGTTTCTTTTTGCGTATTTCGCGATAAGATGTTTCAATAGTCGAATTGACACGAGGATTTGAGACATGTCTTCCCTGCAGGAACTTCTGGCCCAGAAGGCCGAAATCGATCGCCAGATTTCGGACGCACGCCGCCAAGAGCGCAACGAGGCCATTTCCAAGGTTCGTGCATTGATGGCCGAACATGGTTTGACCGCTGCAGACCTCGTCGCCAAGACCGCCGGCCCGCGCGCCAGCACCAGCGGGCGCAAGGTGGCTGCCAAGTACCGCGACCCGGCCAGCGGCCAGACCTGGACCGGCCGCGGACTGAAGCCGAAGTGGCTGTCGGCCGCGCTGGAATCGGGCAAGCAACTCACCGATTTCGCCGTCTGAGCAGGCCGGTTCGCCTGGGCCGAACGGCCCTGAGCAAGTTTCGAGCGCCCGAGGGCGCTCGATTCGTTTCCGCCCCTACACTGCGTTCGTGATCCCCGGCCAATTCGTCCAAGACCTGCTCGCCCGCGTCGACATCGTCGAACTGGTGGGCCGCACCGTCACGCTGAAGAAAGCCGGCATCAACTACAAGGGGCTGTGCCCGTTCCACGGCGAGAAGTCACCCAGCTTCATCGTCAGCCCCACGCGCCAGACCTACCACTGCTTCGGCTGCGGCGTGCACGGCGACGCGATCCGCTTCCTCTGCGAGCACCACGGCATGGGCTTCGTCGACGCCGTCACCGACCTGGCCCAGCAGGTGGGCATGCCGGTGCCCGAGGACGACGCCACCCCTGAGGAGCGCGCGGAAGCCGCGCGCAAGAAGGCGCAGAGCGTCACGCTGTCGGACATCCTGGCCAAGGCCGCGGACCACTACAAGCAGCACCTGAAGGCCTCGCCGCGGGCGATCGAGTACCTGAAGGGCCGCGGCCTCAGCGGCGAGATCGCGGCGCGCTTCGCGCTCGGCTATTCGCCCGAGGGCTGGCGCACGCTGGCGAGCGCGTTCGCGCGCTACGACGACCCGTTGCTGGTGGAGTCCGGCATGGTGATCGTCTCGGGAGACGATCCCGCCACGCAGAAGCGCTACGACCGCTTCCGCGACCGCATCATGTTCCCGATCCGCAACGTCAAGGGCGAGGTGATCGCCTTCGGCGGACGAGTGCTCGACAAGGGCGAACCCAAGTACCTCAACTCGCCCGAGACGCCCGTTTTCAGCAAGGGCCGCGAGCTCTACGGGCTGTTCGAGGCGCGGCAGGGTCTTCGCGACAAGGGCTACGTGCTGGTCACCGAAGGCTACATGGACGTGGTCGCGCTGGCGCAGCTGGGCTTTCCCAACGCCGTCGCCACGCTCGGGACGGCCTGCACCGCCGAGCACGTGCACAAGCTGCTGCGCTTCACCGAGAAGGTGATCTTCAGCTTCGATGGCGACGCCGCCGGCCGCCGCGCCGCCGGGCGCGCGCTGGAGGCAGCGCTGCCGCACGCCACCGACACGCGCAGCTTCCGCTTTCTTTTCCTCCCCAAGGAACATGATCCGGACAGCTACGTGCGCGAACATGGCGCGAAGGCGTTCGAACAATACGTTCAGGAAGCACTGCCGCTGTCGCAGCAACTGATCGAGGTCGCCCAGCACGACTGCGATATGGGAACCGCCGAGGGCCGTGCCCGCATGCTGGCGCAGGCCAAGCCGCTGTGGAGCGCGCTGCCGGAGGGGGCGCTGCAGAAGCAGTTGCTGAGCGAGCTGGCGGTCAAGGGCAACCTGCCGCTGGCCGACCTGCGGTCTCTATGGCGCACCAGCAGCCGGCCGCGCCGCGGCGAACGTGCCTCCGGCGAAGCCGGCGCGCCCTGGCACGACGGCCCGCCCGATCTCGACGAGGCCAATGCCGCAGGCTCGGACGCGTCGTCGGCCCCCGGCGAAGCACGCGGCAAGGGTCGCGACTTCCAGGGTGGCAAGCCGGCCTTCCGCAGCAACCGGCCCATGAATCCCAAATGGGCGGCCCGCGCGCGCGAAGAGGCCGAAGTCGAGGCCCAGCGGCGCCAGCCGCGTTCCGCGCCGAAGACACCCGAGAGCCGTGCCGTGCAGATGCTGTTCGGCCATCCCGAATACTGGGAACGGCTGACCGCCGACGAGCACGATCTGCTGCATGCCTTGCCCGCCCCGTACGGGCCGCTCGTCGCCTGGCTGGAGCGCGACCACTCGGAGCACGGACCGCGCCCCTGGGCCGTCCTCAGCCACGCGTTGCGGGGCGATCCCGAGCTGGGCGCGGAAGCGCTGGCGATCGCCGACGGCGACGCCGATCCAGACGCCACGTTCGCCGACTTCCGCCGCGCCGTGGATGTCATGCTCGACCGCGAACTGGGCGCGCAGAAGCAGGCGCTGGTGGCGCAGATTCCCCACGATCCGGCCGCGATCGTCCGCTACCGCGAGGTCGACCAGCACTGGAAGGAAGTGAAGGCTCGACTATCGGCGCAACGTGCCGAAGAGTGATTGGCCAGGCCGCAACACAGCCGCATCGGAACCGACCCGCGCCTCGCCGACCAGTGATTTTCATTGGAGGCTGAGGTATAATCCGATATCCCACTCAGCGGCAACTTGTGACGTGCAGTGAGAGCAGCTAACTCCGGGCCCCGGCCACCCTCGTCAAGGGCATCCATTTCGGCCACCTCCTCCCGCAAGAGCTGCTCATTCAAACCACGTTCACGCCAACTTGCCTGCCGGTGTCCCGTCGCGTCGCACGCGAGGGGAAATTCATTGCCTGACTTTCTTTTTCGACGCTTGCCCGCATATTCAGCGGGCCAGTCGAGATTGACGCGGGCTGGATAAGCCGGGCGGCCTGGGTCGACATTCATTCAAGGAAACGCATGACTGCCAAGAAGAGCGCTGATACTGCCAAGACGACGACCGCCGCCGCCAGGACGGCCGCCGAGAAGCCCGTCGTCGAGAAGAAGGCGGTGTCCGCTGCTGCGCCCAAGGCTGCCGCGAAGGCGCCTGCGGCGAAGGCCGCCCCGGCCGCGAAGACGCCGGCCGCCAAGACCACCAAGGCCGCCGCCAAGACCGCGGCGCCGGAGGCCAAGGGCAAGAAGGGCAAGAAGGAAGAAGTCGCCAAGGTTCCCGCCTTCGAGGACGACGCCGAAGTCGAGGCCGATCTCGAAGGTGAAGTCGAGGTCGAGGCCGCCGAGGAGGTGGTCGAGGAAGTCGGCGAGGTCAAGGCCAAGGTCAAGCCGCTGCGCATGAAGGTGTCGCGGGCCAAGGAGCGCGCGCTGATGCGCGAGTTCGGCCTCGACGAGACCCAGCTGACCGAAGAGGAAGTCGCCAAGCGCCGCCATGAGCTGAAGACGCTCATCAAGATGGGCAAGACGCGCGGCTTCCTGACGCACCAGGAAATCAACGACCACTTGCCCGAGAAGCTGGTCGACAACGAAATCCTCGAAGCCATCGTGTCGATGCTCAACGACATGGGCATCGCCGTGTACGAGCAGGCGCCCGACGCCGCCACGCTGCTGATCTCGGGCCAGACCCAGTCCGGCGCGACGGAAGAGGAGGCCGAAGAGGCGGCCGAGGCTGCGCTGTCGACGGTCGACTCCGAGTTCGGCCGCACCACCGACCCCGTGCGCATGTACATGCGCGAGATGGGCTCGGTCGAGCTGCTCACGCGCGAAGGCGAAATCGAGATCGCCAAGCGCATCGAGGGCGGCCTGCAGTCGATGATGCAGGCCATCTCGGCCTCGCCCACCACGATCGCCGAGATCCTGGCCGTGGCCGACCGCATCCAGAAGGGCGAGATGCAGATCTCCGAAGCCGTCGACGGCTTCGTGTCGACCAATGAAGCGGACGACTACGTCGCCGAAGAAGACTTCGACGAGTTCGACGAGGAAGACGACGACGACGGCGCCGGCGGCTCCAAGGCGCTCACCAAGAAGCTCGAGGAGCTGAAGGCGCAGGCGCTGGTCAAGTTCGGCGATCTCAGCACGCACTTCGACAAGATGCGCAAGGCGTTCGAGAAGGACGGCTACCGCTCGCCCTCGTACGACAAGGCCCAGGCCGCGCTGACCGACGACCTGATGAAGATCCGCTTCACGGTCAAGACCATCGAGCGCCTGTGCCAGATCCTGCGCGGCCAGGTGGACGACGTGCGCCGCTACGAGCGCG
>CAIMXF010000137.1 GCA_903845345.1 uncultured beta proteobacterium
CTGCTCGCGCTCCGCGGTGAGCGCGAAGTCCACCATCATGATGCCGTTCTTCTTCACGATGCCGATCAGCAGGATGATGCCGATCAGCGCGATGACGGTGAGGTCGTAGCCGCCGGCCATCAGGATCAGCAGCGCGCCCACGCCGGCCGACGGCAGCGTCGACAGGATCGTCAGCGGATGGATGTAGCTCTCGTACAGCAGGCCCAGCACGATGTAGACCGCCACCAGCGCCGCGGCGATCAGGTAGGGCTGGCTCCGCAGCGAGTCGCCGAAGGCCTGGGCGGTGCCCTGGAACGAGCCGGTGAGCGCCTTGGGCAGGCCCATGTCGGCCTGCGCCTTGTTGATCGCGTCGACCGCCTGGCCGAGCGAGGCGCCCGGCTTGAGGTTGAACGACAGCGTCACCGCCGGGAACTGGCTCTGGTGGCTGATGGTGAGGTAGCTGGTCTTGCTGGTGTCCACCTTCACGAACGTCGACAGCGGCACCTGCTTGCCGGTGACGGGCGATGTCAGGTAGAGCTTGCTGAACAGGTCGGGATCTTCCTGCAGCTTCGGCGTGACCTCCAGCACCACGTGGTAGCTGTTGATCTGCGTGAAGTACTGGTTCACCTGGCGCTGGCCGACCGCGTCGTAGATGGTGGCGTCGATCAGCGCCGGCGTGATGCCGAAGCTGGCGGCGCGGTCGCGGTCGATCGTCAGTGTCGCGGTGGTCGCGGCGCTCTGCAGGTCGGAGGCGACGTCGGTGAGCTGCGGCAGCTCCTTGAAGCGCTCGAGCAGCTTGGGCGACCATTCGTCCAGCTCCGCGAGGTTGGCGTCGGTGACCGTGTACTGGTACTGCGTGCGCGCCAGCCGGCCGCCGACGTTGATGTCCTGGCCGGACTGCATCAGCAGCGAGGCGCCTTCCACCTTCGCGAGCTTCGGACGCAGGCGCGCGATGATCTCGTCGGAGCTGACCTTGCGTCCCTCGTCCTTCGGCCGCAGAGCGATGAAGAAGTTGCCGAGGTTGAACTGCGACGAGTTGCCGAACATCGCGACGCCGGTGACGTCGGGATCCTGCCGGATGATGTCGGCGAACTGCACCTGGCGCCGGTTCATCGACGCGAACGACGAATCTTGCGCGGCCTGCGCGCTGCCGAAGATGAAGCCGGTGTCCTGCTGCGGGAAGAAGCCCTTGGGGATGATGACGAACAGGAAGACCGTGGCCGCCAGCGTCGCGAAGAACACCATCAGCGTGACGAACTGGTGCTTGAAGACGACGTCGAGCCCGCGCTTGTAGCCGGCCAGCAGCTTGTCGAAGCCCGCTTCGGACAGCTTGTAGATGCGGCCGTGCTTCGTCTTGTGCTCGTCCTTCAGGAAGCGCGAGCACAGCATCGGCGTCAGCGTCAACGAGATGACCACCGACACGAAGATCGTCAGCGTCACCGTCACCGCGAACTCGCGGAACAGGCGCCCGACGATGCCGCCCATCAGCAGCAGCGGGATGAAAACCGCCACCAGCGACACCGAGATCGAGATGATGGTGAAGCCGATCTCGCCCGCGCCCTTGAACGCCGCGTCCATCGGACTCATGCCCTCCTCGACGTAGCGGTAGATGTTCTCCAGCATCACGATGGCGTCGTCGACGACGAAGCCGACCGCGATGGTCAGGGCCATCAGCGACAGGTTGTCGAGGCTGTAGTTCAGCAGGTACATCGCGCCCGCGGTGCCCATCAGCGCCAGCGGCACGGTGACGCTGGGGATCAGCGTGGCCGCGAGGTTGCGCAGGAACAGGAAGATCACCAGGACGACCAGCAAGATGGTCAGCGCCAGCGTCGACTCGACGTCCTTGACCGCGGCGCGGATGGTCTGCGTGCGGTCGATCAGCGTGTCGACCTTGACCGTCGGCGGGATCGCCGCCTGCAGCCTGGGCAGCGCCGCCTTGATGGCGTCGACCGTCTCGATCACGTTGGCGCCCGGCTGCTTGGTGATGACCAGGATCATGCCGCGCCCGTTGCCGACGCTGTCGGGCGCGGCTGCGCCCGAGTAGGCCCAGCCGGCCGCCTTGGTGTTCTCGGGCGCGTCCACGGCCACGCCGATGTCGCGGATGCGCACCGCCGCGCCGCCCTTGTACGCGATGATCGCGTCGTTCCAGGGCTGCGCGTTGAGCAGCTGGTCGTTGTCGTAGATGGTGAACGACTGGTTCGGGCCGTCGAGCGTGCCCTTGGGCGAGTTCACGGAGATGTTGGCGATGACGCCGCGAATGTCCTCCAGGCTGATGCCCAGCGCCGCGATCTTGGCCGGATCCACCTGCACCCGCACGGCGGGCTTGTTGACACCGCCGATGTTGACCAGGCCGACGCCGCTGATCTGCGAGATCTGCTGGGCGAGGATGTTGTCGGCGTAGTCGTTGACCTGGATCAGCGGCAGCGTGTCGGAGTGCACCGCCAGCAGCATGATGGGCGAGTCGGCCGGATTGACCTTGCGGAAGGTCGGCGGCGCCGGCAGCGTGGTCGGCAGCTGGCCGGTGGCGCCGTTGATGGCGGCCTGCACGTCGAGCGCGGCGCCGTCGATCGCGCGGTTGAGGTCGAACTGCAGCGTGATCTGCGTCGAGCCGATGCCGCTGACGGACGTCATCTGCGTCAGGCCGGCGATCAGCGAGAACTGGCGCTCGAGCGGCTGCGCCACGTTGGAGGCCATCGTCTCGGGACTGGCGCCCGGCAGGTTCGCCGAGACCTGGATGGTCGGGAAGTCGACCTGCGGCAGCGGCGCGATCGGCAGCAGCGGATAGACCGCGACCCCGACCAGCAGGATCGCGATCGCCAGCAGCGTCGTGCCGATCGGCCGCTTGATGAAGCCGGAAGAAACGCTCACTTCCTTGCTCCCGAAGCAGACGACGCGCCGGCGGCGGCGCTCGCGCCACCGGGCCTGGACAGGACGACATGCGAACCCGGCTGCAGCTGGTAGGTGCCGTCGGTCACGACCTTGTCGGTGGAGGCCAGGCCCTGGCCGGCGGCGACGATCGCGACGCCGTCCTCGATCTGCACCAGCGAGATCGCCTGGTTGCGCACCGTCTGGCCGTCCGGACTGAGCGCGAACACGTAGACGCCGGACTGGCTGCGCTGCACGGCGACAGCGGGAATCGTCAACGCCTTCTCGTACGTGCCCAGGATCAGGCGCACGTTCACGAACTGGCCCGGCCACAGGTTGTGCTCGTGGTTCAGGAAGCTGGCCTTCATCTGCACGGTGCCGCTGGTCGTGTCGATCTGGTTGTTGACGACCGTCAGCGTGCCGGTGCCCAGCAGCTCGCTGCCGTCGCGCGAGAGCGCCTTCACGAACAGCGGCTGGTGCGACTTCGCCACCGCGCGGTTGGTGTCCTGCACGGCGTCGTCCGGCAGCGTGAACAGCAC
>CAIMXF010000138.1 GCA_903845345.1 uncultured beta proteobacterium
CGCGCCTGTACGACGACATCGGCCTGGGCCTGACCACGTGGAGCCCGCTGGCCTCGGGCCTGCTGACGGGCAAGTACAAGAGCGGCATCCCGGCCGACAGCCGCGGCGCGATGGCCAGCATGAGCTTCCTGCACGACAGCCTCACCGATCAAGCGAAGAACGCTGCCGTCGCCAGGCTGGAGCCGATCGCGCGCGACCTCGGAGCGACCACCGCGCAGCTGGCCATCGCATGGGTCGCGAAGAACCCGCACGTCAGCAGCGTCATCACCGGCGCGTCCAGCGTGAAGCAGCTGCAGGACAACCTGAAGGCCGCGGACATCATCGCCAGGCTGACGCCGGATGTCCTCAAGCAGATCGACGAGATCACGGCGCCGCTGGCGCAGTAAGCCGTCCCGCTTCGAACCCGGGCCCGGCATGCCGGGTCTTTTGCACGGGCCAGCCGGTACCTGGTCGGGCGGATACTCGGCGTACCGATGCGCACTCCCGCTCCCAAGACCTTCGCCGCCGTGACCGTCGCGCTCGGCGGATGCGCCGTGGCCTACGTCGCCGCGGCGGTCCTCCTGCTGCGCTTCGACCTCGATGGCTTGTTGTTCGCGCCAGGTCCGCCGCCGACCGTCGCCGGTGCGTTCACGCAGGCGTTCAGTCTGCCGGGACGCGACGGTGCCGCGATGATCGTCCGCCGCTTCGACCGAGCCGCGGCGCAACCGCGCCAGGGCTGCGTGGTCTATTTCCCCGGCCACCAGGGCGGCCTCGATCGGTATGCGAACGAGCTGTTTCCGGACTTCCGGAAGGCCGGCCTGGACGTCTACGCCATCGCCTACCCCGGGCAGGACGGCGCCCCGGGACGCGCGCGCATCGACGACGTGCAGGCGCTGGCCACGACCGCGGTGGCGACGGTCATCGGCACGTGCGGCCGCGTGCACACGGTGGTGGCGGGCCGCTCGCTCGGCGCCATGATCGCGGCCTACGCCGCCGGCGCCACGTCGCCGGCCGGCCTGGTGATGGAGTCCGCCTCGCCGTCGCTGAGCGCGGGCATCCGCGGCGCGCTGCGCGAGCGCTGGTTCCTGCGCCCGTTGGCGAGCCTGCCCATCGAGCGGATCGTCCCGCATGATTTCTCGCTGGCCGAAGCGTTGCCCGCCGGACTGCACGCCGCCCTCTTCCAGGGCAGCGCAGACACGCGCACGCCGCTCGCGGACTTCGCCTCCGATCCCGGCGAACCCCGGCGCCTGCCCCTCATCGTCGTCGCGGACGGCACCCACACCGACACGCTGCAACGCGCCAGGCAGTCGATGATCGCGACGATGCTGGGCATGATTCACGGCAGCGAAGAGGCGCTGGCCGCGACAGCCGAGGACTGAACGACGGGACGGCGCGCGCTTTCGATCAGGCGTCCGGCTCGAACGCCGCGGTAGCCGTTCCCTGATGAAAGCTCATCTGCCAGCCATGGTCGCCGCGCTGCCAGATCGACCTGCGCAGCGTGTGGCGCTGCAGACCGCCGTCGCCACCCCGGTGCGCAGCGCGGTAGGTCAGCAGGCCGACGTCCGGCGCGAGACGCCGCAATGCAATGCGATCCGCGACGACCGTCGCGTGCGACCGCGCCTCCAACAGGTGCGCGAACATGTCGGCCCGCGAATACGAGCGGCCGGAGCGGCCGAACTCACGGAACTCCGGATGCAGCAGCGCGTCGAGCCGGGTGGCGTCGCTTCGCGCGGCCGACTGGTGCAGCTCGATTTCGAGCGCTCGCAGCGTGACGAGCAAGTCGTCGATGGACGCTGTCATTGCGTCGTGCCCTGCAACGCCGCCAGCTGCTGCGGCGTGCCGATGTTGAACCACGGCCTGTCCCACATCCGCGCGCGCAGCGCGTCGGCGTCCAGCGCTTCTTCGAGCTTCGGCCGCATCGCCAGCCGCGTGCCGGGCACGATGTCCTGAAACAGCGCCGCGCGGAACAGCGCGAAGTTGGCGTAGGTGCGCTTGGGCGCGACGTCGCGGCTGGCGTGGCCGCGGGCGTCGATGCCGAAGTCGCCGCCGGGATGCCACGGCTCGTTCGGCACGAACCACAGCTGGCCGAGCGCGCCGCTGGCGGTGAAGTCGTCGACGTCGGACTGCTCGAACGAGAAGTCCGGCGCGTAGATGTCGCCCGACACGATCCAGAACACGTCGCCGAGCAGCGGCAGCGCCTTGGCGATGCCGCCTGCGGTCTCGAGCGCCTGGCCGTGGTCGCGGCCTTCGAACGAGTACGTGATGCGCACGCCGTAGCGCGAGCCGTCGCCGAGCGCCGCGGGGAACTGCTCTTCGAGCCATGCCGTGTTGACGACGACGTCGCGCACGCCCGCCCGCGCGAGCGCCTCGAGATGCCATTCGATCAATTTCTTGCCGGCTACTTCAAGCAACGGCTTCGGGGTGCGGTCGCTCAGGGGCCGCATGCGTTCGCCGCGGCCGGCGGCCAGGATCAGTGCCTTCATTCACGCAGTGTAAAAGGGCTGGTCACGGGTTTTCCCCGCATTTGAAGCCCTCCCGTCTAAAATCGCCGGCTCCCGCCCGCCGAATCAGGCCCCAAAGAAGAGTCGTCCATGTCCGAGATCTCGAACGTCGTTCCCGCCGATACC
>CAIMXF010000139.1 GCA_903845345.1 uncultured beta proteobacterium
CGCCAGAAGCAATACCAGAACTATTCCACGGTGGACGCGACCGGCACCCCGGCCAACCTCTGGGGCAACGACGACCTGGGCACCTCCACCGTCGGCGGCCCGCCGCAGCTCAACTTCCTCGACCAGACCGACACCACGCTGACCCGCCTGTTCCTCAGCAACGACTGGACGCCGACCAACCAGTGGACGCTGACGGTGTCCGGCGCCGAGACCAGCGTCACGCGCAAGGGCTACGGCTTCGAGCACTACGGCGCCTACGGCGGCCCGGCCTACACGCAGCAGTTCGGCGGCACGTCCAGCGACACCTGGAAGAAGTTCACGCCGTCGGCGGGCCTCAAGTTCCAGCTCGACACCGCCAACCAGTTCTTCCTGGGCTACGGCCGCAGCTTCCGCGCGCCGGTCAACGGCGTCATCACCCAGAGCAACGCGGTGATCGAGTTCTACAAGCAGAACCCGAGCGAACTCGCGTTCAGCGGCATCACCCAGGCGCAGCTCGCCCAGATCGCCAACAACAAGCCCGAGAGCGCCGACACGGTGGATCTGGGCTGGCGCTACTACGGCAGCGCCTTGTCGGCCAGCGTGGACTTCTACGGCTCCAACCTGCTGAACAAGCAGGTGTCCGGCTACGACGACGCCAGCGCCCAGACCGTCTACCTGATCGTGCCGAAGCTGCACCAGCGCGGCATCAACGCCGAAGCCAGCTACAAGGTCTACACCGACCTGAGCCTGTACGCCTCGTACGCCCTGACCAAGTCGACCATCGAGGACAACACCGCCACGATCGGCGACGGCACCTACGCGACCCAGGGCAAGTCCTTCGTCAACGTCTCGAAGAACACCTTCAACCTCGGCGCGGGCTACACCCATGGGCCGGCCTGGGTGAACCTGGGTGCAAGCTACCGCAGCAGCTTCTGGGCGGACTGGGTCAACACCGAGAAGGCCCCGGGCTTCACGACGATGAACCTCAATGGCGGCTGGAACTTCGACGACTTCGCGACGTGGCTGCGCAGCCCGAAGCTGAAGATCAACGTGAGCAACCTGACCGACCGCAAGGCGCTGACCTTCGCCAGCTCGACCAACTTCCAGGCCAACAAGGGGCCGCTCGACCCGACGACCGGCAAGGATCCGAGCTACATCAGCGCGGCCACCTACAACCTGCTGGCGCCGCGCTCGTTCATGGTCAGCCTGAGCGCCTCGTTCTTCTGATCCTCGCATAAACCTGAACCGACCAGGGACGGCCCGGAGCGATCCGGGCCGCATTTCATTCATGCTCGAGAAAATCATCCGCGCGCTGGCGGGCGCCGCGCTCGCCGTCGTCGCGCAGGCCGGCCACGCGTACGGCCAGGAAGGCCACTCCATCGTGGCCGAGATCGCCCAGCGCCGGCTCGACCCCGCCGCCCAGGTCGCGGTCCAGCGGGTGCTTGGCGCCTCGATGGCCTCGGTCGCGAGCTGGCCGGACGACGTGCGCGGCGCACGCCGCGAGACGTACAACCTGCACTTCGTCGACATCCCGCTGGCCAGCGGCGGCTACGACGCGGCGCGCGACTGCCCCTCGACCGGCAAGGGCGACTGCATCGTCGCCGCGCTCGAACGCCTGCGCAACGCGATCTCCTGCGCGCCGACCGCCGTCGAGCGCAAGGAGGCATTGGAATTCGCCATCCATTTCGTCGGCGACATCCACCAGCCCTTGCACACCGTGCTCGAGAAGCTGGGCGGCAACGGCCAGCCGATCGCCGGCGTGGTGCAAGGCGCCACCTGTTCGCGCGACGGCTGCGACGTCAAGCAGTTCGGCAACCTGCACACGCTGTGGGACAGCGGCCTGATCCACATGTCCTACTGGTCGTGGGGCGCCTACGTCGAGAAGCTGGAGGCCGGCCCGCTCAAGGATCCGGCCGTGCTGGCGCTCGGCAGCTCCACCAACGTCGTCGACTGGGCGCAGGAGACCCACGCCGTTGCCCAGCAGATCTGGAACCCCCGCGCGCCGCTGGACGGCAACGGCGCGCTCGTCATCGACGACGCGTACTACCGGATGGCGATGCCGCTGCTCGACAAGGAGCTCGCGCTGGCCGGCCTGCGCCTGGCCGCGTTCCTGAACGAGGCGTATTCGAGCGCCAGTTGCCGCATCGCGCCGACCAACAACCTCGGCGACCTCAAGGCG
>CAIMXF010000140.1 GCA_903845345.1 uncultured beta proteobacterium
CGATCGCCTGGCGGATGGCGAGGTACCCCGAGTGGTAGTACGTGCCGTCGCCCAGGTTCTGGAAGACGTGCTTCTCCTTCGTGAAGCGCGAGTGCGCGGCCCAGTCGACGCCTTCGGCGCCCATCTGGATCAGCCCGCTGGTCTCGCGCTCCATCCAGCTCGCCATGAAGTGGCAGCCGATGCCCGCGAGCGCGCGCGAGCCCTCGGGCACCTTGGTCGAGGTGTTGTGCGGGCAGCCCGAGCAGAAGTACGGCTGGCGCCTGGTGGCGTCGGCCTCGTTGTGCAGCAGGCAGGGCATCGTGAAGTCGGTGACCAGGTGCGTGCGGTCGAGCGCGGGGTTCAGGCGAGCCAGCCAGCCGGCCACCACTTCCATGATGCGCGACGGTCGCAGCTCGCCCAGCGACGACAGCAGCGGCATGCCGTCGGGCGTCGTCTTGCCGGCGATGCGCGGGCGTTGCGAATCGGGCAGGCCGTACAGCTGGTCCTTCAGCTGGCGCTCGACGACCGGCGCCTTTTCCTCGATCACGAGGATCTCCTCGAGGCCTTGCGCGAACTCCGCCATGCGCGTCGGCTCGAGCGGAAACACGAGCCCGACCTTGTAGATGCGCACGCCGGCCGCGGCCAGCGCGTTCGGGTCGAGCTCGAGGCGGCGCAGCACCTCCAGGAAGTCATAGTGCGCCTTGCCGACCGTGACGATGCCGAGCGTCGCATTGGGGCTCGCGACGATGTGCTTGTCGACCGAGTTGACCTTGGCGAACGCGCGCACCGCGGCGAGCTTCTCGGCCAGGCGCGATTCGAGCACCAGCGACGGCAGGTCGACGGCGCGCACGTGCAGGTCCTGCGACGGCGTGAAGTCCACCGGCTGCGTGAAGTCGAGCGGGATGGCGTCGAGGTCGACCGTCATCCCCGACTCGACCACTTCCGAGATCGCCTTGAAGCCGACCCATGCGCCCGAGAAGCGCGACAGCGCCCAGCCGTACAGGCCGAACTCGAGGTACTCGGCGACGTTGGCCGGATGCAGCACCGGCATGCTCCACGCCTGCATCGCGAGGTCGCTCTGGTGCGGCATCGACGACGACACGCAGCCGTGGTCGTCGCCCGCCACCACCAGCACGCCGCCCTGCGGGCTGGAGCCGTAGACGTTGCCGTGCTTGAGCGCGTCGCCCGAACGGTCGACGCCGGGGCCCTTGCCGTACCACATCGCCGTCACGCCCTCGACGGTGCGCTTGGGGTCGAGCGCGACGCGCTGCGTGCCCAGGCAGGCCGTGGCGGCCAGGTCTTCGTTGATGGCCGGCAGGAACTCGACCTGGTGCTCGGCCAGGAACTTCTTGGCCTTCCACAGTTGCTGGTCGACCATGCCCAGCGGGCTGCCGCGGTAGCCCGACACGAACGCCGCCGTGTCCAGCCCGGCCGCCCGGTCGCGCCGGCGCTGCATCAGCAGCAGCCGCACCAGCGCCTGCGTGCCGGTGAGGAAGACGGCGCCCGAGTCGGCGGCCAGGTTGTCCGTCAGCGCGTACTGGCGCAGCGGCGCGGTGTCCGGATCGGGCGTGGTCGTGATGTCGGAGGACGGCAGGGTCATGGTCTGGCTCGCGCGGGCTGGACCGACGATGCTATCCCTCGGCGGGCGCGGCGATCTTGCGCATTGAGCCGGAACAGGCCGCGTATCGAGACGAACGTTTCCGAAATGACCTGATTCTGGAATGAACGTCTCGAATCAGGCTGATTCCGAGGGAAAATGCGCCCATGACCTTGCCCGCCACCATCGACCGCGTCGCCCGCCGCATCGCCGCGGCCCTGCAGCGAGACGGCCGCCAGAGCGCCCAGCAGCTCGCCGACAACGTCGGGCTGTCGGCCACGCCCGTGTGGCGCCGCGTGAAGGAGCTCGAGGCCAGCGGCGTGATCCGCGGCTACGTCGCGCTGCTCGACCGCGAGAAGCTCGGGCTGTCGATCTGCGTGCTCGCGCACGTCACGCTGGTGCGCCACAGCGAGGGCGCGGTCGAGCAGTTCGAGGCGATGGCCAGGGCCAGTCCCGAGATCATGGAATGCCACAGCACGACGGGCGAGGGCGACTACCTGATCAAGGTGGTCGCGCCCGACATGAAGGCCTACGACCGCTTCCTGCAGGACAAGGTGTTCAAGACGGCGGGCGTGGCGAACGTGCGCAGCAGCGTGGTCCTGCGCGAAGTCAAATACGAGACGGCCCTGCCGGTCGACATGTGAGCCCCACGCTCGCGGAGGATCCGGCCGCGGACGGCCCGTCGAGGCCGTCTCCGTCGCTGCCTCGAGCGGTCAATGCGGGCACCAGACACCCTCACCGCAGAATGCGCGCGCTTTTTGCTACGGTCGGGACCTGGCTGATCAAAACGATCCGGAGGTAACACTCATGTCCGACACGACCCGATCCGACCCGCGCCCGCTGAGCCTCGCTCGCGTGCTGAGCGTCCAGGCGCACGCCAATCGGCTTGCGAATCGCCGGCTGCAGGCCGCACTGGCCAACCTGTCGACGTCCGAGCTGCACGCGAAGCGCACCGGCTTCTTCCCGACCATCATCGGCACGCTCAACCATCTGCTCGCGGTCGACCGCTACTACATCGCCGCGCTGCACGGCGAGCCCGACATGGCGGAGTCGTACAAGCGCTTCGCGCCCCACGACGAGCTCGTGCCCTACGCCGCGGCGCAGGACGCCAGCGACAACAAGCTGGTCGCGTTCTGCGACAGGCTGGACGACACGAGCGCCAACGCCGTCGTCCACATGCTGCATACGCCGGACCCGACGAAAAGCGACCTCGCCTGCCTGGTGCTCAACCACCTGTTCATGCACCAGGCGCACCACCGCGGCCAGGTGCACGCGATGCTGTCTGGCACCCACGTGAAGCCGCCGCAGCTCGATGAATTCCTCCTGCGGGTGGACGAACCGTTCCGCGTGATGGACATGTCGGCGCTGGGGTGGACGGAGCGCGAGGTCTACGGCTGATTCGTCAGTGCGACAACGGCGTGCAGATCTCGACGAGGAAGCCGTTGCAGTCGCCCACGTAGGCGATCGTCTGGCCCCAGGGCATCGCGGCGGCGTCCTGCACGAGCGTCGCGCCGGCCGCGATCGCGCGCGAGACCGCGGCGGCCACGTCGTCGGTGACGAACGCGATCTCGCTGGCCGGCTTGTCGAGCACCGGCGATTGCGGCGTCTTGCCCAGCTGGCGCAGCAGTGCGTGCGACACGAACGCCAGCGCGGTCGCGCCGGTCTCGAGCTCGCCGTACGAGCCGCTCTCGTGCGTGTAGCGCGTGGCCAGGCCGAAGGCCTCGCCGTAGAAGGCCAGCGTGGCGGGGACGTCGTCGACGTAGAGGATGGTGTAGCCCAACTGCATGAGGTTCTCCGGATGCGATGGCCGCCACGATAGGGCAAGAACGCGCTCGGCGTCCGGGAAGTTTCCGCCATCGCCGGTGCGTGACGACGCGATTGACGTTTACGTAAACGTCAATCGATAATCCTCGGCTAACGTGTCGGGCCGGCACGCGCGCCCAACGAGACAAGCTGAAAAACCCCATGTCCACCCTCTCGACCCAACTGAACGCCCGCTCGGAAGACTTCAAGGCCAACGCCGCCGCGATGCGCCTGCTGGTGGACGACCTGAACGCCAAGCTCGAGAAGATCGCGCTCGGCGGCGGCGAGGATGCGCGCAGGAAGCACCTGTCGCGCGGCAAGCTGCTGCCGCGCGACCGCGTCGAGCGCCTGCTGGACCCGGGCACGCCGTTCCTCGAGATCGCGCCGCTGGCCGCGCTCGGCATGTATCCGGAAAAGGGCGGCCAGGACGCCGCGCCGGGCGCCGGCATCATCGCCGGCATCGGCCGCGTCGCGGGCGTCGAGTGCCTGATCGTGTGCAACGACGCCACCGTCAAGGGCGGCACGTACTACCCGCTGACCGTCAAGAAGCACCTGCGCGCGCAGGAGATCGCCGCGCAGAACCGCCTGCCGTGCATCTATCTCGTCGATTCGGGCGGCGCCAACCTGCCCAACCAGGACGAGGTGTTCCCCGACCGCGACCACTTCGGCCGCATCTTCTACAACCAGGCCAACCTGAGCGCCCAAGGCATCCCGCAGCTGGCGGTGGTGATGGGCTCGTGCACGGCGGGCGGCGCCTACGTGCCGGCGATGAGCGACCAGACCATCATCGTGAAGAACCAGGGCACCATCTTCCTCGGCGGCCCGCCGCTCGTGAAGGCGGCCACGGGCGAGGTGGTCAGCGCGGAAGACCTCGGCGGCGGCGACGTGCACACGCGGCTGTCCGGCGTGGCCGACCACCTGGCCGAGAACGACATGCACGCGCTGGCGCTCGCGCGCGGCATCGTCGGCACGCTCAACTGGCGCAAGGATGCAGGCGTCGCGCTGCGCGAGCCGAAGGCGCCGCTGCTGCCCGAGTCCGAACTGCACGGCATCATCCCGCTCGACGCCGAAGGCAAGCCCGCGCGCAAGCCCTTCGACGTGCGCGAGGTCATCGCCCGAATCGTCGACGGCTCCGAGTTCGAGGAGTTCAAGGCGCGCTACGGCTCGACGCTCGTCTGCGGCTTCGCGTGGATCGAGGGCATGCCCGTGGGCATCGTCGCCAACAACGGCATCCTGTTCGCCGAGAGCGCCGACAAGGGCGCGCACTTCATCGAGCTGTGCTGCCAGCGCAAGGTGCCGCTGGTGTTCCTGCAGAACATCACCGGCTTCATGGTGGGCCGAAAGTACGAGAACGAGGGCATCGCGCGCGCCGGCGCGAAGATGGTGACGGCCGTGGCGTGCGCCAACGTGCCCAAGTTCACCGTGATCATCGGCGGCTCGTTCGGCGCCGGCAACTACGGGATGTGCGGGCGCGCGTTCGCGCCGCGCTTCCTCTGGATGTGGCCGAATGCGCGCATCAGCGTGATGGGCGGAGAGCAGGCGGCGAGCGTGCTGGCGACGCTGCGTCGGGAATCCTTCGAGGCGGAGGGGCGAGAATGGACGACGGAGCAGGAGGAGAGTTTC